>NZ_BBWL01000042.1:0-210856 GCF_001463785.1 Aureimonas sp. AU40
CCGCTGCGCGGTGCGCCAATGCGGGAGGAGAAGATCACCGCCGGTCCGAGCGCTGGCGCGCAGCGTTTCCCGAAGGTCGACCCGCTCGCCGTGCGCATGCGGGCGCAATCGCCTCGTGCGCCGCTCGTCGCCGGTCAGCACAAGGTTTCGAACCGCGCGGCGCGCCGCTTCCAGTTCGCTCGCGGTCATCTGCGCGAAGTCCTTGGAGCGTAGAAGATCATCCGCCGAGACGGTGAAGCGCGCGTCGACATCGAGGATCGGCTTGTCCTGCCGCGCCGGGCGCGGCGGCAGTCCGTCCGACAGGGCCTCGCCCGCCCGCCGGGCGCCGGCTTTGCGCTCGGCTGGCCGAGCCGGGGCGCCGCCCGAGAACAGCGCGATCATTTTCTCGATCATCTGCCGCGAGCGCCAGAAGGCGGCAAAGACCTCCGCAAAGACCGGCCCGTCCTCGCGCCGATGCACGAACACGGCGTGCAGCGTCCAGTAGACATCCTCGCGGGAGCCGACACCGCCGAGCCGCAGGGCGCTGATCGCGTCCAGCGTTTCCGCCGGCCCGGTGCGCAGGCCGGCGCGGCGCAGAGCGCCAGCGAAATGAACGACATTGGCCGGCATCTGCCCGCCCGGCCGCTCTCCCTCTGGCGCCGCTTGCCAGTTCATGGTTCAGCCCACGGCCAGTTCGCGCTTGACCGCGTTCAGCATCTCGCGCCCCTCGCCCTTCTCGATCCGTGCGATATCGTCCTGATATTTGAGGAGGACGCCCAGCGTGTCGGACACGAGCTGCGGGTCGAGCGCCAAAGCATCCAACTCGGTCAGTGCCGTCGCCCAGTCGATCGTCTCGGCGACGCCCGGCGCCTTGAACAGGTCCGCCGCGCGCAGCTTCTGCACATAGGCGACGATCTCGCGGGACAGGTCCGCGCCGGCGCCCGGTGCCTTGCGCCGGACGATATCGAGTTCGCGCTCGGCATTGGGATAATTCAGCCAGTGATACAGGCAGCGCCGCTTCAGCGCGTCGTGGATCTCGCGCGTGCGATTGGTGGTGATGACGACGATGGGCGGCTCGGCGGCGCCGATCGTGCCGAATTCGGGAATGGTGACCTGATGATCGGACAGAACTTCCAGAAGAAAAGCCTCGAAGGCCTCGTCGGTGCGGTCGAGCTCGTCGATCAGGAGCACCGGGGCCCGGCCCGGCTCGCCACCCAGCGCCTGCAGAACCGGACGACGGATCAGGAAGCGCTCGGAAAAGATGTCGGATCGCAGCGCGTCGCCCTCGGCGCTTCCCGTCGCCTCGCGCAGGCGGATCTCGATCATCTGGGCGGCGTGGTTCCACTCGTAGACGGCCGAGGAAATGTCGAGCCCCTCGTAGCATTGGAGCCGGATCAGCGGCCGGTCCAGCGTCTTTGCCAGCACCTTGGCAAGTTCCGTCTTGCCGACCCCTGCCTCGCCCTCCAGAAACAGCGGCCTGCCCATGCGCAGGGCGAGAAACAGGACCGTCGCCAGCGACCGATCGGCCACGTAATCCGCACCGGCCAGCAGCGCGACCGTTTCCTCGATACTGGCTGGCACTTGGGTCACGGGTTCAGGTCCTTGCGATTTTGGAAGCTGGAACGCGGCGCCCTTCAGAGAGAATGATATCGGCGCGCGCGATAGAGAAGGCTTTCGCCGAGCGTCGGCTCACCGATGGCCAGAACTTCGCCCAGAATGACACGGTGCGTCGCCACCGGGCGGCTGTCGATGACGCGGCAGTCGAAGCTGACCAGAGCATCCGCCAGTATGGGCGCACCGGTTGCGAGCGTCGCCCAGCGGCCTGCGGCAAAGCGTTCTTCGAGTTCCAACTTGCCTTCGCCGGAAAAGGCGCGGGCCACGGGCTCGTTGTGCGAGGCCAGTATGTTGACCGCGAAAACGCCGTTGTGGTCGAAGCGCGTGTTGGATGCGCTGCTCTGGTTGAGACACACGAGAAGGGTCGGCGGCTCGTCCGAGACCGAGCAGACCGAGGTCACGGTGACGCCCCGCCGGCCCGCCGGCCCATCCGTCGTCACGAGGCAGACCGAGGCCGCGAAATGGCTCATCGCCTCCCGATAGGTCGGACGGTCGACGAGCGGATGAGAGGCGACACCAGACTTCAACACGAACTCTTTCCGCAAATCTCCGACTCGGAGGTCGGCGTGAGGCTTCCCGACTAACATAGAATGCCCCTCCCGCTTTGGCACGGGTCGTTTAAAGGGTTTGAAAAATCCGGGGCTTGGCTTATGGGGGCCGCTCCGCCTTTTTCTTGTCGCGCGACCTTACGTCCGCCGAACGGAAACGACCCCGCATGGCCCCGATCATCGAAGTGAAGAATGTCAGCCGCCGCTTCGGCGGGTTCGTGGCGGTGAACGACTGCAGCCTGAGCGTCGAAGCCGGCAGCATCACGGGTTTGATCGGTCCCAATGGCGCGGGCAAGTCCACCTTGTTCAACATGGTGGCCGGCAATCTGGAGCCGAGTTCGGGTACGATCCTGCTCGACGGCCAGCCGATCGGCGGACTCAGGCCGCACGAACTCTTCGGGCGCGGCCTCTTGCGCACCTTTCAGATCGCGCACGAATTCTCTCGCCTCACGGTTCTGGAAAACCTGATGATGGTGCCGGACGGCCAACCCGGCGAGAACGTGTTCGACGCTTGGTTTCGCGGGCGCCGCGTGCGCGAGTTCGAAATCAAGGTGCGCGCGCGGGCCGAGGAGGTCGTGGACTTTCTGCAGATCGCCCATGTGAAGAACGAGCTCGCTGGCAATCTGTCGGGCGGCCAGAAGAAGCTCGTGGAGCTAGGCCGCACCATGATGGTGGACGCCAAGGTCGTGCTGCTCGACGAGATCGCGGCCGGTGTCAACCGAACGCTGCTGAACGACCTCGCCGCTAATATCGAGCGCCTCAACCGCGAGCGCGGCTACACGTTTTTCGTGATCGAGCACGACATGGATCTGATCGGTCGCCTCTGCGACCCCGTCATCGTCATGGCGGCGGGTTCGGTGATGATGAAGGGCTCGCTCAAGGACATCCAAGCCGACCAGCGCGTGGTCGAAGCCTATTTCGGCGGCTCGCCGACCGGCCACGCCACCACGCTTCCCGGAGCTCGAGCATGAGCCTCCTCTCGGTGCGCGGCGTCGTCGCCGGCTATGGCGCGGCGACCATCCTCAACGGCGTCGACATTGCGTTGAACCAGGGCGAGATCGGCGTCATCGTCGGCCCGAACGGGGCCGGCAAGTCCACGACGCTGAAGGCGATCTTCGGGCTTCTGCGCGTCTCCGCCGGCACGATCACCTTCGACGGGCAGGACATCACCAACCGGCCGACCGAGAGTTTGAGCGCCCTGCGCATGGCCTTCGTGCCGCAGGAGCACAATGTCTTCAAAACACTGAGCGTCCACGAGAATCTGGAGATGGGGGCCTATGTTCGGCGCGACGACGTCTCGGCGCTGCTCGACCGGGTCTACGAGATTTTCCCGCCGCTCAAAGCCAAGCGCTCGCAGCCGGCTGGCGAACTGTCCGGCGGCCAGCGCCAGATGGTGGCGGTCGGCCGCGCACTGATGATCGACCCCAAGCTCATCCTTCTGGACGAGCCCACGGCGGGCCTTTCCCCGCTGTTTATGAGCGAGATCTTCGACCGCATCCTCGCCATCAACGCGACCGGCGTCACCGTCGCGATGGTTGAGCAGAACGCGCGGCAGGCGCTCGGCATCGCCCATAAGGGCTTCGTGCTGGCCGGCGGGCGCAACCGGTTCACCGACACAGGCGCGGCGCTGCTCGCCGATCCCGACGTCGCCAAATCCTTCCTCGGCGGCTGACACCACCCCGCGAACGCACGAGACCTTCCGTTGGACGAGCTCATCTTCTTCATCAATCGCGGCGTGGTCGGCGGGCTCATCATCGGCTCCGTCTATGCGCTCGGCGCGGTCGGTGTCACGCTGATCTTCGGCATCCTGCGCTTTGCCCATTTCGCGCATGGCGACATGATGACGGCCAGCGCCTTCATCGCCCTGGCGTTGGCCGCCACGCTTTCGTCGCTCGGCATCACCCTGCCGATCCCGCTGGTGCTGGCGCTGCTGCCGGTTGTCATGGTTCTGACAGCGCTTTTCGCGATCGGACTCGACCGCGCCTTCTACCGGCCGCTGCGAAAGCGCGGCGCCAAGCCCGTTGTGCTGGTCATGGCCTCGATCGGCGTCACGCTAATGCTGCAGGGCCTGATCCGCCTGTTTGCCGGCACCGGGTCGCGCGACATGTATCTGGATGCGCCCAAGACCATTTTCCGCATCCCGACCGGCGGACGGCCCATCGTTCTGACCGAGCCGCAGGTGGCGCTGATCGCGCTCACCGTGCTCTCCGTCGTGGCGCTGCATCTCTTCCTCACGCGCTCGCGCCTCGGCAAGGCGATGCGCGCCGTGTCCGACAATCCCGATCTCGCCCGCGTTACCGGCATTCCGATCGAGCGGGTGGTCAAGGCGACCTGGGCGATCGGCGGCGGGCTGGCGGCCATCGCTGGAACGATGCTGGCCATGGACGTGCAGTTGAAGCCGGACCTTGCCTACAACATCCTCCTGCCGATCTTCGCGGCGGCCATTCTGGGCGGCATCGGGCAGCCCTATGGCGCGATCGCCGGCGGCTATCTCATCGGCTTTGCCGAGACGCTCGCCGTGTTCAACTTTTCGGTGCTGCTGCGCCCCTTCCGCGACCTGCTGCCCGCCGGCTTCGAAATCCCTGCGAGCCTTGCGATGGTGCCGACGGAATATCGCCTCGTCGTGCCCTTCTTCATTCTGGTCGCGGTTCTGATCTACCGGCCGACAGGCATCTTCAAGGGACGGGTGTTCTGATGACCGGTGCCTCCGCCACCCCTGCCGCCCCAGCCCGCCCGCTGCGCCGGGAACTCCTCCTCGTCGCCGCGCTGCTGGCGCTGGTGGCGCTCGTCTATGCCCTTCAGGGCTCGGCCTATGCCACGCGCATGCTGGTGGAAGCCTCGGCCTATGCGATCATCGCGGTCGGGCTCAACATCCAGTGGGGTTATGCCGGCCTGTTCAATGTCGGCATCATGGGCTTCATCGTCGCCGGCGCGGCAGCCTCCGTCCTGATGACCGTGCCGGTCAACCCCGCCTTCTGGGCCGGGAGCGGCGCGCCGCTGTTGGGCGAGGCGCTCGTCTGGCTCCTCGGCGCGGCCGTGGTCGTCGCTCTCGTTTCGCAGGGTCGGCGCATCGGCCTGCCGAAAGGCCTTGTCACCGCCTCGACCCTGATCGTCGCGGCGGTCGCGTTCATGCTCGTTTCCGCCAAGTTCGATCCGGCCACGACGGCGATCGAGGCAGAGGCCGGCTTCATCGGTGGCTTCGGCCTGCCCGTCGCGGTCGGTTGGATCGCGGCCGGGCTCGTGGCCGGTGCCATCGCCTTCGTCATCGGCAAGATCTGCCTGGGTCTGCGCGCGGATTATCTCGCCATCGCGACGCTGGGCATCGCGCAGATCATCAAGACCTTCCTGAAGAACGCCGACTGGCTGACGCGGGGAACGCTCACCGTCTCGCCCCTGCCCTGGCCCGTCCCGACGCCGGGCGAGATCGGCTTTCTCTGGGCGCGCGGGCTTTATCTCTCAGTCGCCGCCATCATCCTCGTCGTCGTCACGCTGCTTCTGGAGCGCGCCTATCGCGCGCCCTGGGGCCGAATGATGCGCGCCATCCGCGACAACGAGGCGGCGGCGAGTTCCATGGGCAAGAATGTCGACGGGCGTCGCATGGAAATCTTCGTGCTCGGGGCCATGCTGATGGGGCTCGGCGGCGCCGTGCTGGTGCATTTCACCTCGGTCTTCGACCCGTCCGGCTTCGTGGACCTCAACCACACGTTCCTGATCTGGGTCATGGTGATCCTGGGCGGAGCCGGCAACAATCGTGGCGCCATCTTCGGCGCGGTGCTGGTCTATATCGTGTGGACGATGTCGGAGCCGGCGGCGCTCTCGCTCTTCTCGTTGGCGCGCGACTGGGGCTCGGCGCTCTTCGGCTGGGTCGCCCCGGCCGATCTCGACTCCCGCGCGCTGCAGATGCGCGTCTTCGTGATCGGGCTCACCATCACGCTCGTCCTGCGCTTCGCGCCCGACGGCGTCTTGCCGGAGCGCCTGCGGCATTAGCGCCGGTTTCGGCGGCGGCTGCCCCGGAACCGCCGCGCGCTGCCCTCCGTTGGCCGCACCAACAGGTGCCGAACGGAGAAAGCCACATGGCCGAGAACGATCATCAGGAAATCTACGAAGAGTTCCGCTCGCTGGTGAACATGACGCCGAGCGAGTTGGAGAAGTGGCTGGAGACGGAGGACTCGCGCTCGGTCGGCCAGAAGAGCGACGACGGAGCCGAGTCCGTCGGCCACCATTCGGGCCGCACGATCATCGAGATCAAGCACACGAAGAAGGCTGATCTCACCGACAGGCAGTGGGCGCATATGCAGAAGGTCGTCGGCTACATCAAGCGCCATTCCAAGCAGAAGCCGAAGGGCGACATCACCGAAACGAACTGGCGCTTCTCGCTGATGAACTGGGGCCACGATCCGCTGAAGGACTGAACGAAAAAAGGCCCCGGCGGTCGAGTGCCAGGGCCTTTCTCGTATTCCTTGAAGCCCGTGTGGCTTACTGCGCCGGGCCGACCGGAACGATCTTGCCGTCTCGCACCGTGACCTCGTCATAGGACCCGGGCACGTCGCCCTTGGCGTCGAACTCCAGCGAGCCCGAGGCGCCCTCGTAGTTGATGTCCTTGCCCTCGTCGATCAGCGCCTTGGCCTTCTGCCACTCGCCCGGCAGGATCACCTCACCCGGCGCGCTCGCGACCTCGCGCAGCGCAGCGGACAAGCCTTCGCGGCTGCCGCCGGTCTTCTCCAGCGCCAGCATCAGGACGAAGGCCGCGTCGTAGGACGTCGCGGCATAGGTCGCCGAAGGGTCGAAGCCGGCTTCCTTCGCGGCCGTGGCGTAGAGCTCGGCCCCGGCTGCTGCCGTGCCGCCGGGCCGGGTCAGGATCAGCTTCTCGTCGCCGCCGGCCGTGTTGGTCAGCGCAGCGCCCACCATGCCGTCGCCGCCGATGAAGGTCGAGAAGTCGCCGGTCTCTCGCGCCTGGTTGACGATGCGACCGCCCGAGCCGTCGACATAGGCGAGGACCACCAGCGCCTGCGCGCCGGAGGACGCGAGCGAGCCGATCTCGGCGCGGTAGTCGGCCTTGCCGTCCTCATGCGGCTGCGACACGGCGACCTTGCCGCCCGCCGCCTCAAAGGCGGTCTTGAAGGACTGGGCGAAGCCGGTGCCGTAGTCGTTGTTGACATAGGTCACGGCGACCTCGTCGATGCCGTTCTTCTTCACGACGCGGGCCAGAACCTCGCCCTGATAGGCGTCGGACGGCGCGGTGCGGAACACGAGGTCCTTGTCGTCCAGCGCGGTCACGGCGGGCGAGGTCGAGGAGGGCGAGACCATCACCACGCCGCCGGGAATGGACGCGGCATTCGCCGCGGCGATCGTCGCGCCCGAACACATGGCGCCGACGATCGCAGCGACCTTCTCGGAATTGACCTGCCGATCGGCGGCGTCGGAGGCGCGGGCAGCGTCGATGCACCCGTCGTCGCCGATCACCATCTCGACCTTGGCGCCGTTCTTGCCGATTCCGCCGGCGGCATTCACCTGCGAGATGGCGAGCTTGGCCGCATTGGTGATCGGCGGCATGAGGCTCTCGATCGGCCCCGTGATGCCGCCGATGAAGCCGAGCTTGACCGCTGCATCCTGCGCGAAGGCGGCAGGCGAAGCCGACAGGGTCAGGGCGGCCACGGTCGCGGCAAGAAGGGTCTTGGAAGGGCCTGTCATGCGGGTCAATTCTCCGATTGGGGATGGGCTGGGCCGGCTCTGGCATGGCCGCTTGGGGCGCGAGTTAAGCGGGGCGCGCCGGGGCGGTCAAGGCGAGCCGCTGCGCCTCGCATCCTACCCGGAAATCGGGTTAGGCTCCCTCTCATGAAGGCTTGCCTGCGAATCGTTCTCGCCGTGTCTCTCGGTTCCTCCGCGCTGTCCTTGCCGGCGCGCGCGGATGGGATCGGCCTCGCCGTGCCCATGAGCGGACCCAGCGCCCTTCTCGGCCGTCAGGCAGCGGATGGCGCTCGCAGCGCGGTTGCGGCGATCGACACCGCCGCTCCTCAGATCGCGACGTTCGACACGGGTTGCGACCGCGAAGGGGGCGAAGCAGCGGCCCGGCGCATGGTGGACGCGAAAGCCGAAATCTCAGTGGGCTTCCTTTGCGTGGCTGCGCTGGAAGGCGCGCTTCCCATCCTTTCGTCGGCCGATATTCCAACCATCGACATCGGCGCGCGCAGCGACCGCGTTCTGGAGCGGCGGGAGCGGGCGGGCTGGCAGGTCTGGCGCATCGCGCCCGGCACCAGCGCGGAAGCCCAGGCGCTGGCCGCTTTCGTACGCGAGCGCTGGCAGGGCGCGCCGTTCGCCCTTATTGAGGACGGCTCGTCCTATGGCCGCGATCTGGCGGAAGGCGTGCGGGAACTTCTGGAGGCGCAGGGCCTTCGCCCGCTTCTGACGGACAATTTCCGACCCGCCGAAGAAAAGCAGTTCGGCCTTGCGCGCCGCATCGCTCAAAGCGGCGTCCGCCATGTGCTGGTGTTCGGAGCGCGACGCGATGTCGCGATCATGGCGCGCGACGCCTTGGAGGTGACGCCCGACCTGCAAATCGCCAGCGGCGAATCGCTTCTGGACGAGCCGGGGGACGTGCCCCTGCCGGACGGCGTGGTGGCTGTCGCCTCCGGCTTCGACGTCGGCTGGCCGCCCAGCGAGACGCCGCCCGCCGACGAGGGCTATGCGCGGATCGCGCGTGTCGGCGCCGAGATCGCAATCGAAGCGCTGCGTCGGTCCAAAGCGGAGACGCGAACGCTGGCCGATGTCCTCGGCAACGAAACCTTCGTCACCTCGGGCGGTCTTGTGCGCTTCGACGCGCAAGGGTCCGCCGATGTCGTGCCCTTCCGCTCCTATCGCTGGCAGGGCGACCGGTTTCAGGCGGACGAAGAGGGCTGAGAGCCATGTGGCATGCAGGCGCGCGAAATCTCGTCACCGACGTGGTCGGTCTTCGCGTCGGCCATGCCGCTGACGCGCAGCTGCTGAGCGGCACGACGGCGATTCTGTTCGACGCGCCGGCCAGCGCGGCCGTCGAGATTCTCGGCGGCGCGCCGGGAACCCGGGATACCGAACTGCTCCATCCGCAAAATCTCGTGCAGGGCGTCGACGCGCTCGTCCTCTCCGGCGGCTCGGCCTTTGGTCTCGATGCGCCGTCCGGGGTGCAGAGCCATCTGCGCTCGATCGGGCGCGGCTTCGAGGTGGCGGGTCAAAGAGTGGCAATCGTGCCCGGCGCGATCCTATTCGATCTCGCCAATGGCGGCGACAAGGATTGGGGCCTCCATTCGCCCTACCGCGAACTCGGCCTCGCGGCGGCCCGAAGCGCGGGCGCGGATTTTGCGCTGGGCAGCGCGGGCGCCGGCATGGGCGCAACCACGGCGGTCTGTCGAGGCGGTCTCGGCTCGGCCTCCGCCGTCTTGTCGAACGGCGCGACGCTCGGCGCCCTTGTCGCGATCAATGCGGTTGGCTCCCCCCTCGTCGGCGGGACGCGGCATTTCTGGGCCGCGCCTTTCGAGGTGGACGGAGAGTTCGGCGGCCTCGGCCTGCCCGTCCCGATGCCGGCCGACTGCGCCCGGCCTCGCAGCAAGATGGACCCGCGCCCGGGCACCAACACGACGATCGCCGTGATCGCGACCGACCTGCATCTCAGCAAGGCGGAGTTGAAGCGGCTGGCCGTCGCGGCCCATGATGGATTCGCACGCGCGCTCTACCCCGCGCACACCGATTTCGACGGCGACCTCGTCTTCGCCGCCGCGACCGGCGCGCGCGACGAGGTGCTCTCGGCCGTCGACCGACTCGAACTCTCGGCGGCAGCCGCCGCCGTCATGGCCCGTGCCATCGCGCGCGGCGTCTTCCATGCTGCCAGCGCCCCTGCATTCGCCGCTCTGCCCGCCTGGCGCGACCTCGTCTGACCTTGGCGGTCCGCCCCGGCGCGGCATGGATTGAGGCGATGCGACACGTCTGTTAGGACCGGCCCGATCCTGTTCCTCCCCGCTGCGAAGGCTTGCCTCCATGATCCCGCGCTATGCTCGCCCCGAGATGGTCTCCATCTGGTCCCAGGAAACCAAGTTCCGCATCTGGTTCGAGATCGAGGCCCATGCCTGCGACGCGCTGGCCGAGCTTGGCGTGATCCCGAAGGAAGCGGCCAAGACGATCTGGGAGAAGGGTGGCGCGGCAACCTTCGACGTCGACCGGATCGACGAGATCGAGCGCGAGACCAAGCACGATGTCATCGCCTTCCTGACGCATCTCGCCGAGTTCGTCGGCCCGGATTCGCGCTTCATCCATCAGGGCATGACCTCGTCGGACGTGCTCGACACCTGCTTCAACGTGCAGCTCGTGCGCGCGTCGGACCTGCTTCTGGCCGATCTCGACGCATTGCTGGCCGCACTCAAGCGCCGCGCCTTCGAGCACAAGGACACGGTGACGATCGGCCGCTCGCACGGCATCCATGCCGAGCCGACGACCTTCGGCGTCAAACTGGCTCTCGCCTATGCCGAGTTCGACCGCTGCCGCAAGCGCCTCGTCGCCGCGCGCGAGGAAATCGCGACCTGCGCTATCTCGGGCGCCGTCGGCACCTTCGCCAATATCGACCCGCGCGTCGAGGAGCATGTGGCGGCCGCCCTCGGTCTCCAGCCCGAGCCGGTATCGACGCAGGTCATCCCGCGCGACCGGCACGCCATGTATTTCGCGACGCTCGGCGTCGTCGCCTCGTCGATCGAGCGGCTGGCCACCGAAATCCGCCATCTGCAGCGCACCGAGGTTCTGGAGGTCGAGGAGTATTTCTCGCCGGGCCAGAAGGGCTCCTCGGCCATGCCGCACAAGCGCAATCCGGTTCTAACGGAAAACCTGACGGGCCTCGCCCGCATGGTTCGCGCTTTCGCGATCCCTGCGATGGAGAATGTCGCCCTCTGGCACGAGCGGGACATCTCGCACTCCTCGGTCGAGCGCTATATCGGCCCCGACGCGACGGTGACGCTCGACTTCGCCCTCGCCCGCCTCACCGGCGTCGTGGACAAGCTGCTCGTCTATCCCGAGCGGATGGACAAGAACCTCAATCAGTTCAAGGGTCTCGTCCATTCGCAGCGCGTGCTGCTGGCCCTGACACAGGCCGGCGTCAGCCGCGAGGACGCCTATCGCCTCGTTCAGCGCAACGCCATGAAGGTGTGGGAACAGGGTGCCGACTTCCTGACCGAGCTTCTGTCGGACAAGGACGTGACGACCGCTCTGTCGGAAGACCAGATCCGCGAGAAGTTCGATCTCGGCTACCACACCAAGCATGTCGACACGATCTTCGCTAGGGTCTTCGGCGCGGCCTGACGTTCAGGCCGGTTCGGCCTCGGCCGACACGAGAAGAGGCGTCGCCAGGGGCGGCGCTTCCCTCTGCTCGAAGCCCTTGATGTCGAGCTGGATCATCTGATGATCGGAAAAGGGCTGGTCGAGAATATGGACCGTGCAATGGTCCGTCAGGTCACGCGAGATGAGGCAGGTGTCGAGCGTCGCCTGATAGGGACCGAAGCGGAAGGTCGGACCGGAATCGGCATTGGCATGCACCATGCGCCCGCCGGCTAGGAGCGGCGCCAGCTCGCCCGAGCCCCGGAACACGTTGAAATCGCCCATCACCACGGTCGGCCCTTCGCGCTCCTCGACCCAGCGCGCCAGTTCGGCCAGTTGCACGCAGCGAATGCGGTAGCGCAGCGACAAATGCGCGACGAGAACCCGAATGCCCGCCATTTCCAGATCGTAGACGAGCCGCTTCTTGCCCGCGGAGAGATAGCGCGCGACATATGTGACCGGCCGCGAAGCGAGAAAGGCGTTGGACTTGCCGCGCGACACCGACAGGCGGCGGAACTGCCGCTCGGCGCTGTATTTGTTGTCGATCTGCACGGTCGTGTGGTGAGCTTCCACCAGCGCCCGGCTCTGGTCGAAAAAGCCATTGGTGAGCGAGCCCCGGTCGATTTCCACGAAGCAGCTGAGATCGGGCTGAAGGTTGCGCAACCGATCGCGCACATGCTGCAGGCTTCGCAGCTGCACGCGCTTGGTGGTGAAGACATGATGATGGACGCGGCGGACATGGTGCCCGAGCGAACCGTCGATGTCGCGGGAATAGCCGAGATTGGCGTAGACGATGCGCAGCATGCTCGTTCCGCTTTCTTCCCCTCTTCGACGTGGCGTTTGAAGACACCGACCGTCGATTGGTTCTGCCCGTCAGCAGCTGCGGCTTTCCGAACGGGCGCTAGGCCCATTCGTCGCCGCTGCCCGGGCGCACGCGATCACAAACCCTCAAGAAGGGGAAGCCGGCCGCTGGACCCGATCTTGCCAGTGCCCATATCCTCGGGCAGAGCGTCCGGCAAGGCGGGGCCCCTTGGGTGCCCTGTCTTGGACCCAGCGCGTGGCGGGATCGGGGCGGAATGAGCCAATTTCTGGACGGGACGATCTGGCCGCTTGTGATCGCCGTCATGAGCTGGTCGATTCTGGTTGGCGCCGTCGTCTACATTCCCTTTCGCCGATCTCCCGTCGCCGCCCAAGCCTGGCTGCTCCTGTTCTTCTTCATGCCCTGGGCCGCGCTGTTGCTCTATCTCGCGGTCGGCAACGCGCGGCATCCCAAATGGCGCCGAGATCGGCTGGAGGCCATGCCGGACATCATCCGCAAGGCGATCGAGCACATCTCGCTCCGCGCCATGGGCGGGCTGCGCGCGCTTCGGCCGCACCATCAGCTGACCGGCCGCCTCGTCCACCGGATCGGCCGCTTTCCCGTCCTGCCGGACAATCGCATCGTCTTGGATGCCGACTACAACCGCGTCGTGGACCGGATTGCCACCGATATCGACCAGGCCCGGCACCATGCCCATGTCATGGTCTACATCCTGCAGAACGACCAGGCGGGAAACCGCATCCTCAGCGCGCTGGAGCGGGCGGCGCGACGCGGCGTGAAGTGTCGCCTGCTGATCGACGCCGTCGGCTCCTCGCGCGATCGACGCGCCATCGCCAAGCGGCTGGAGGGAACCGGGGTCGAGCTTCGGCTGATTCTACCCCTGCGCTTCTGGAACCAGGCGACGCGCTTCGATCTTCGCAACCATCGCAAGATCTTGGTGGTGGACGGGCGTGTCGGATGGGTCGGCTCTCAGAACATGCACCGCATCGAATACGAGCCCAAGACCTTCTATCGCGAGCTGATGGCGCGCGTCGAAGGCCCCGTGGTTCTGGAACTGCAGGCGATCTTCATCGGCGACTGGTATCTGGAGACGGAGGAGGACATCGCCTCGCCCGACTTGATGCCCGAGCCCCTTCCCCATTCGCTGGAGCGCACGGCGACAGCGCAGGTCCTGCCGAGCGGCCCGGACTACCCCGATGCCGGCGTCGACATTCTCTTCACCGACCTGATCTACAGCGCGCGCCGGCGCGTCGTGCTGGCGACACCCTATTTCATTCCCAACGAGCCGCTGCTGCTCGCCATGCGCACGGCCGTGTCGAAAGGCGTTCGGGTCACGCTGTTCGTCACCTCCACCACCAATAGCTGGCTGATCGACCGGGCCCAGCAGTCCTACTACGACGAGCTGCTGGAGGCCGGCGTGGAGGTCATGCTCTATCGCGAGCGCTTCCTTCACGCCAAGCATCTGTCGATCGACGACGACATCGCCATTATCGGCTCAGCCAATATGGACCGCCGGTCCTTCGAGCTGAATTCCGAGGTGACGCTGATCGCCTATAGCGAGGACGTGGTGCGCGATCTCCGCGCCATCGAGGACGACTACCGCTTCAAGAGCCATCGGCTGCGGCTGGAGGAATGGTCGCGGCGCGGCTTCTTCGTGCAGCTGACCGAAAATGTCACCCGCCTGATCTCGCCTCTTCTGTGACGCTTCCTTGACAAGCCGGCCTCGCGCTCGCATCTGCCGCGCATGCGCGTTTCAGAAGCCGATATCCTCATCGTTCCCGGCTACCAGGGGGCGGACGAAAACCACTGGCAGTCCCGCTGGGAGCAGAAGCTGTCCACGGCCCGCCGTGTCCAGCAGGTGGAATGGTCGAAGCCGGTCCGCGAGGACTGGGTGCGCACCGTCGCTGAGGCGGTGAACGCCGCCGAGCGGCCGCCGGTGATCGTGGCCCATTCGCTCGGCGTCGCCGCCGTGGTGCAGGCCGTTCCCTTGTTCCGCAAGCAGGTCGCAGGGGCTTTCTTCGTGGCCCCGCCGGACGTGGCGGACATGACGATCCGGCCGAAGCACCTCACGACCTTCGGCCCCTATCCGCGCGAGCCGCTGCCCTTCCCGTCGGTGGTGGTCGCCAGCCGCAACGATCCCTATTCCCGCTTCGAGGCGGCGGAGGATGCGGCCGGCGCCTGGGGCTCGCTTTTCATCGATGCTGGAGAATCGGGCCATCTAAACGGCGACAGCGGCCATGGCCCCTGGCCGGAAGGCCTCCTCACCTTCGGCAAGTTTCTGGCGCGCCTGCCCGCCGCCTAATCCTTGCGGCGGATTTCGGCGCAGATCGCGAGCGAGGCCTGCTTGAGAAGACCGATGTCGGAGGCGACGCAGATGAGGTCGTAGCCCATGTCGCGGTAGCGCCGGGCGTCGGCAGCATTCGCGGCATAGACGGCGGCGATTTTGCCTGCGCTTTTGGCCTGCCGGCAGATCAGATGGGCGGCCTCGTCGCTGGCCGATCCGTTCGGATCGAGCTTTCCGCCGAGAGCCAGCGAGAGATCGGACGGACCGACGAACACGCCGCCGAGTTCCGGCACGGCGAGAATCGCATCGATCTCGCGGAAGGCGCCGGCCGTCTCGATCATCGCGAGCGAAACGATGGCCTCGTTCGCTTCCTCGATATAGGCTTCCGCCGAATTCATGCCGAAGAGCGAAAGCGCGCGAGCGGGGCCGAAGGAGCGCGTGCCTCGCGGCGGGTAGCGCAACGCGCGGGCGAAGCGCTCGGCTTCTGCGGCATTGGCCACCATAGGCAGGATCACGCCCGTCGCACCGAAGTCCAGCACGCGGCCGGCCAGCGCGAGATCGCCGATCGGCACCCGGACGAGCGCCGGCTTGTCGAGGAACACGGCCCGCGCGCACCCTTCACGAATCTCCTCGATGCTCTGCAAGCCGTGCTGAACGTCGAAAGTGATGACGTCGAAGGCGGCAAGAAGCGCTTCATGGACCACGGGGTCCCCGAGTCCCGCCCAGGCCGAAAGCGCCACGTCCGGGCTGCCCAACATCTCTCGAAGTTTTCCGACCGTCACGACCTCGTCCTCCCATCGCGTCCGGTGAGACCAGACCCTTCGGTGCCGTTTAGCAAGGCCGCGAGCCTCTTGCACGGGGCGCAGATGCCGGAATTTCGGGGAAGCGATTGTTTAGAACCCGCGTTTGGGATAATGAGCCGGCTTAAGCATGCGGTTCTTCGCGAGTTTTCCAACGACTCGCTTCCTAACTCACGATCGAGCAATGTCCATGACACGTCGCCGCCGTATCTACGAAGGCAAGGGGAAGATCCTTTATGAAGGCCCCGAGCCCGGCACCCTCGTCCAGTTCTTTAAGGACGACGCGACCGCCTTCAATAAGAAGAAGCACGAGGTCGTGGACGGCAAGGGCGTCCTGAACAACCGGATCTCCGAATATATCTTCACGCACCTGAACCGGATCGGCATCCCGACGCATTTCATTCGTCGGTTGAACATGCGCGAGCAGCTGATCAAGGAAGTCGAGATCATTCCGCTCGAGGTCGTTGTGCGCAATGTCGCGGCCGGCTCGTTGGCAAAGCGCCTCGGCATCGAGGAAGGCACGGTTCTTCCGCGCTCGATCATCGAATTCTACTACAAGGCCGACCAGCTCGACGACCCAATGGTCTCGGAAGAGCACATCACGGCCTTCGGCTGGGCCAGCCCCCAGGAAATCGATGACATCATGGCGCTCGCCATTCGCGTCAACGACTTCCTGTCCGGCCTTTTCCTCGGCGTAGGCATCCAGCTCGTCGACTTCAAGATCGAGACGGGTCGCCTGTTCGAAGGCGACATGATGCGCATCGTCGTGGCCGACGAGATCTCGCCCGACTCCTGCCGCCTTTGGGACGTGCAGACGCAGGACAAGCTCGACAAGGATCGCTTCCGGCGTGACATGGGCGGTCTGGTCGAGGCCTATCAGGAAGTCGCCCGCCGGCTCGGCATCATGAACGAAAACGAGCCGCCCCGCCCTTCCGGGCCGGTGTTGGTCAAGTGACGCCCCTGCCGGCGTCGCAACCGGCGCCGGCTCTCAGACTGGTTCATTCGCAAGGCAGGCTTATTCCGTGATCAAGGCTCGCATCGTCGTCACCCTCAAGAACGGCGTTCTGGACCCGCAGGGCAAGGCGATCGAAGGAGCGCTCGGAACGCTCGGCTTCGGCGGCGTCGGCGCCGTCCGTCAGGGCAAGGTCTTCGACGTCGAGATCGATGGCGTCGATACAGGCAAGGCCGAAGCCGACCTGAAGGCGATGTGCGAACAGCTCCTCGCCAACACGGTCATCGAGAACTACGCCATTCAGATCGTCTGAGGTCGGGCCGCCATGAAATCCGCCGTCGTCCTTCTCCCCGGCCTCAACCGCGACCGCGACATGATCGCGGCCTTGACCAAGATCTCGGGAACCGCGCCCGTCACCATCTGGCAGACGGACACGGACATCCCCGATGTCGACCTGATCGTCGTGCCGGGCGGCTTCTCGTTCGGCGACTATCTGCGCTGCGGTGCCATCGCCGCGCGCTCGCCCGTCATGCAGGCCGTGGCCGAAAAGGCGCGCAAGGGCGTTACGGTGCTCGGCGTCTGCAACGGCTTTCAGATCCTGTGCGAGACCGGGCTCCTGCCCGGCGCGCTCATGCGCAACACGAGCCTCAAGTTCGTTTGCCGCGAGGTGAAGCTGGAAGTGGCGAACGCCTCGACGCGGTTCACCAGCGCCTATCGGAAGGGCCAGCTCATCCGCTGCCCCGTCGCCCATCACGACGGCAATTACTTCGCGGATTCGGAAACGCTCGCGCGGATCGAAGGCGAGGGTCAGGTTGCCTTTCGCTACGCTGAGGGCACGAACCCGAACGGGGCGATCAACGACATTGCCGGCATCGTCAGCGCCGAAGGCAATGTCCTCGGTCTCATGCCGCATCCCGAGAACTTGATCGAGCCCGAGCACGGCGGGACGGATGGTCGCGGCATTTTCGAAAGTGCCCTCGGCCTCGTTCCGCGCGGTCTGGCTGCGTGAGCCGCCAGCGCCTCGTCCGTTTCTTTCTGATCCTTGGGCTGCTGCCGGTTCTGCTCGTTCTCTCGCCGGCGGTCTTTGCGCTTGTCGGCGCGAGTTTCGGCGCGACAGCCGTGGTTCTGGGGCTGCTCGGCGCGGCCTCGGGTCTGGCCGCTGCCAGTATCGGTCTGATCCTGACCTTTCTCGCCAGCTGCGCGACCCCGCCCGTGGTGCCTCCTGCGAAGCAGCCTTCTGTGCGCAAGATCGACACCGGCCTAGATCGGATGGAGCGTCTGGCACTGACGGTCAATCGCTGCTGGTTTAAGTCGCGCGATCCCGCCTTTACCGGCTATTCGCTGGCGCCCGAACTCTCCTCCTTCTCCGGTCGCCCGCGCTTTCTCTTGGTTCCGAAAAACCGGCCGGAAGAGCGCCCGCTCCTCGTGGTGGAAGGGCGAAGCGGCTCCGCGGAGGTCGACACCTACGGCCCGCTGCTTCAGTCCCCTCTGCGCGCGCGTCTCGAAAGCGATCTTGCTCGCTGGTCGGCCGGTTCGGGTGATTGTTCCGCCTGACATGCCATTCTCGCCGCTCGTCCGCTTCGCCACCGTAATCGCCCTCGCCGTTCTGGCTGGATGTCAGTCGCCCGGTGGCCCGGTGACAGTCGCCCGAGCAAGCGAGTTCGGCGCACCAAACGGCGCGGAAGCACGCTATGCGAGGGATACCGGACGCGCCATTTATCGTGGCCGCCCCTTCCAGCGCACGCAAGGTTTCGTCTTCGCCGACTCCGCGCGCGGCTTCGCTCTTTGCCTGCGCGCACCGATGCGTGACGGCGGGCAGGACCACACGCTGCTGATTCTTCAACGCCGGATCGAAGGCGCTGTCAGCCAGGTGGAGGACGACGTGCAGATCGTTCGCGCCGCCGCTGATGTCGGCCTTTGTCGCAACCGTTCCGACTGGGTGGACGCCCGGTGAAAACTGTCCGCTTTCCGCTTGTGATCGACCTTCGCCAATGCGAAGGACGGCCGAGCGCGTTTTTCTCCTCTCGCCCGGAGGCTCCATGACCGACATCGCCATCACGCCCGACCTCATCGCCAGCCACGGGCTGAAGCCGGACGAGTACCAGCGCATTCTCGACCTGATCGGCCGCGAGCCGACCATCACCGAGCTTGGCATCTTCTCGGCCATGTGGAACGAGCATTGCTCGTACAAATCCTCCAAGCGCTGGCTTCGCACGCTGCCGACCAAGGGGCCGCGCGTCATCCAGGGTCCGGGTGAGAACGCGGGCGTCGTGGACATCGGCGATGGCGACTGCGTCGTCTTCAAGATGGAGTCGCACAACCACCCCTCTTACATCGAGCCCTATCAGGGCGCGGCGACCGGGGTCGGCGGCATCCTTCGCGATGTCTTCACCATGGGCGCGCGGCCGATCGCGGCGATGAACGCGCTGCGCTTCGGGGCGCCGGACCATCCCAAAACGCGCCATCTCGTGGCCGGCGTCGTGGCCGGTGTCGGCGGCTACGGCAATTCCTTCGGCGTGCCGACGGTGGGCGGTGAGGTGAACTTTCATCCTCGCTACAACGGCAATTGCTTGGTCAACGCCTTCGCGGCCGGCCTTGCGAAGACGGACGCGATCTTCCTGTCGGAAGCCAAGGGCGTCGGCCTGCCGGTCGTCTATCTCGGCGCCAAGACGGGCCGCGACGGGGTCGGCGGCGCAACCATGGCCTCGGCCGAATTCGACGACAAGATCGAGGAGAAGCGCCCGACCGTGCAGGTCGGCGACCCCTTCACCGAGAAGTGCCTGCTCGAAGCCTGTCTCGAGCTCATGCAGACCGGCGCGGTGATCGCGATCCAGGACATGGGCGCGGCGGGGCTGACCTGCTCGGCGGTCGAAATGGGCGCCAAGGGCGATCTCGGCATCGAGCTCGATCTCAACAAGGCGCCGGTGCGCGAAGAGCGCATGACGCCCTACGAGATGATGCTCTCGGAAAGCCAGGAGCGCATGCTCATGGTGCTGGAGCCCTCCAAGCAGGAGGTGGCCGAGGCGATCTTCCGCAAATGGGGTCTCGACTTTGCGGTGGTCGGCAAGACCACGAACGACCTGCGCTTCCGCATCCTGTTCGATGGCCGCGAAGTCGCGAACCTGCCGATCAAGGATCTCGGCGATCAGGCGCCGGAATACGATCGTCCCTGGACCGAGCCCAAGCCCGCCAAGGTCGTGCATCTCTCCGACGTGCCGGAGCCGCGCGACTACGCGAAGGCGCTGCTCAAGGTTCTCGGTTCGCCCGACATCGCCTCGCGCCGCTGGGTCTTCGAGCAATACGACACGTTGATCCAGGGCAACTCGCTGCAGCGCCCGGGCGGCGACGCCGGCGTGGTGCGCGTCGAGGGGCATGCGACCAAGGCGCTGGCCTTCTCCTCCGACGTGACGCCGCGCTATTGCGAGGCCGATCCCTGGCAGGGTGGCGCGCAGGCCGTGGCCGAATGCTGGCGCAACCTGACGGCCGTCGGCGCCGAGCCGCTGGCCGCGACCGACAATCTGAATTTCGGCAATCCCGAGAAGCCCGAGATCATGGGCCAGTTCGTGAAAGCGGTCGAAGGCATCGGCGCCGCCTGCCGCGCGCTCGACTTCCCGATCGTGTCGGGCAATGTCTCGCTCTACAACGAGACGCATGGGCGCGCGATCCTGCCGACGCCGACCATCGGCGGCGTTGGGTTGATCGACGATCGCCGGCACACGGCGACGATCGGCGGCATGCAGGAAGGCGATGTCCTGTTCTTGGTAGGCCAGGACGGGCAGCATCTCGGCAGCTCGATCTATCTGCGCGAGGTCGAGGGCCGCGAAGACGGCGCCCCGCCGCCGGTCGATCTCGAAGCCGAGAAGCGCCATGGCGATCTGGTGCGCGGGCTGATCCGCTCGGGCCGCGTCACCGCCTGCCACGATCTGTCGGACGGCGGGCTCGGCATCGCGCTGGCCGAAATGTGCATGGCCGCTGGCAAAGGGGCCAAGGTCAATGTCGGCGGGGGCGCCTTGCACGGTCCGCTCTTCGGCGAGGATCAAGCCCGCTATGTCGTTGCCGTCGCGTCGAAAGATGCATCGGCGATCGAGACAGAAGCGGGAAGCATTCCCATGCGCGAGCTCGGCACGGTCGGCGGCACGGCACTGGTGGTGAACGGCGCGCTCTCGATCGAGGTCGAGCGGCTGACCGTCGCGCATGAAAGCTGGTTCCCCAATTTCATGGCCGGCGTCGTAGACGCCAGCGCGGCCTGAACCGCGTTGCGAGCCTCCCCCGAAGCGCCTATCTTCGCTTCGGGGAGACGCGACCGGTTTGGTCGCGCCCAGCCAGGAGATCGACCGCATGCCGATGAACGCCCGCGACATCGAAACCATGATCAAAGAGGCGATCCCCGACGCCGTGGTGACGATCCGCGATCTGGCGGGCGATGGTGATCATTACGCGGCCGAAGTCGTGGCGGAGAGCTTTCGCGGCAAGTCGCGCGTTCAGCAGCACCAGATGGTGTATCAGGCGCTGCAGGGAAACATGGGCGGCGTTCTTCACGCCCTCGCCCTTCAAACCAGCGCGCCGAAGTAATATCTGCGCAAGTGACGCGTCCGACAGCGGTAAGCCGAGAGGTCGCGACCCCACTCTTTTCGCCATCGCCTCGCGGCGCAGGCCAACCCTGAAACGGACCCGACCATGAGCGGCATCATCGACTGGATCGACAACGAGGTGAAGGCGAACGACGTGGTCGTCTTCATGAAGGGTACGCCGGACTTTCCGCAATGCGGCTTTTCCGGTCAGGTCGTTCAGATCCTGAACTATCTCGGCGTCGACTATAAGGGCGTCAACGTCCTGTCTTCGGACGAACTTCGCACCGGGATCAAGGAATACGGCTCCTGGCCGACCATTCCGCAGGTCTATGTGAAGGGCGAGTTCGTCGGCGGCTGCGACATTCTCCGCGAGATGTTCCAGGCCGGCGAGTTGCAGGACTTCTTCTCCGAACGCGGCGTGGAAGCCAAGGGCGCCGCTGCGGCGCAGTAACGCCTAAGCGCGCAAAGAGCCATTCGTCTGAAGGCCCGCTTCGAACCGAAGCGGGCCTTCTTCGTTCAGTCACGGAGCTTTGCTACGAAGCGTTGAAATATAAGTCTCCCTTGCAATTGGCGGGGGAGCGTGTAGACGAGAGCCGCATCAGGAAAGATTTGAGACCATGTCCGACGCGTCGCATCCCACGCGCGGGATTCCCTATTGGGAACTCGTCACCCTCATCGCCTGCATCATGGCGCTGAACGCCGCCGCCATCGATATCTTCATTCCCGCGTTGACGGGCATCGCGACGTCTCTGCAGCTCGCCAATCCGAACCAGGCGCAGTTCGTCATCTCGTCCTACGTGATGGGCTTCGGCATCGCACAGATCGCCTATGGCACGCTGTCGGATCGCTTCGGACGGCGCCTGGTGCTGCTCGCGGGCCTTGCTGTCTATGTCGTCGCTTCCGTGGCAGCGATCTTCTCGCCGACATTCGGCGTGCTGCTCGCGCTGCGCGCGCTCCAGGGCGTCGGCGCGGCGGCAACGCGCGTCATCGCCGTTTCCGTGGTTCGGGACTGCTTCGGGGGCGCGCGCATGGCGAGCGTCATGTCCCTCGTCATGATGATCTTCATGGCGATCCCGGTGATCGCACCCAATATCGGCCAGCTCGTTCTCCTGTTCGGAGACTGGCACGAGATCTTTATTGCCATCGCCGTGTTCGGGACCTTCGTCGGCGTTTGGACCTATGTCCGTTTGCCCGAGACGCTGCATCCCGAGGATCGGCTACCACTCACAGTCAGCCGCGTCGTCGGCGCCTTCCGTCTGGTGCTGACCAACCGCCGGGCCTTCGCCTACACCCTTTCGACCGCGCTGATATTCGGCGTGCTCTTCGCTTTCATCAACCAGGCAGAACAGATCTACGGCACGATCTACGCCCTCGGCCCGGCCTTTACGCTCTACTTCTCCGCCGGCGCCGTCTTCATGGCGGTGGCGTCCTTCACCAATTCCCGGCTGGTGGAGCGCTTCGGCATGCGTCGCCTGTCGCATGGCGCGCTCTGCCTGTTCCTGGCGTTCAACATCCTGCATCTGAGCGTCGCGCTTCTGTCGGGCGGCGTGCCGCCCTTCCCGGTCTTCTTCGTCGGGATCATCGCGACGCTCTGTCTGTTCGGCTTCATCGGCACGAACTTCAACGCGCTGGCCATGGAGCCGCTCGGCCACGTCGCCGGCACGGCGTCCTCCGTGCTGGGCTTCATGCAGACCTTCGGCGGCGGCGTGCTGGGCGCAGCGATCGGCTATCTCTACAACGGAACGCTGATCCCGCTCCTGTCGGGCTTTGTCGTCCTGTCGATCGGGGCGGTCGTCTGCGCGCTGGTGGCTGAGAACGGACAACTCTTCCGGCCTGATCGGACCGTGGATTACGAAGACCCGATCGTCACGCACCCAGCCGCAGCGGCGGCCGAATAACGAAAACGCCGGCCCAAAGGCCGGCGTTTTCGTTTGAAATAGCGTAGCGTTTCAAGCGCGAAGAATGTCATCGCCAATCAGCGCACGCAGCGCCTGCCAGCTTTCCGGGTCCGTCGCGGTCAACAGCCCGCCCTTGGTGTCGGTCGGGCGATAGGGCTCGCCGTTCCACTTGCGGACATAGCCGCCTGCCTCCTCCAGAAGCAGCGTGCCGGCGAGATGATCCCACGGCATCAGCTTCACATAGAACTGGTAGTGCAGAGCGCCGGAGGCCGCGAGGCGGTACTCGTGCGCGGCTGTGCGGTAATTGGCGAGAATGCGCGTGTCGGCGAGCCGCGTCAGAAGCGCCCTGCGCTGGTCCTTGGGGAGCATGGAGGACGACGCGACGCCGATCATATCCGCGATGCCGGCGGGCTCGGCGGCGCGCAGGCGCACGCGTTCGCCGTCCGGCCGAACTAGGAAAGCGCCAGCGCCCTTTTCCGCGATCATCCAGTCGTCGCCCAGCGGATCGTAGATCAGACCGGCGACCGTCTCGCCCTTCGACACCACGGCGGCCATGACTCCAAAGAGCGGCGCGCCTGCAGCGAAGTTCGCGGTGCCGTCGATCGGGTCAACGATGATCGAGAGGTCAGCCTCGCCGATCCTGGCAAGCAGGGCCGGGTCGGCCGCGACGCCCTCCTCCCCAACGAAGAGCGCGTCCGGCAGACGTGCCGCGCATTCGCGTTTGATGAAGCGCTCGGCCGCTTCGTCGGCCTCGGTCACGAGATCGACCGCCGAGGTCTTCTCGCGGATGTCGCCTTCGCTAAGGCGCCGGAAGCGCGGCAGGATTTCGGCCTTGGCGGCGTCGCGCAGGATGGCGGCGAGTTTATCGATCGGCAGGGTCACGGCGTCGGGTCCGTTCTGGAATGAGGCTGAAGCTGTGCGAAGTCGAAGAGATTGGGGTCGAGAAGATGGCTCGGCTTCACGGTCGAGAGCGAGCGGGCGATCGTCTCCTTGCGGCCGGGGAAGCGGCGCTCGAGATCGCCGAGGAAGCCTTTGAGCGCGCTGCGCTGCAGGCCTTCCTGGCTGCCGCAGAGGTCGCAGGGAATGATGGGAAAGCGCATGGCTTCGGCGAAGCGGGCGATGTCCTCCTCCGCCGAGCGGATCAGCGGCCGCAGCACGGTGAGGTCGCCTTCGTCGTTCAGGAGCTTTCCCGGCATGGCCGAGAGCTTGCCGCCATGGAGCATGTTGAGGAAGAAGGTCTCGATCGAATCGTCGAGATGGTGGCCGAGCACCAGCGCCTCGCAGCCCTCTTCGCGCGCGATGCGATAGAGATTGCCGCGTCGAAGGCGCGAGCACAGGGCGCAGGTCGTAGCGCCCTCGGGCACCTTCTCCTTCACCACCGAATAGGTGTCGCGATATTCGATGCGATGCGCGATGCCATAGCGCGTGAGGAAGTCCGGCAAAATATGCTTTGGGAAGTTCGGCTGACCCTGATCAAGATTGCAAGCGAGCAACTCGACCGGGAGCAGGCCCCGCCATTGCAGGTCGAGCAGCAGCGCCAGCAGCGTGTAGGAGTCCTTGCCACCCGACAGGCCGACCAGCCAACGCGCGCCGGGCCGAACCATGGCGTAGGTCTGCATCGTGTCGCGCGCCTGGCGCAGCAGACGCTTGCGCAGCTTCTTGAAGCCGACGGAGCCGGGAGCCTCGCGAAACAGCGGATGGACGCCCTCGCCGCCTTCTGGCTCGGTGTCGGCCGCGTCCGTCGCGCTATGCCTGTCGTCGTCCAGCATGGATAGCAGCTCCTTCGAAGCTCGCAGTAGCAACCACGGCCCAAAAACAAAAGGCCGCCCGAAGGCGGCCTTTCGAAAAGGTCTGTCCCGAAGGGCGACCGATCAGCGCGAGTAGAACTCGACGACGAGGTTCGGCTCCATGACGACCGGATACGGAACATCGTGCAGACCGGGAACGCGCTGGTAGGTGACGACCATCTTGCCGTGATCGACTTCGAGATAGTCGGGAACGTCACGTTCGGCGAGCTGGGTGGCCTCGATGACCACGGTCAGCTGCTTGGACTTCTGACGAACCTCGATCACGTCGCCCTGCTTGCAGCGGAACGAACCGATGTTGGTGCGCACGCCGTTGACGGTGACATGGCCGTGGTTGACGAACTGACGCGCTGCGAAGATCGTGGGAACGAGCTTCGCGCGGTACACGATCGCGTCCAGGCGGGACTCGAGCAGGCCGATCAGGTTCTCCGAGGTGTCGCCACGACGACGGGCGGCCTCTTCGTAGATCTTGCGGAACTGCTTCTCGGACAGATCGCCGTAGTAGCCCTTGAGCTTCTGCTTGGCACGCAGCTGCGTACCGAAGTCGGACATCTTGCCCTTGCGGCGCTGGCCATGCTGGCCCGGGCCGTACTGGCGACGATTCACCGGGGACTTCGGACGGCCCCAGATGTTCTCGCCCATGCGGCGATCGATTTTGTATTTAGCGGCTTCGCGCTTAGACATCGCATTTCCTAAAGACAAGACCGGCGGACCATTCCATCCGGCCGAGGAAACGCGCCCTCCTTTGCTCGCCCTGCGGCGAGCCGACAGGAATGCCACGACAAGCGCGACCATCCCACGGGACACGTAAAGAAACGGCGGACCTTTCGATCCGCCGATGCATGCCGCTTAATCGATCCGTCACAAATCGTCAAGGCTCGGGAGGCGTTGCGCCTATTTGCGAGCGATGACCCAGACGGCGTGAACGATGCCGGGAATATAGCCAAGAAGGGTCAGGATGATGTTGATCCAGAACTGCTTGCCGAGGCCAACCTCCATGAACACGCCGAGCGGCGGAAGGAGAATGGCGAAAATGATTTTGATCAGGTCCATGGAACGCCCGTTCACGTCTCGATGAGCCCTGAACGTTCGAGCGCCCCGCTCGTTCCTCGTCCTCCAACGCTCTCAAGTGCGGTTCATTCGCGGCCGCGCCTCGCAGGCGATAGATCAAGGACAGGACTCATGCTCAAGCCCAGCCTTCTCGGCGCCCTGACGGCCGCGCTGCTTGGCGCCCTCTCGGCGCCCGCCCTGGCGGACGCTTCCTACTTCCAGCGTTTCGCTGGATCGTTCTCGGGAAACGGCACCGTCCAGCGCGAACAGGACAGCTCACCCCGCCGCGTATCCTGTTCGCTGACAGGCGCGGCACCCTCCGCCAATCGGCTGCGCATCGACGGCTCCTGCCGCGCAGCCATCATCGTGCGCCGCGAGATCGGCGCCGACATTCGCTACGATCCCGCCTCGCAGCGTTTTGCCGGCACCTATACCGGCTCCAGTCGCGGCCCGGCGCAGCTCCGCAACGGACGGCTGAGAGGCGACACGCTGACGCTCGATCTCGTTTATCCCCAGCCTGTGCATGGCGATCGCAACGCGGTCATGACGATCCGCAACAGCGGCAACGGACGCTTCACCCTGACGGTGACGGATCAGGTAGACGGGCAATCGCGCACGACATCCAACGTCTCGCTCAGCCGCAGCTAGTTCTAACCGTCAGGCGCGCAGGCCGAACCCGCGAATGAGCGACCGGGTGGCGGCATCCGGCTCGCCCGCCGTGAAGATCGCCCGGTCCCGCTCGTCCGGGACGGGCGCTCCATCGGGCGGCAGAAGCGAGAGCGCGCGCCGGGCGATGGCTTCGGCCGGGTCCAGCCAGTCCACCGGCCAGGGCGCCGTCTTGCGCATACGGTTGGCGAGAAACGGATAATGCGTGCAGGCCAGCACCACGATGTCGGTCCGCCGGCCGTCGCGCTCGACGAAACAAGGTGCCGTCTCGGCCTGTACGGCCTGCTCGTCCACGAAGCCGTGACGGAGATAATCCTCGGCCAGCGCCGCCAGCCGAACGCTGCCGACGAGGTTTATCTCGCATTTCGAGGCCCATTGGGTGATGAGATCGCGCGTGTATTGGCGCTTCACCGTGCCGGGCGTCGCCAGCACGCTGACGAGGCCGGACTGCGTGCGCTCGGCAGCTGGCTTGATCGCGGGAACAGTTCCCACGAAACTCATCGCCGGGAACGCGGCGCGAAGGTCGCCCAGCACCAGTGTCGAGGCCGTGTTGCAGGGAATCATGCACAGGAGCGGATCGTGCTCGGCGATCAGTCGCTCGAACAGGTCCACGATCCGCGCGCGCAGTGCCTCCTCCTCCCAGTCTCCGTAGGGAAAGGCCGCATTGTCGGCGACATACAAAAAGCGCCGTTCGGGCATCAGCACGCGCGCCTCACGCAGCACGGTGAGTCCGCCCAAGCCGGAGTCGAAAAGGAGAACGGGCCGGTCGCTCATTCCCCGCCCTCGATGGAGGGTTTCTCAGAAGCGATGCGGATCTGGCGCTCGAAGGAGCGTAGCACGCCATGAAGGGTGCTGAGTTCGGGGCCGCTGAACCCAGCGCGGGTCAGCATGATCCGCAGGTTGTGAACCATGACCTCCCGCTTCTCCGGCGGGAAGAAATAGCCCGCTCCGTCCAGCGATCCTTCCAGATGCGCGAAGAAGCGGTAGAGGATCTCCTTCTCTGCGGGGACGATCTCCGGCGCGGTGAAGCGCGGCGCGGCACCCTCGCCCAGACCCGACTTCATCCACTCGTAGCTCATCAGGAGGACCGCCTGGGCGATGTTGAGCGAGGCGAAGGCGGGATTGACCGGGAAGGTCACGATCTCGTCGGCAAGGTCGACCTCCTCGTTCGACAGGCCGAAACGCTCGCGCCCGAACAGAATGCCGGCCTTCTGGCCGCCTCTGATGCGCGTGCGCAGCTGCCCCGCCGCATCGTCCGGCCCGCGCACGGGCTTGACGGAATAGCGCGGCCGCGCCGTCGTCGCCAAGAGATAGGTCAGGTCGGCGGCTGCCGCCTCGACCGTGTCGTAAAGCGTCACCGCGTCGATCACATGGTCGGCACGCGAGGCGCTGGCGCGGGCCTTCTCGTTGGGCCATCCGTCGCGTGGGTTCACCAGACGTAGGTCCGCCAGCCCGAAATTGGCCATGGCGCGCGCCACCATGCCGATATTCTCGCCAAGCTGCGGCTCGACCAAAATGATCGCGGGTCCTTCGGTCAGGTTCTCGTCGGTGCGGTTCGTGCCGGCCAAGGCGCGCCCTTTCCTGAAATTTCGCCTCGACTGCCCTTAGCGCGGCTCATAAGCCGAGCAAACCCTTAGCCTTGCGGTTCGACGGCTTTGCGGCGGGGAAACCGGGTGTTATAGCGCGGCCATCACGCCGGGGGCATTTCCGCCCTCTGTCCAACAACGCTCCGGCCGCCTTGGCCGGGGGCCTCTTGGGGAAAGCAGCATATGGCGAAGATCAAGGTCCAAAATCCGGTCGTGGAGCTGGACGGCGACGAGATGACCCGGATCATCTGGCAGGCGATCAAGGACAAGCTGATCCACCCCTACCTGGACATCGATCTCGAATATTACGACCTCTCTGTCGAGAACCGCGACGCCACTGGCGATCAGGTGACGATCGATTCGGCCAATGCCATCAAGAAGCACGGCGTCGGCGTCAAATGCGCGACGATCACGCCGGACGAGCAGCGTGTCGAAGAGTTCAAGCTCAAGAAGATGTGGAAGTCGCCCAACGGCACGATCCGCAACATTCTCGGCGGCGTGATCTTCCGCGAGCCGATCATCATGAAGAACGTGCCGCGCCTCGTGCCGGGCTGGACGCAGCCGATCGTCGTCGGCCGCCATGCCTTCGGCGACCAGTACCGCGCGACCGATTTCAAGTTCCCCGGCAAGGGCACGCTGTCGATCAAGTTCGTCGGCGAAGACGGCCAGGTGATCGAGCACGAGGTCTATCAGGCGCCCTCCGCCGGCGTCGCGATGGCCATGTACAATCTGGACGAGTCGATCCGCGAGTTCGCCCGCGCCTCGTTCAACTACGGCCTTCTGCGCAACTTCCCGGTCTATCTCTCGACCAAGAACACGATCCTCAAGGCCTATGACGGCCGCTTCAAGGACATTTTTCAGGAAGTGTTCGACGCGGAGTTCAAGGCCGAGTTCGACAAGCGCAAACTCACCTACGAACACCGCCTGATCGACGACATGGTCGCCTCGGCTCTGAAGTGGTCGGGCGGCTATGTCTGGGCTTGCAAGAACTACGACGGCGACGTGCAGTCCGACATCGTGGCCCAGGGCTTCGGCTCGCTCGGCCTCATGACCTCGGTCCTGATGACGCCGGACGGCAAGACGGTCGAGGCGGAAGCCGCGCACGGCACCGTGACGCGCCACTACCGCCAGCACCAGAAGGGTCAGGAGACCTCGACCAACTCGATCGCCTCGATCTTCGCCTGGACACGCGGTCTCGCGCATCGCGCCAAGCTCGACGGCAACGAAGAGCTGAAGCGCTTCTCCGAGACGCTGGAGAAGGTCTGCATCGACACGGTCGAGGCCGGCCACATGACGAAGGATCTGGCCCTTCTCATCGGCCCGGATCAGCCCTGGCTTTCGACGACCGGCTTCCTCGACAAGATCGACGAGAACCTCCAGAAGGCGATGTCGGTCGCCTGACGCGCTATCCGTCATTGAATGCACGAGAGAAAGCCCGGCCATCTGGCCGGGCTTTTTCGTTTTCGCCAAATCCAATCTCGCGAAAACAGTTCGTTCAATAAATTGTCATGCTGCAAAAGAAACCATTGATCGAACGGGGCATTCTCCAATCATACCCAATCATGGAGTCTGTCATGTCGATCAAGAGCCTCGCTCTCACGACCATCACCGCCCTTTCGCTTGGTGCGATGGTGGCTATTCCGTCCGTTTCCGCCCAGTCGGCTTCCTGGGTCGAGGTTCGAAAGGACGCAGCGCTCGCTGGCTGGAACACCACCGCCGGTATGGCGACGAACATGAAAGTTCTCGGCCCCACCGGCGCCGAGGTCGGGAAGGTGGGCGAGATCCTTGGAGCCGATCGAAACAGCCCGGCCGCTGCCGTGGTCGATTTCACCGGCGTCGAAGGCTATCGCCAGGGAAAGACAGCCATCCCGCTGGAGCAGTTCACGCTCGCGGACGGTATTCTTTCGCTGCGCAGCAGCGCGTCGGACTTGGCCGCCATGCCGGCCTGGAACTCGTAAGTCTCGCGCAAAAAAAAGGGGCGCTCCGGGCGCCCCTTTTCTGTCCCAGTAGTCAGGATAGTCAAGCCGCGAGCTTAGCCTCGACCGCCGCAATAGCGGCGTCGGCATTGGCCGCATCCGGTCCCCCGGCCTGCGCCATGTCCGGACGACCGCCGCCGCCCTTCCCGCCGATGGCCTCGGAAGCCGCGCGCACGAGTTCCACGGCGCTGAAACGGGCGGTCAGATCGTCGGTGACGCCGACCACCACACTGGCCTTGCCGTCCGCCACGCCGACGAAGGCAACGATGCCGGAGCCGAGACCCGATTTCACCTCGTCCACAAGACCCTTGAGGTCTTTGGGCGCGACACCGTCCAGCACGCGGCCGACGAAGGACACGCCGCCGATCTCCTTCGGTGCCGTGGAAGAGGCATTGCCGTCGCCGGCCAGCGCCAGCTTCTTCTTGGCCTCGGTCAGCTCGCGCTCAAGGCGGCGGCGCTCTTCGGCTAGCGCCTCGACACGCTCGGCCAGTTCCGCCGGCGCCACCTTGAGAGTGGACGCGATGCGCTTCACGCGGGCGTCCTGCTCGAGGAGATAGTCGCGCGCGGCAACGCCCGTCAGCGCTTCCACGCGGCGCACGCCGGCGCCCACGGCCCCTTCGGACACGACATGGACCAGACCAATGTCGCCGGTCGCGCGAGCATGGGTGCCGCCGCAAAGTTCGATCGAATAGGCGGACTTTCCGCCCTTGGCTTCGCCCATCGCGACGACGCGAACCTCGTCGCCATACTTCTCGCCGAACAGCGCCATGGCGCCGAGTGCGATGGCGTCGTCCACCGCCATGAGACGGGTTTCGATCGGCGTGTTCTGAAGGATCACGGCGTTGGCGAGTTCCTCGACCTTCGCGAGCTCTGCGGCCTCGAGAGGCTTGGGGTGCGAGAAGTCGAAGCGGAGGCGATCGGCCGAAACTTCCGAGCCCTTCTGGGCGACATGCGTCCCGAGGATCTCCCGCAAACCCTCGTGCAGTAGATGCGTCGCCGAATGGTTGGCGCGGATCTTTGTGCGGCGCGCGTGATCGACCACCAGTTCCAGAGGCGTTCCCACCTTCAGCGTGCCCCCGACGAGCTTGCCGCGATGGATGAACAGGCCGTTGGCGACCTTCTGCGTGTCTTCGACCTCGAAGCGGATGCCGTCGCCCTTGAGAATGCCGGTGTCGCCCACCTGGCCGCCGGACTGCGCATAGAAAGGTGTCTGGTTGAGGACGATCGTGGCCTGCTGACCGGCGGTGATCTCCGGCACCTCGGCGCCGCCCTGCACGATCGAGCGCACTTCGCCCTCGGCCGTTTCGGTGTCGTAACCCAGGAACTCGGTCGCGCCTTCGCGCTCGCGGATCGCGAACCAGACCGTTTCCGCCGCCGCCTCGCCAGAGCCCACCCAGCTCGCGCGCGCCTCGGCCTTCTGGCGCTCCATGGCGGCCTGGAAGGAGGAGAGATCGACACCGACGCCGCGAGCGCGCAGCGCGTCCTGCGTAAGGTCAAGCGGGAAGCCATAGGTGTCGTAGAGCTTGAAGGCGACCTCGCCGTTGAGACTGTCGCCCTGGCCGAGCCCTTGCGAGGCGTCGTTGAGCAAGATGAGGCCGCGGTCGAGCGTCGTGAGGAAGCGCTTCTCCTCCAGCTTCAGCGTCTCCGAGATCAGCGCCTCGGCCCGCACCAGTTCGGGATAGGCGCGACCCATCTCGGACACCAGCACCGGCAGCAGCTTGAAGAGAACCGGCTCACGCGCGCCCAGCAGCTTGGCGTGGCGCATGGCGCGGCGCATGATACGGCGAAGCACATAGCCGCGCCCTTCGTTCGATGGCAGGACGCCATCGGCGATCAGGAAGGCAGTGGCACGAAGATGGTCGGCGATGACGCGGTGGCTGGCGAGCGCATCGCCTTGGGCGCGCGAGCCGATCGCCTCCTCCACCGCCGCAATCAGTCGGCGGAACAGGTCGATCTCGTAGTTGGAGGTGACGCCCTGCAGGATGGCGGCCATGCGCTCGAGGCCCATGCCGGTGTCGATCGAGGGACGCGGCAGAGCCACCCGCTCGCCCGGCGAAACCTGCTCGAACTGCATGAAGACGAGGTTCCAGAATTCGAGGAACCGGTCGCCGTCCTCGTCCGGCGAGCCCGGAGGGCCGCCGAAGACGCTCTCACCTTGGTCGTAGAAGATTTCGGAGCACGGGCCGCAGGGGCCGGTCTCGCCCATGGTCCAGAAATTGTCGGAGGTCGGGATGCGGATGATCCGATCATCGGAGAAGCCCGCAATGCTTTTCCAGAGGCGCGCGGCCTCCTCATCCTCGGAGTAAACGGTGACGAGCAGACGGCTCTTGTCGAGCGAAAACTCCTTGGTGACGAGGTTCCAGGCGAGGCTGATCGCCTCTTCCTTGAAATAGTCGCCGAAAGAGAAGTTGCCGAGCATCTCGAAGAACGTGTGGTGCCGGGCGGTGTAGCCGACATTGTCGAGATCGTTGTGCTTGCCGCCGGCTCGAACCACCTTCTGCGCCGTGGTGGCGCGGGTGTAGTCGCGCTTCTCCAGCCCGGTAAAAACGTTCTTGAACTGCACCATGCCGGCGTTCGTGAACATCAGGGTCGGATCGTTGCGCGGCACGAGCGGCGAAGAGGCGACCGGCTCATGCCCGTTCTTCGCGAAGTATTGAAGAAAGGTCGACCGGATCTCGTTCACGCCGCTCATGGAAAAACCTTCAACTGGGGAGACGCGGCCGGGGCATGGGAACCGCTCCGCGCAAGCCTTTTAGCGGCGAGGGAAAATCCTGTCTATGCCGCATCGGGACGATGGCGCTGCCGAGGGCCGGAAACGAAAACGCCCGCCGATGCGGCGGGCGTCGTCATCTATTGGGAAGCGGGTCTCAGGCTTCGCCATCCCCCTCGCCGTCGTCCTCGGACGGGCCGGAGTCCAGCAGTTTCTCGGCGATAAGGCCGGCATTCTGTCGGATGGCCGCCTCGATCTCGGCCAAAAGTGCCGGATTGTCGCGCAGCGTCTGCTTGGAATTCTCACGTCCCTGGCCCAGACGCTGGGAATTGTAGGAGAACCAGGCGCCCGACTTCTCGACGATACCAGACTTCACGCCGAGATCGACGAGCTCGCCGACCTTCGACACGCCTTCGCCATACATGATATCGAACTCGACCTGCTTGAACGGCGGGGCCAGCTTGTTCTTCACGACCTTGACGCGGGTCTGGTTGCCCGTGACCTCCTCGCGATCCTTGATCGAGCCGATGCGGCGGATGTCGAGGCGCACGGAGGCGTAGAACTTCAGCGCATTGCCGCCTGTCGTCGTCTCGGGCGAGCCGAACATGACGCCGATCTTCATGCGGATCTGGTTGATGAAGATGACCATGCACTTGGAGCGCGAGATCGAGCCGGTGAGCTTGCGCAGCGCCTGGCTCATCAGGCGAGCCTGCATTCCGGGCAGCGAGTCGCCCATCTCGCCCTCGATTTCGGCGCGCGGCGTCAGCGCCGCCACCGAATCGATGACCAGCACGTCAATCGCGCCGGAGCGAACCAGCGTGTCCACGATCTCCAGCGCCTGCTCGCCCGTGTCGGGCTGCGAGATCAGGAGATTGTCGAGATCGACGCCGAGCTTGCGGGCATAGACCGGGTCGAGCGCGTGCTCGGCATCCACGAAGGCGCAGACGCCGCCGCTCTTCTGAGCTTCGGCCACGGTATGAAGCGCGAGCGTGGTCTTGCCCGACGATTCCGGCCCGTAGATCTCGACGATACGCCCTTTCGGCAAGCCGCCGATGCCGAGCGCGATGTCGAGGCCGAGCGAGCCGGTCGAAACGGTTTCGATATCCAGCTTCTCGGTCTGGCCGAGTCGCATGATGGAGCCCTTGCCGAAGGCCCGTTCGATCTGCGAAAGCGCTGCATCGAGCGCCTTGTTCTTGTCCACCGAAGTATCCTCAACGAGACGGAGTGGGCTCTGGGCCATGAAGGTGAAACCTTATTTCACGGGGCGAGACGGGGTGCAATGCGCTTGGCTGTGACGGACATGTACCCTTTTTGTTCTCATTTTTCAAGGCGCGTTCCTGCTTTGTTTCTGATTTCCAGCGCGCAGTTTTCGGCTTTCGATTGCCCATGACGACCGATCCTGTCCTGCCCAAGATCGTCCTTCTCGGCGGAGCGCATCTCGACCGCGTGGCGCGCTCCGGCGTGTCCTTCGTGCCGCGCGCCTCCAACCCCGGCCGAAGCCGCGAGAGTGTCGGCGGCGCCGCCTTCAACGCCGCGCGCGCCCTCGCCCGTTTCGGCGCGCAGACCCATCTCGTCAGCGCCAGGGGCGGAGACGGGATCGGAATTGCCGTGGAGAGTGCTTTGGAAAGCGAGGGGATCGGCGATGGTTCCCTAACCTGGCTCGATCGGCGCTCGGCCAGCTACACCGCTATCCTGGACGAGACTGGCGAGTTGCGTGCGGCGATCGCCGACATGGAGATCTACGACCTTCTCTCGCCCCGGTCTTTTCGACGCTCGCACCTGAGGGACAAGCTCGCCTCGGCTGACGCCTGGATTCTCGACGCAAATCTGCCGGACGTCAGCCTGACGCATTTCGCGGGCGCGGCGAGCGGGCGCCCCGTCTTCGGCATCGCCGTTTCCCCGGTTAAGGTTCTGCGCTTTCGGGCTTGTCTGCCCGCGCTTTCGGCGCTGTTCCTGTCGCGAACGGAAGCGGTCTCGCTGCTTTGCCTCAGCAAGGACACGCCTCTTCCCGATCTCGCGGAGGGACTCTTCAGCGCTGGCCTCCGGCGTGCGGTGATCACGGATGGGCCGAACCCTGCGTTGATTCTCGACGGTTCGGCGCGCCACCTTCAGGCGACGCCTCAGATTTCATCCATTCGGGACGTGACCGGGGCCGGCGACACGCTGGCGGCCGGCGCCGCATTCGAGTTGCTCCACGGGGCGGATTTCGTCTCGGCCGTTCGGGTGGGCATGGCGGCGTCCTCATTCCATATCGAGGCCGAGCTGCCCCTCGATTCGCTTCTGCGTTGCCGCCTGCGGGCCGCGTCGCTTCCTCCCGCCACACCTCTTGCGTAAGGCATGACCTCATGAACGACTTGATCCAGCTTTCGCCCGCCGTGTCCGAAGCCTTGCGCTTCGGCCGCGCCGTCGTGGCACTCGAATCCACCATCATCACCCATGGCATGCCCTGGCCGCGCAATCTTGAGATGGCGCGTCAGGTGGAAGCGCTCATTCGCGAGGAGGGCGCCGAGCCGGCGACGATCGCCGTGATCGACGGCAAGCTGCATGTCGGCCTGACCGACGCCCAGCTCGAAGCCCTGGCGCAGACGCAAGGCGCGCTGAAGTTGTCTCGGGCCGACCTTGCCTATGCCGTGGCCGCCGGGCGGACAGGATCGACCACCGTCGCCGCGACGATGATCGCCGCCAAACTGGCCGGGATCGAAGTCTTTGCGACGGGTGGGATCGGCGGCGTCCACAAGGGCGCGGAAACCAGCTTCGACATCTCGGCCGATCTCGATGAACTCGCACAAACGTCGGTGATCGTCGTGTCGGCTGGCGCCAAGGCGATCCTCGACCTGAAGAAGACCTTCGAAGTGTTGGAAACCAAAGGGGTTCCGGTGATCGGCTATGGCGTCGACGAGTTGCCGGCCTTCTGGTCGCGCCGCTCCGGCATCGCCGCGCCCATCCGCATGGACAGCGCCGACGCCATTGCCGACTTCCAGCGGGTTCGCGAGAAGCTGGAGATCGCCGGCGGCATGCTGATCGCCAATCCGCTTTCGGAAGAGTTGGAGATCGACGGTGCCACGATCGGCACATGGATCGACGCCGCGTTGAGCGACGCCGAGGCACAGGGCATCCAGGGCAAGGCGACGACGCCCTTCCTGCTGCAGCGGATTTTCGAGCTCAGTGACGGCCGCTCGCTCGCGACCAATATCGATCTCGTGCAGTCCAACGCGCGTCTTGCGGCCCGCATCGGTGTCGCGCTCGCCAAACGCCCGAAGGCCTGACGGCACGTAGACTTCAATATTGATCGAAGACTGTTCGGCAAAAATCTAAGCGGAGCGCGCTCGATTGTGAGGCGCTCCGCAATAACGTTTAGGGTCGCCGAACCGGACGAACCGACAGCCGGCGTTCCCGCGTCTGTCGCTACTCTTCCAAGGCGTCCTTGACCGCCACGGCGAGGTCGCGAAGCGAGAAGGGCTTGGGCAGGAAGCCGAACTTCTCGCCCTCCGGCAGATTCTTGGCGAAGGCGTCCTCGGCATAGCCGGACACGAAGATGAACTTGAGGTCGGGCCGCACCTTGCGCATCTCGCGCAGGAGGGTCGGCCCATCCATCTCCGGCATGACGACGTCCGATACGACGAGATCGACCTTGCCGTCGAGTTCTTCCATCACGTCCAAAGCCTCGATGCCGGACGACGCCTCGTGAACCTCGTAGCCCCGCATTTTGAGCGCGCGCACATTGCCCGCGCGCACATTGTCCTCGTCCTCGACCAGCAGAATCGAAGCTGTGCCGGAGAGGTCCATCTTGGCATTGGCGGCCTGCGTGCCCGCCTGCTCGACGCGCGGCGCGGCGACTTCGGCCGGGATGTGCCGCGGCAGGAAGATGCGGAACACCGTACCCTCGCCGGGCTTGGACTCCACGAAGATGAAGCCGCCGGACTGCTTCACGATGCCATAGACCATGGACAAGCCGAGGCCCGTTCCCTTGCCGATTTCCTTGGTGGTGAAGAAGGGCTCGAAGATGCGCTCCGCGACGTCGGCCGGCATGCCCGAACCGGTGTCGGCGACCTCCATCAGGACGTATTCGCCGGAGATGAGCTCGGAATAGGCGAATGCGGCCGCCTCGGCTTCCGACACGTTGCGGGTGGAGATCGTGACCGTCCCTTGCGTGGACATCGCGTCCCGGGCGTTCTGCACAAGATTGGTCACGACCTGCTCGAATTGACCGATATCGGCCATGACGGGCCAGAGATCGCGGGCGTGGTGTCGCTCCAGCTTCACCAGATCGCCGGAAATCCGCTTCAGGAGCAGATGCATGTCGGCGATCACGTCCGTCAGGTTCAGCATCTTGGGACGCATGGTCTGGCGGCGGGAATAGGCCAGGAGCTGGCGCACCAGCGAGGCCGCGCGGTTGGCGCTCTGCTTGATGAGAAGCAGATCCTGGAAGGACGGATCGCCCGAGCGATGGTTGAGCAGGAGGAAATCGACCGAGGCGGTGATGATGGTGAGGACGTTGTTGAAGTCGTGCGCGATGCCGCCGGCCAGATTGCCGATGGCCTGCATCTTCTGGCTTTTTGCGAACTGGTCTTCGAGCGTGCGCTGCTGCGTGATGTCCACGCCGTAGAGAATCGCCACCTCGCTCGTGCCGTCCTGCATGTCGGCATTGGCGCTGACATAGAGCCGGGCCGAGCGCATGGGTTCGGTTGGAAGCTCCGCGTCGACGGAGGGTATGTCGGCTTGGCCGCGCGAGGCGGCGGCGAGCGCCTGGCGGATCGCCTCCCGGTTTTCCTCGCGCACGCAGTCGGTGATCGGCTGCGCGCCGATCGCGGCGTTTTCGCCGAACAGGCGGCCGAACGCGCCATTGGCCCGCGCCACGCGGCCGTTCGCGTCGAGCGCGGCGATGGCCATGGGCGAGGAATTGAAGAAGCGGGTGAAGCGCACCTCGGCGGCGCGCAACGCCTGTTCCTGCTCGCCCGTGCCGACCCGGTTGAGCACGAGCGTGCGCGTTACGCCCTTCATGCGCTCGCCTGCCGGCGCGAAATTGCGCAGGAGGCGGACCGGCAGGCGCTGACCCGTCGCTGTCACGAGGTCGAGATCGACCGAACTGATGTCGTTCTCGTCGGCCACGCGCTTGGAACGGCGCAGAAGCGCCGCGTCTTCCTCGCGCATATAGTCAAAGATCGAATGCGCATAGGGTTTGAACGAGGCCAGATCGATCCGCAGCCAGTCGGCCAGCGTGGCGTTGATATAGCCGAGGCGCCCGGCTTCGTCGGCAGCGAAGAAGCCGGCGGGCGCATGATCGAGATAGTCGATCGCGTGCTGCAGGTCGCGGAAGAAGCTTTCCTGCTCCTCCCGCTCGCGCGTGATGTCGGCGATCTGCCAGACCTGCAGCGTGCCCTTGTCGGTGGCGAGCGGGCGCACGGATGCGCGATACCAGCGCGGTGAGGCGTCGGCGGTGCGGCTGCCGAGTTCGCGCGTCAGGCGGAACTCCTCCTGGCCGACCAGATTTTCGCGCGACAGGTTGGCGAGGCGATAGATGGCCTCGGAGGCTTCCGGCTCGCGCGAGAGAAGGCGTTCCAACGTGCGCACCTCGCCGGCGGACTGCGCGCCTGTGCGCTCGCCATAGGCGCGGTTGGCGTAGACGACGCGGCCTTTTCGGTCCGTAACCAGTGTACCGGTGGGCAGATCGTCCAGAAAAGCTTTCGCGATCCCTTGCTCCGCCCGGCGGAAGCCGAACTGCAGGAGCCCGAGCGCCAGCCCGAACACGGCGGCCACGCCGACCATGGCGAGAAGGCCGAAGATGCCGAGAAGCGCGATGGCCCCATAGACATGACCGAACAGAGCCAGTGTCGCGGCGAAGACGAACAGAAACCCGGCGAGAAACAGGATGCGGCGGACGCCCGACGAATCAGGATGGCGATCGATCAACGGCTTCTCGGTCGGGCTGGGGTGAACCGGCGCGGTCTGTTCCACAGGGGATGCTCCATGCATCAGCATCGGCCCTTCCGATAACGGGCTGGAAAGGTTACGACCGTTTGGCGCGAAGCGCACGAGATTCTGTCGAATTTGCGCCCGTCATTGCCGTTCGTCATGATGGCACGGCAGTATGGGTCGTAGCTGACCTGACACTGGATCGGGGCGGGTGGCGACATAAGAACCGAATACCGATAGCGGTCTCGAAACGTCAACGACGATCGGGACCGTCGTCATCGCGGAGGTATGGTAAATGCGTGATTGGTTGACCGGCGTGGTTGGAGAGAGTTTGGCGCCGATCGTTTCGGTGGTTCTGGCCGCCGCGGTGGTCATTCTCCTGGTCCTGCTGCTTGTCGGCTTGGCCAAGCGGGTGTTCGCCGGAACCGGAGGCCTCGGAAGCCGAGGCCGGGCGCCACGTCTCGCAGTTCTGGACGTCGTGCCGGTGGACCAGCGCCGCAAGCTGGTGCTCGTGCGCCGCGACGAGGCGGAGCATCTGATCCTGATCGGCGGTTCGAACGACCTCGTCGTGGAACAGGGCATCTATCGCGGCCCAGGCGCGCGTCGCGGCCCGCCGGGCGCCGTTCGTCAGGAGCCGGAACTCGGCGGCGCCGATCGCTCCTCCTCCCCCGGCCCGCTTCCGCATCGCCGCGTACCGCCGCAGGCTCCCGCACGGCCCGCACCGGAGCCGGTTCGCGCCGATCTGGACGAGCCGTTCGTTCCCGAAGTTCCCCCGGCCATTCAGAATGCGCGCGCGGCCGATCCCGTGGTCGAGGCGCCGCGTGCGGCGCCCGCCCTGCGCGCCGAGCCGTTCCTTGAGCCGCAACTGTCCGCGCAGGCGGAGCCGCCGCGCCGTGCGGCCGTCACCCCCGAACCGCCTCGCCAAGCGCCGCCGATGACTCGCCCGACCGAGCCCGCGCGTGCTGCGGTCGAGCCGCCGCGTGCAGCCGTGGAGCCGCCCCGGCCGGTCGAACCGCAACGCGCGGTTGAGCCGCCCCTCTCACCCGCACCGGTCATTCCGCCTCAGCGTCAGCCTGCGCCTCCAAAAGCCGAGCCGAGCCGAGCCGAGCCGGCGCGCGCTCCTGTCGCTGCGCCTTTGCCCGCACCGATCCCAACACCGGTTTCTCGGGTCGCTCCCACCCCCGAACCTGCCGTCGCTGAGACGCCGGCTGTTTCCCACACGCCCGAGCCGCGCGTTGCAATACCGGTATCCGCCCCCCCGCAGCAGCCGGAGCCGATCGTTGGTTTTGCGCTGACGGACGATGCAGCGGAGTCCCGCGATCCTGCTCGCTCTGCACCGCAGCCAGCGCCTCCCGTCGCCGCTCCGATGGGATTGCCGACTGGTGCTGTCGTCGCGCCGCGCTCCATGGCAACGCCGACACTGCCCTCGCCGGCACGCCCCGCTCCGCCCATCGCGCCGCCGGTTCAGGCTCCCAACGCGCCTGTCGTCGCTGCTCCGCCGCGCCCGCCCGAGCCGATCTTGCCGACCAGCGCTCGCGCGCTCTGGTCGCCTACCCCGTTCGCCGCCGAGAGCGCGCCTGTTTCACCGCCGCGCACGGAACCGGTAGCCGCACCCGTCGCCCCAACCGCCCCCAAGCCGCCTGCGGTTGACGAAACTCGCCTCACGCAAGTGGTGGAGCCCGAAGCGGACGAGCTGCCCGTTCCCACGTCGGAACGTTCGGCACCCGAGAGCGACGGCGATGCCCGCTCGCCTCTGCAGGTTCGCAGCTTCGCCTCTGCCATCCAGTCTCGTCGCACCACGCCGCTGCCACTGCCGCCGGTGGCCGCACCGACTCCTCCCGCTCCGCAGGTCGAAGCATCCGTGGGACCGAAGGCGGAAACGCCTCGACCGATCGAGCCGGCGATTTCGGTCGCACCGGCTCCGCGGCCGCCGGAGCCCGCTTCGCTCACAGCTGCGCCGAGCGTGGAGAAAGAGTCAAAGGCAGATCAGACCGAGCGCCCGATGACGCTCGAAGAGGAAATGGAACGCCTGCTCCATGACTTCACGCTCGACGTGTCGGATCGCCGCTGAGGCTTTGACAATAGGGCGTAAGCCCAAACTTCAGCGAATGTTCTGAAATGGATAAAACAAAACGGGCCGCTTTCGCGGCCCGTTTTGTTTTGTGTCCAGCGCTCTTACTGCAAGAATTAAGGGCTCGATGCCCTTCCTATCCCTCACGCTACCATCAGGTTTCTATACGGCCGTCGCTGAGGACACGGTCCGAAACCGGCACCCATTCGAAGGCCCGCAGAACCGGCGGCTCCCTACTCGTCGCGATACACTTTCTCGCGGCGCTCGTGCCGTTCCTGTGCCTCAAGAGTCATGGTCGCGATCGGGCGCGCATCCAGCCGCTTCAGGCTGATCGGCTCGCCGCTTTCCTCGCAATATCCATAAGTCCCGTCGTCGATCCGCTCGATCGCGGCGTCGATCTTAGCGATCAGCTTGCGTTGGCGATCGCGCGCCCGCAATTCGATCGACCGATCCGTTTCCGACGAAGCCCGATCGGCCGCATCGGCTTGGTTGGCGTTCTCCGTCGCGAGCGCTTCGAGTGTTTCCTTGGCTTCGCGAAGAATCTCGGTCTTCCAGGCCAGAAGCTTGCGACGGAAATATTCCTTCTGCCGATCGTTCATGAACGGCCCATCCTCGGGAACGCCGGTTCCGATTGGTAAGGTTTCGCTCATCTGCCACCTCCAAGCCGAGTTGAGGCGCTTATAACCATGCCTCGGGCTGTGAACAAGCGCTTCGCGCCTTTGCGAGAAAACGCGCAAGCGTCGCCTAAGCTTCCGTCAGACAACGACTTTTGAACGATCATCGAGCAGACGGTCGCCGCTTTTTCAGGCACATCATAAGTAAAGCAGATATCGACGCGAAACATGCTGTAGTTGTCCTCGCCTCGCCCTTTTCGAACCTGCCTCCCGCCAACGGCATGAGAATCACCGGTTTCAGCGATAATCATACCGTTCGCGAGGTTTTGTGGGACGATTCCTCTCTTATATAGGCGGCAGATCATCACCGAGGCCGCTGCTCCGCCTATGAGTTCCTTCGCCGACGAAGCACGAATCGTTCTCGACAATTTGGCCGATCGGAGCGCCGGCCTGTTTCACCCAACATTGCGGCTGGGCGTGGCCGGCTTGTCGCGCGCGGGCAAGACGGTGTTCATCACTTCGCTCGTCCATAATCTCGTGCATGGCGGGCGTCTCCCGCTGTTTCAGGCGCGGGCGGGAGGGCGCATCAGCCGGGCCTATCTGGAGGAACAGCCGGACGACGCGGTGCCCCGCTTCCAGTACGAGGAGCATCTGCGTGCCATTCTGGAAGATCGGCTTTGGCCGCAGTCGACGCGGGCGATCTCCGAGCTGCGGCTCACGATCGAATACGAGTCGGCTTCGGGCTGGTCACGCTTCTTTTCCGCCGGCAAGCTGTCGCTCGATATCGTCGACTATCCCGGCGAATGGCTGCTCGACCTTCCCCTAATCGACAAGAGCTTCGAGCAGTTCTCCAGCGAGTCTCTCGAACGCGCCAAGCTGCCGTCTCGCGCGGAGATGGCCCGCCCCTTTCTCCAACTCGTGGAAACGATAGATCTGAACGCCCCGGCCGACGAGCCGACCAGCGTACGGCTCGCCGCGAGTTTCGCGGATTATCTCCGGGCCTGCCGGGCCGACCGCACCGCCCTGTCGACCCTCCCGCCGGGGCGCTTCCTCATGCCCGGCGATCTCGAAGGCTCGCCGGCACTGACATTCGCGCCGCTGCCGGTCGAGCTCGGCGCGGTTTATGAAAAGGGCAGTTTCGGCGCGTTGCATGCAAGGCGCTACGAGGCCTACAAGTCGGTTGTCGTGAAGCCCTTCTTTCGCGAGCATTTCGCAAGGCTCGATCGCCAGATTCTCCTGATCGACGCGTTACAGGCGATCAACGCAGGCCCCGAGGCGGTGCGCGATCTGGAGATCGCGCTCAGCGACATTCTCTCCTGTTTTCGGCCCGGTCGCGCCAGTTGGTTGGGATCGTTCCTCACGCGACGCATCGATCGGATTCTGGTGGCCGCCACCAAGGCCGATCATCTGCATCGGGGCGATCATCAGAAGCTGGAGAATATCGTTCGGCGGCTGGTGCAGGATGCCGTCGCCCGCGCGGACTTTTCGGGCGCCGAGACCGACGTGATCGCCATGGCCGCAATCCGCGCCACGCGCGAAGCGAGCGTGACGGATCGCGGCGACACGCTGCCGGTGATCGTCGGCACGCCGCTGGCCGGCGAACGGATCGGTGACGAGCGTTTCGATGGCGAGACCGAAACCGCCGTCTTCCCCGGCGATCTGCCGAGCGATCCCGGTCGGCTCCTGCGTGAGCCGCAGGGCCAGGGCGCGCGTCGTCCGCCCGTCACCTTCGTGCGGTTTCGGCCGCCCCGGCTGGAGCGCACCGAGGACGGGCTCACCCTGTCGCTGCCCCATATCCGCCTCGACCGGGCGATGCAGTTTCTTCTGGGAGATCGTCTGGCATGAGCGAGGACAATCCGCGTCGACCGGCCGCCTTCCGCTTGGACGTGCCGCCGGTGCAGGCGCCGACCAAGCCGGCTGACCCTGAGCGGGCGCCCCGCGCCATCCCGGACCTTGCGCGCGTCCAGATCGAGCCAGACGAGGCGCTCGAAGAAGCGGCGTTGGAAGCGCTGGATGCACCCGCCGCCACCGCGCGACGACGCTCCGGCTTCTCCTTCGGCAAGCTCTTCCTCGGCGCGCTCAGTGCCATCGTCTCGCTGGCCTTCGGTCTGGCGCTCGATGCCTTTATCCGCGATCTCTTCACGCGAGCGGATTGGCTGGGCTGGGTTGCGCTCAGCCTCACGGCGGCCGCGCTCCTCGGACTGTTCGGCGTCGTCGGCCGAGAGATCAGGGGGCTGCTGCGCCTCAATGTCGTGGAGCGCGAACGGCGAGACGGGATGGAGGCGTTCCGTACCGACGACGAGCGTGAGGCTCGCGCCGTCGTCTCCCGCCTCGTCTCCATCCTCTCGGAGCGGCCGGATACGGCCAGCGGCCGCGAGCGGATGCGCGCCACGGCCGACGATGTGATCGACGGGCGGGACATGATCGGCCTTGCCGAACGCGAGCTGCTGCTTCCCCTCGACGCCAAGGCGCGGGCCCTGGTGCTGGCGTCCTCGAAGCGCGTCTCGGTGGTGACGGCGGTGAGCCCGCGCGCCATCGTCGATCTCGCCTTCGTCCTGTTCGAAACACTGCGCCTGATCCGCATGGTGTCGGAACTCTACGGGGCGCGTCCCGGCACGATCGGGCTCATTCGCCTGACGCGCGACGTTCTGGCGCATCTGGCTGTGACCGGTTCGATCGCGGTGGGCGACAGCGTCGTGCAACAGGTGGTGGGCCACGGTTTGGCCGCGCGCCTCTCGGCCAAACTCGGCGAAGGCGTCGTCAACGGCCTCCTGACCGCGCGGGTCGGTCTTGCAGCCATGGACTTGTGCCGACCTCTGCCGTTCCTGTCCGTCCAGCGGCCGAAGATCGGCGATTTCCTCCGCGACCTCTCCCCTGCTACCGGACTAAGTGGGCGGTGAGACCTTCCCGCAACATCCGGTTGCGGAGCCGTTACGAGAAAGATTTGATTAACCCTCCGGCGTGATAAAAGGACCATCGATCCGCATCCCGCACGTGCCGGAAGGTCCACCATGGTTCGCCCCTTCGCTGCCAGCCTCGCGCTTCTGGTTCTGTCCGGCGTTGCCGTCCCGGCATCCGCCGCCGATAAGGACGAGGCCTTTTTCCAAAGTGTCTTCGGGCGCTGGGTCGGTCCGGGCGAGATCGTCGCCGGCAAGTACAAGGGCACCAAATTCGTCTGCGACCTCAGCGGCGCCAAGACCGCCAAAGACGTCGGCATGTCGCTCGACGGGACCTGCCGCGTCGGCATGTTCTCGCAGCCGATGACCGCGACCTTCATCAAGGGCGGCTCATCCTACAAGGGCTCATTCCTGGACGGCTCCGCCGGCAAGGGCCTCGACATCGTGTCGGGTGACGTTTCGGGCGACAAAATCGTCGTCGGGCTCGACCGCAAGCAGCTCAAGGGCGCGATGGTCGCCCGCCTCGACGGCAAGGACAAGGAAAAGCTCCAGGTGACGATCTCGGTGCAGGTCGCCAACGAACTCGTGCCGGTGATCGGCATGCAGTTGAAGCGCGACGAGAGCGTCAAGCGCGCGTCGATCGACTGACGCTCGGCTCCTCCTGCCGCCACCAATCCCCGCCGGGCTGGAACAGCTCGATCCCGCCCGTTTCCACTAAGGCGCGTAAATCCTGCACGCGCCTTCCGGCGATTTGCAGATCGGGCGCGATCTCGGCCAGCGGCACGAGAACGAAGGCGCGTTCCGTCAGACGCGGATGCGGCAGTTCCAGACTGTCCGTGCGCATTCTGGTGCCATCGTGATCGAGAAGATCGATGTCGATCGTTCGAGGCCCCCAGCGCTCGTTCCGCTCGCGATGAAGCGCCCGCTCGGTCGCAAGGCACAGCATCAGCAAGCTGTCCGCGTCCAAGGACGTGCGCAGTCCAGCGCAGCAGTTCAAAAAATCCGGCTGATCGGTCTTGCCCCAAGGCGGTGTTCGATAGACCGGCGAGACGATTTCGACCGACATGTCCGGGCCTGCATCCAAACGCCGAAGTGCCTCCGCCATCTGGCGCAGCGGGTCCCCGAGATTGCCACCGAGCCCGATCCAGGCCTGGCTCACGATCGCGCTCCCAGAACGGTCGCCAGCGCGGCGTCGGTCAGCGCCAGGGCGTCACGCGTCGGGCCGATCTTATGGACCCTGAAGATAGCCGCACCGCGTTCGCGAAGCAGCACGCTGGTCGCCGCCGTCGCCGCATCCGCGTCGCCCGCCTCGTGAAGAAGCGTCCCGCGGACGAAGCGCTTGCGCGAGGTGCCGACCAGAAGCGGATGGCCAAGCCGGCGAAGCTGCGCCAACCGCATCATCAGCTCCAGATTTTCAGATCCGTCCTTTGCAAATCCAAAGCCCGGATCGAGAACAATCTGAGACGGGGCGACACCTGCCTCGGAGGCGATCGCGAGCGAGGTAGCTAGGAATTGCACCTGGTCCGCGATCACGTCCGGCAGCCGCTCCCGCTCGCGTCCCGTCTGCATCAGGCAGAGACCGGCGCCGGTCTCTGCCGCCACGCCGGCGATTGCAGGGTCGCGCTGCGCGCCCCAGACATCGTTCACGATATGGGCGCCGCGTTCCACGGCGGCCTGGGCCGTGGTGCTGCGATAGGTGTCGATGGAGATCAGGCAGTCGGAGCGCTTCATAAGCGCCTCGATCACCGGCAGGACACGGGCCAGCTCTTCCTCTTGCGTCACTGGCACGGCGCCGGGCCTCGTCGACTCCCCGCCGATGTCGATGATCTCCGCTCCTTCCTCCACCAGCCGCAGACCCGCTTCCACGGCCTGCGTCACGTCGCCGCGATAAAGACCGCCGTCGGAGAAGCTGTCCGGTGTCACGTTGAGGATGCCCATCAGCACGGAACGCGGCCCGAGCTCGATTCGGCGCCCATGCGCCAGCAGCCAGACTCGACTCGCGAAGGCTGAGGGATCGATCACGAGGAAGACCCGGACTGAGGGGAAATCAACAACACGCAAGAAATTCCTAACGAAACCGGCTTGTGCCGCGTCGATGTTCGGATAGCGTAGGGCGCGCAAGTTTCAAGCAGCTGGGAGCATGGCATGAAACGTAGTCTCGCCCTATGCATCGTCTTCGGCGCCCTGTCGGCAGGGCCGGCTCTTTCGGGCGAGATTCGAGAGCACACTACCTATTTCATGGTGAGCGGCAAGAGCTTCGACGAGCTGAACCGCCAGCTCGGCATGAAGGGTCCCGACATCGGCGGAGGTGACCGCCATGCCGGCTCCACCGAAGTCTCCTTCAAGTCCGATACGAGCTATAAGGCCGTTCCGGGAGGCTGCCGTATCGGTCAGGCGCGCGTGAAGCTCGACCTGCGCACGACGCTCCCTCGCTGGTCCGCGCCCTCCAACAGCACCCGCGAGACACGGGTTCTCTGGAAGACCCTTCGCGACGACATCGCGACCCATGAGGCCGAGCACGCCCATATCGCCAAGTCCTGGCTGAAGCGCATCGAGGACAAAATCCGCTCGCTTCCCGCCGAGGCCAATTGCAGTTTGATGGAGTCGCGGGCCAACGCCGAAATCCGCGCCATGATCAAGCATCACGATGCCGATCAGCTGGCGTTCGACGCCGCTGAAGCGAAGCGGATCGACGCACGGCTCAAGCGAAAGCTGGACGAGAGCATGAGCCGCCTCGCCGCTCGGTAACGTCGATCCATTCGCCGGGACGATGCCTCAGGGCTGTCGTTCCGGCACACAGAGCGTGAGCCCATCGAGGTCCGGGCGAACACGGATTTGGCAAGAAAGGCGCGAATTGGCGCGCACGTCGATCGCGAAATCCAGCATGTCCTCCTCCATCGCTTCCATTTGGGGAAGCAGCGGCAGGAACGCCTCCTCGACATAGACGTGACAGGTGGCGCAGGCGCAGGCACCGCCGCAATCGGCGTCGATGCCAGGAACGTCGTTGCGAACGGCGTTCTCCATTGCGCTCGAACCGTTGGCGGCATCGATCTCGTAGCGGGTGCCGTCATGGGCAATGAATACGATCGCTGTCATGGCTGTCGGGTAGACCCGTGGGCGCGAGAGGTCAACCGCCGACGCTTCTCCGCTCGTCTTCGCCGCGAAGGATCCCCTCCAAGGTCGTGAGTTCGGCGGCAAGGCCTGCTGCGGCCTTTTCGCTCGACGGATCGCTTTCCAATTCGTCTGCCGCCTGCGCCAAAGCCGAGGCGCCGCAATTGCGCGCCGCGCCCTTGAGGCCGTGGGCGATGAAAACGCGGGTCGCCGGATCGGCATCAGAGAGAATGCGCCGCGCCGTTTGGATCTGGCTCAGCATGAGGTCCAGGATCTCGCGCGCTAAGCTTTTATCCCCGCCGCAATGGAGAAGAAGAAGCCGGCGATCCAGGTTTGGCAGGGTTCCGGGAGTCTGAGACACGGTCGAAGGGAAGTCCAAGGAGCAGCGAATGTGTTGAGAAACCGGGGGAAAATTAAAATTCGTTCGGATTTGGAATGGTGAGCTTATCGCGGATTGGTCAAGGTCGATCCGTGAACGAGAGATCCGGTCGAATTTCGAGGCCGAAACCGACTTCCGTTTATCAAGATATGAAAGGGCGTTAACCAAATGTTTAAACTTGTAGGTTTCGCCCGCTTTTCCGGTTCCCTTCCGACGCTCCTCTATTTACTTTAAGAGCAGGGACCATGCCCTCCTGCCGCCCAAACGGTGGCAGGAGGGTGGCGTGGTTCTTGAGGCAGGCTACGGACATGTTTCCGACATGACCGCCCTGCCCGCAGGAACCCAATGTAACGAGTATCGAGGCGCGGCGCACGATGTCGAAGATCAAGACGGCCGAACAGCTTTCCGAGGAAGCGGTCAACGAACTGGAGGCGGCGCTTCAGAACGAAGACTTCCTGCGGTCGGACGGCGAAGCGGATCGCTTGTCGGGCAAGGCCGAAGGCCATGTCGAGAAGCAGACCCTCAAGGCCGAGGACATCTCGATCGAGTTCGCCTTGAGCGATTTCGACCGCAGCGTGGAAGAGGCGACGCGCGCCCTGCGTCAGGACGCCGGCTTGGACACACCAGCTGCGGCCGCCGCAACGACACCCGACCATGACGACCTGATGCCGAACCTCGACGATTTCCGTTTCGAGGACGAGCCCTTCGTAGCACAGGCGCCCTTGAGCCAGGCTGACGCCGGTCTTCGCAGCGAAGCGCCCGCGTCGCGCCCTGCGGCAGCGGCTGAGGTCTCGCCGGAAGTTGCCGAGGCCACCTCGCCGGCCGTTCTGGCTGCGGCGGATGCCAGCTCGCGCCTTCGTTCCGAGCGGCGCTCGCGCACCCCGGCGCAGCCCACCGGCGATGCGCGTCGCTCCGCCGCCGCGCCCCTGGCGGAAGCGCCCGCTCGCCCGGCCCGCGACTTCAAGAGCGATGTCGCGAACGACGAGCAGCGCTCGGCCGCCGTCATGGCGGACGCGCTTCTCAGCCGCCGCTCGTCGAACCGCCCGCTCGTGATCGGCGGCGTCATCGCCGCAGGCTGGGCCGCCCTTTCGGCCTCCGCATCCTATTCCTTCCTCACAAGCGAACCCGGCCTCACCGCCAATATCGTTCCGCTTCTGGCGCCGCTCGCGGCCGCGATCGCTCTTCCGCCGCTGCTCATTATGGGCTTCTCCGTCATGGTTCGCCGGTCGCAGGATCTGCGCCTGATGAGCCGCTCCCTCGCCGAGGTTGCCTTGCGTCTGGCCGAGCCGGAGAGCCTTGCCTCCGAGCGCGTCACCAGCGTCGGACAGGCCGTTCGGCGTGAAGTCGCGGTGCTTGGCGAAGGCGTCGAACGCGCGCTGGCCCGCATGAGCGAGTTGGAAGGCCTTGTGAACGCCGAGGTCTCCTCGCTCGAGCGCGCCTATGCCGACAACGAGGTGAAGATCCGTTCGCTCGTGGCCGATCTCGGCTCCGAGCGCGAAGCCATGCTTTCGCATGCCGAGCGCCTGCGCAGTTCGATCGTCGGTTCGCATGACCGGCTTGTCGGCGATGTAGACGGCGTTTCCACGCGTATCCTGTCGCAGGTCGAGGAAGCCTCCGCCCGCCTCAACGCGCTCTTGGACGATCGCAGCGCCGAGATCGCCCGCGCCTATGACGAGCGCAGCCGCGCCATGATGGAAATGTTCGACGAGCGCAGCCGCGCAGTCGACGGTGCCCTGCAGGGCAGCAGCACCAACATTGTGGAGCGCATCAATCAGACTGCCGAGGCCACGACCGGCCAGCTTCGCCAGACCGGCGACGACATTGCTCGTTCTCTGGCCGAGCAGATGGACGCGCTGAAAGCCCGCTCCGCCGAACTTCTTCAGCACGTCTCCACCATCAACGATCAAACCAGCACGCGGCTGGCCGAATCCAACGAGACGGTCCTACGCGTCCTGTCTGAGCGCGCCGAGCGCCTTGCAGCCGAGAGCGCGCAGTTCGACCAAAGCGTTGCCGAAACGCTCGACAGCCGCTCGGAGCGGATGCGCGCCGACGGCCAGGCGCTGGTGGGTTCGCTCGCCGAGAATCTCGACCATCGCGTCGAGCGCCTGTCCAACGAGGCGCAGCGTTTCATCGGCCTGATGGACGAGGGTTTCGACGCCCGCATCGAGCGCGCCACCGCCCTTCTGTCGGACCGCAACGCCGACATTCTCGGCCGGTTCGACGAGCGCTTGGCTCAGCTCGAAGAGGCCCTGTCCGGCAAGGGCGCGGCGCTGGTCACGTCGATCGAGAATCGCGCTGCGGCGATCGACCGGTCCGCCGACCGGATCTCCGAAGCTCTGCGTGAGCGCACGGGCGAGTTCGCCAACGTGCTTAGCGAGCGCACCGGCGAGATCGGGCGTGCCTTCGCTTCGGGCCAGGCGACGATCGCACGGACGGCCAGCGACGCCGTCGCCAATGTCGATGCGGTGTTCCAGTCGCAGACGGACGAACTCCGCAACACGTTCGAGCAGCGGATCGGCACGCTCGGCTCGGTCCTGAACGACCGCGCCGCCGATATCGACACGTCTCTCGCCTTCGCTCAGCAGTCTCTGGCCGCCACGCTGGAGGAGCGCGGCAACGCCATCACCCAGGCGCTCGACACCAGCGTCACGCGCATCGAAGGCGCTTTGGACGGGGCCGACACGCGCTTGGCCGCAAGCGCCGACGGCAAGGCGATCGAAATCCGCCAGTCGCTGGAAACGCATGCGGACAAGGTCGGTCGCCTTCTCGAGGAAGGCCGTGCCCTGCTCGGGACCGATCTTGACGATCGTCTGACCCGCATCAACGCTCTGCTCGCCGAGAAGCGCGACGCGATCAACGTGGTGCTCGACGAGCATTCGCGCGGTCTCGCCGGTTCGTTCGACCAGCGCACCGCGACCCTGCAGGATTTGATCGCCGAGCGTTCGGCACGCCTGCTCGACGACTTGGACGAGCGCTCCAATGCCATCGCCACCGGCCTGTCCGATCGCCTTTCGGCGAGCGAGGCCTTCGTGCGCGCCAGCGGAGAGCGTCTGTCCGAATCCTTGGAGCTCTACACCGCTCGAGTCGGTGAAGACGTGATCGGCCGCCTCGAAGCGGTTCTCGCCATGGGCGACGATCGCCGTCAGGCCTTCCTCGCCGGGCTCGAACTCCAGACCTCCGGCGTCGAGGCGGCCTTCGAAGGCACGGTCGAGCGCATCGCGGGCGACCTGAAGGCGCGCGTCGACGACCTGCGCGGCGTCATCGAAGCCTCACGCGACAGCTTGGTCGGCAGCCTGGAGCAGCGCAGTGGCGCTTTCTCCACCGAGGCCGACCAGAGCGCTCGGACCATCCTCACGGCGGTCGAGAATGCCCTGGCCTCGCTTCTGGGAGGCCTCGACGGCCGTGGCACGCAGCTGCGCGACAGCGTGGAGACCGCGCGTCTCGCGCTGCTCGACGGGCTGGACGAGCGCGTCATCGCCATGCGAGAGCTGGCCGACGCTTCTCAGTCCTCGCTCCTGACCGATCTGCAGGACCGCACCGTCCGCTTCGGCGAGGAGTTGGACAAGGGCCACACGGCCATCGCCCAGACCCTCGACCAGCGCATCGCATCGTTGCGCGAAGCCCTTCTGGAATCCGACGGCCAGCTCGCCGCCGCGATGGACGAGCGCCGCGAGAACCTGACCTCCGCGATCGAAGACGTCGCCAGCTCGCTGGCGGCCACGCTGGGCGACCGGGCGGACGACGTTCGCCGCGTGCTGGAACAGAGCACGGGCAATGTCACTCGCTCGCTGGAAGCCAAGCGCGAGGAAATCGTCGCGGCCCTGGAAGCCGGCGTCGTCACGCTGGCGCTCGCCGTCGACGAGCGCACGGAGTCGATGACCTCCACCCTCGAGCGGGGTCTCGCCAATGTTGAGCGCACCCTGACCGGCCGCGCCGCCCACATCGCCGACACGCTGCGCGACTCGATCGTCGCCGCGACGGCCACGATGGGCGAGGAAGCCGACCGCGCCCGCTCCGGCCTGGAAAGCGAGACACAGAAGATCGCCATCGTCATCGGCGAGCTCGGCAGCGTTTTCCGTGCTTCCTCCGAAGAGGCTCGGGGGCAGTTCGCCGAGGAGGTCGCGAAGTTCGAGGATCGGATCCGCGCCGTTTCCCAGTCCGTGCAGGATGTCTCGGCCATGGCTCGCAGCGAGCTGACGGGCGAGAGCGAGCGCGTCGCCGAAGGCATCGCCGCCTCCGCCGAGGCCATCCGCAACCTCAGCGAGGAAGCGCGTCAGCGCTTCGCCAACGAGGCGGAAACGCTGGGCCGCACGGTGGCCGACGTCGCGGGCCGCATGCGGACCGACGCCGAAGAGGTCCGTGAGGCCTTGGCTCTAGAAGGCAATAGCTTCACCACGCAGATCGGCGGCGCGTCGCTCGCCATGCGGGCCGAAGCCGAAGCCGCCCGCGAGCGTCTGGCTCTCGTCGCCAACGAGTTCGCCGGTGGTCTGGAAGACATGGCCGAGCGGCTTCGCCAGGACGCCGAAACGGCTCGTCGCGTGGTGGCCGATCAGGCCGTGGCGCTCTCGTCCGACTTCGAAGGGGCGGCCGACAAGCTGCGCATCGTTGGAAACCAGACGCGCGAACAGTTCGCCGCCGACGCCAACCAGATTCGCGAGGAAGTCGCGAGCGCCGCGATCCAGATCCGCGAGAACTCGGACGTCGTGCGCCGCGAGGTGGCCGAGCAGGCCGCTGCCATCGTCGCCGAGTTCCAGAACGCCAGCGGCCATCTGAACGAAGCGGGCGAGACGTCGCGCCGCCTTCTGCTGGAAGATGCGGGGCGGATCGCCGAACAGGTCGGCTCCGTGGCCAGTGCCATGCGCGGCGAAACGGACCGTCTGCAGCAGGAAGTATCCGAGCAGGCACGCCGCATCGTCGAGGAAGTCGCCCAGGCGACCGACCGTCTGCAGACCGGCGCCGGCGAAACCCGCGAGCGCTTGGCCGCCGAGGCCCTGCGTCTGTCGGAAGAGCTCGATGCCGTCGCCCTCTCAATGAGCGAGCAGGCGGAAGCCGCGCGCAATCGCCTCTCCGGCGATGCCGAGAGCTTCGCGAGCCGCGTGCAAGATGCGGCCGCCCTCATTCGCGGCGAGACGGACCGCTCGTCCTCGACGCTGGACGAACGCGCGGCCCGCTTTGCGGCTGAACTCGCTGGCCTGTCGGTTCAGCTGTCGCAGGTTCTGGACGGAACCACGGATGGCGTTCGCGAGGATCTCACCCAGTCGGCTTCGGTGCTGCGGGCCGAAATCGCCCAAGCCGCAGAGCTGATCCGCAACGAGATCGTCTCCGTCACCGGAACCATGCGCGGCGACGCTTCGGAGCTCTCGGGCACCATCCTACGAGACGCGCAGGCCGCCCGCGAAAACCTCATGGCGGAAGGCTCGGAGATCACGCAGCGCCTTTCGGGCGTCGCCACAGCCATCCGCGTGGAAGCCGATCGCATTCGCGAGCAGATCGCGGAATCGACCAGCCTCTTCGGCAACGAACTGGCGCAGCGCGTCAGCCAGACCGAGAACCATCTGGTGGAGCGCGCCGGAGCCGTGGGCGACGCCATGGGCAACCGCACCCGCGAGCTGGCTGAATTGCTGGCCAGCCGCAACTCCGAGATTGCGCATCTCATCGACACCGAAACCCGTCCGATCGTGGATCGCCTTTCCGCGACGGGATCGCAGGCGGTGGAAGCGCTGGAACAGGCGGCCCGTCAGGTCGCCGAGCGTCTGCGCAGCGAGAACGACGCGATCGTGGCTGACTTCGTTCGCCGCGCCGAGGAGACGGTCGAGCATCTCGGCGTCTCGTCCTCAGGCCTCCTGGCCGCTTTGGACGATCGCTCCGGTTCGCTCACCTCCTCCATCTCCGATGCTCGCGAGCTTCTCGGCCGCGACATCGGCGCCATCGCCGAGCGTCTGGAAAGCGGCAACTCGGCGCTGCGCAGCCTGCTGGACGATGCAGCCAAGAACATGGGCCGCGCCGAATCGGCCCTCAACGAAACGGGCGCCCGCTTCCGCGACGAGGCGGACCGCGTCGGCGGCGAGATCGCCGCCTCGTCCGAGCGCCTGGAGCGGAACGTCGTTCGCATGGACGACACCACTGCGCAGGCCCTGGAACGTCTCTCGACGCTGGGCGAAAAGCTCGGCGAGCATGAGCGCATGCTGACCGAGGCCGCCGTTCTTCTCGACTCCACGCAGTCCAACCTGCAGGAAACGCTGGAAGGTCGCCGCGAGGGTCTGGAGCAGCTGGCCAGCGGTCTGGCGACGCGCTCCGACGATGTCGGTCGCATGCTCCTCTCCTTCGAGGGCGTGGTGGATCGCCTCTTCGCCGAAGCCGAGCGTCGCTCGCAGTCGGTGGTCGAGACGATCAGCGGCGAACTCACCGCCTCGCTGGACGAAGCGGGTCGTCATTTGGAGGAAACCGAGCGTCGCTCTGCCGCCGCCGCTGGCCAAGTTCGCGAGACGATCCGGGGCGTAGTGGAAGAGGCGACCCAGCGCTTCGGCAGCGCGACGACGGACATGCACCGCGCCGCCGCCGACATTCGCCGCGAACTTGAGAACGCGCGTTCGGAAATCCGCAAGGGCGTCTTCGAGCTTCCCGAGGAGACGAAGGAAAGCACGCGGGCCATGCGCCGTGCCGTGTCGGACCAGATCCGCGCCCTGCGCGAACTCACCGACATCGTCACGCAATCGGGCCGCTCTCTGGACGTTCGCACCCCGGATGCCGGCGCCGGGCGCTCGGCGGCCGCACTGACCGCACGCTCCAGCGAGGCGCGTGCGCCCCGCGCGCCGGTTGCCGCCACTGCGCAGCACGTTCAGGCGCCGCAGCGCACCGAGACCGAAGCTCAGATGGCTGGCGGTTTCGTGAGTGACGGCAATCTCGCCCGCGACACACGCGGCATGGTGGAAACGCGGGTCGCTGCTCCGGCTCCCGCGCCGCGTGCCACGGACCATTCGCCGCTTCGTCCCTCTGCCGCGCCGGAACGCCCGGACGCGGGTGGCAATGACGCCGACCGCCAGGGCGGCTGGGTCTCCGACCTTCTCCGCCGCGCGTCACAAGAGGAAGAGGACGCCGCGTCGGACGATGCCGCTGCCCCTATCCCAGCAGCAACTGAAGCCCCGATCCGTACGGAGCGTTCGCAAGCTCATGTTGTCGACTCGCTGAATTCGCTGTCGGTGGATATCGCCCGGGCGATCGACCACAACGTCTCGGTCGAACTCTGGGATCGCTATCGCAACGGCGAGCGCAACGTCTTCACGCGCCGGCTCTACACGATGAAGGGCCAGCAGACCTTCGACGAGATTCGTCGGAAGTATCAGCGCGACGCGAGCTTCAAGACGGCGGTCGATCGCTATATCGGCGACTTCGAGATGCTGCTCCAGGAAGCGTCGCGCAACGACCCCGACAACGCGAAGAGCAAGAGCTACCTGACCTCCGACACCGGCAAGGTCTACACGATGCTGGCCCACGCCTCAGGCCGCTTCGAGTAAGTCGAAGGTTAAACCATTCATGAGGACGGGCGGCCGAAAGGTCGCCCGTTTTCGTTTGGGCAGGTGGTGTTCCACATTGATCCGGCGGAATGCGCGGGATGACCGCTTCGCTCCTGATGCGGATCAAACGTCGGTCTGCTTGGAGATTGACTGGCCTATCCGAGAGACAATCGACCCACTGCAAGCGAGGCCTTCCGGCCGACGGAGTTCTGCGCGCTAAACGACCCCCGGTCTCGGAGACGAGTCTTCGAGATCAACATCCGACCGACGAACAACTCGTCGGTGCACCCCAAACCAACGCTCGCTAGGCATCCTTCTGAACGAGGCCTTGGTTCGAATGGCGAGCAGCACAATCAGCATCAACCCGGCAACCGGGTACAAAAAAAAACCCGCCGTGAAGGCGGGCTTTTTCTTTCATGCCGAATGCCGTCTTCTCAGATCAGCTTCAGCGTCCAGGCGACGATCTCGTCGGCGACCTGTCCGAAGGCCTGATCCAGCGCAGCGACATAGGCCGGGTTGCCGGCGGCAGTGACAGGAGCGGTGCCGCGGAAGATGCGCGTGCTGCGCACGACGCCCGTGCGATCGTTCAGCGCCTTGACGGCGATCTCAACCACGGCGGTCGTGCCGCCGCCCTCAACGCTCACCTCGAAGCGGCGCAGCTCGGTCACGACCTGATAGTCGATCGCCAGGCCCTGGCCGGGAACGCCGACGGCACCCACACGGCCCGTGTTCTGAAACGCCTGAAGCAGGCGAAGCTGCACGAGGCGCGGAAGACGGTCGCTCCACTGGCTGGCGCCGAGCGTTTCGATCGTCTGCGGTGTCGGACGGATAACGATCTGCTGGCTGTCGAGCGACTTGGAGGCGGTCGGCTCGGGGATGAGGATCTGAGCGCGGGTCGCCGCGCTGCGGCTGACGGCGGGCGCCGGAGCCGAAAGTTCGAAGGTCGCGGGCGGCTGCTTCAGTGACGCGCATCCCGACAGGAGCACGGCCAGGAGCGAGACCGAAACGAACTTGTGAGAGGCCTTGCCTGCCATCCTATATCCTCGGCGAGTTGGTAGAGGCGGCCGTGCCGCTCGAACGGTAAGGGATCCGCCGACCGTTCGCATCAGCCGGCGGAGCAATTATGGAATGGAGCGTCAGCGCCGGGCCCGGCCATCGAACTGGCGAATTTCGCCACCACCGGCGCCGTCGCCGCCGAAGATGATGCGGCTCGGGTTGGCGGATAGATCGGTAACCGCCTGCTCGATCCGCGTCACCGCCCGCGTCGCTTCGCGGATGAGGTTGCGCGCTTCCTGCAGCCCCTGGCCCGTGAAACTGTTGAGGTTGGAAGAGATTGGACCGACCGCCGCCTGGATGGTCTGCGCCGTCTGGCGAATGGTGCGCAGCGTGTCGCGCGCTTCAGCCGTCAAGCCCTGCCCGTCCGGGCTGTTGACGAGGTTGTTGACCGAGCTGATGAGCGTCTGCGCCTGGGCCGAAGCCGTGCGCAGGTTCGACGTCGTGTCGCGCGTGTTGGTGATGATCGAGTTGATATCCTCGCGACGATTGCCGATGTCGTCGGCGACGGCGCGCACCGAGTCCGCCGCGCTCGCAATATTGGTCGTGGCCGAGGAAACGTTGTTGACCGCACGCGAGATGTCGTCGGCGCGCACGCCCGCAAGGAGGCCATCCACCCGCGCCCGCGTCCCGTTGAGGCCCGTCAGTGCGTTGTTCAGCGTGGCGAGAACCGTGTCGGTGGCGGCGACCACCGTGCCGATGCGGCTCGACTGGCCATTCAGCGCGGCCGCGAAACCCGAGACGTTGTCGACCACGGAGCGCACTTGGTCGGGGTTCACCGACGCCGTAATGCGGTTGACGTTCTCGAGCGTGGTGTCGAGGCGCTGCGCCACGCGGTTCGCCGAATCGCTGATCGGATCGAGGCGCGCGAGGAAAGCGTTGACGCTCGGCGTGTTCTGCCGGATCACTTCGCCGATCGAGCCCAGGCTGCGGGCCGTGTCGCCGATCGACTGAAGAGCCGTGACGACATTGTCGGTCTGGCCGCGCACCGTCTGCGTAATGGCGGCGATGTTCTGGATCGAGTCGTTCACCGCGCCGACGTTGAGGGCGGCGATGAAATTGCCGACCCGGTCGATCAGCGGCGGCAGGCGCTCGGCGACATTGTTGGCGCTGGTGGACAGGCGCGCCAGGCTGCCGAGGAAGTCGTCGATCTGGTCTGCGTTCGCGGCCAGACTGTCCGTGAAGGTGCGAACATTGGTCGAGGTCTGCGCGACGTTCTCGGCCGTGGTGCGAACGGACGGCCCGACCGCCTGAACGATCGATTCGAACTCGCCAAGAATGTTGTTGGCCCGGTCCGCGATGTCGCGCGCTGTCGCCAGAATGTCGGTGACGTCGGACGGATTGGCGCGGATGACCGGCGTGGTCCCCTGCTCGGAGGCCGACGCCAGGATGTTGCGATCGTTGACGTTGCCGCCGGTGAGGCCGATGAAGCCGATGCCCGTCAGGCCCTGGAAGCCGATCGTCGCGGTGGTGGAGGTGGTGATGGGCGTCGTGCGGTCGACCTGCGTCGTCGCGATCACGACACGCGGATTGTTGGGGTCGATACGCAGGCTCTGCACCGTGCCGACATTCAGGCCGTTGAACAGAACCTGGCTGCCCTGACTGAGGCCGGAGACCGAACCTTCGATGCGGATCAGCAGCGTCGTGCGCTGGTCCCGGTCGGAGACATTGGCGGACCAGTAGACGAAGCCGAAGCTCAACGCGAGGACGACAACCGTGAAGATGCCGACGAGGACATAGTTCGCTCTAGTTTCCATCACTGTCCTTTGCCGCATAATGCGGGTTTTCGTCCTTCGGCACGACGGTGCGGGCACGCTTGCCATGGAAATAGGAGCGCACCCAGGGATCGTCGTTCTCGAGCATGGTCTCGAGCGGGCCTTCCACGAGGACCTTCTTATTGCCGAGCACCGCGATTCGATCGCACGCCATGAAAAGGCTGTCGAGATCGTGGGTCACCATATAGACGGTGAGCCCCAGCGTATCGCGCAGCGTCATGATCAGTTCGTCGAAATCGGCGGCGCCGATCGGATCGAGGCCGGAAGTGGGTTCGTCCAGGAAGACAATGTCGGGATCGAGCGCCAGGGCGCGGGCCAGCGCGGCGCGCTTTATCATGCCGCCCGAGAGCTCGGAGGGGAACTTCTCCGCCGCGTCCGGTGCGAGCCCAACCAGATCGATCTTCAGCCGCGCCAGCTCTTCCATGAGCTTGGGCGAGATGTCGAGATACTCGCGCATGGGAACCTGGATGTTCTCCAGGACCGTCAACGACGAGAAGAGCGCGCCTTGCTGGAACAGGACGCCCCACCGCTGTTCCACGGCGAGGCGCTCGGCCTCGCTCGCCTTGTCGTAGTCGGTGCCAAACACCTCGATCTTGCCGCCCTGCTTGGGGTTGAGACCGAGGATCGTGCGCAGCAGCACGGACTTGCCGGTACCCGAGGCGCCAACGAAGCCTAGGATTTCGCCGCGCCGCACGTCGAGCGACAGGCCTTCCAGAATGGTCTTCGAGCCGAAGCGAACCGTCACATCCGTGGCGCGGATGATGATGTCCTTGTCGTCGGCCGAAGCGCGCTTGTCAGTATCCGATGGCGGCATAGAAAATCGCAAAAACGGCATCCATCAGGATGACGAGGAAGATGGACTTCACGACGGATGCCGTGACGTGCTTACCCAGGCTCTCGGCGCTGCCGCCGACCTTCATGCCCTCCATGGAGGCGACCACGCCGATCACGATGGCCATGAACGGTGCCTTGATCAGGCCGGCGAAGACGGTCGCGACATCGACGGCGCCGCGCAGCCGGGTGATGAAGGCATCGGGGGGAATGCCGGAATAGATCCAGGTGACGACGATCGCGCCCAGCAGACCCGCGATGTCGGCGATGAAGGCGAGGAGCGGCAGGACGATCACCAGCGCCACGAGACGCGGAAAGATCAGGACGCCGATCGGGTTAAGGCCGATGACGTGCAGAGCGTCGACCTCCTCGCGCATCTTCATCGAGCCGATCTCGGCGGTGATAGCGCTGCCGGATCGGCCGGCGATCATGATGGCGGTCAGAAGAACGCCGATTTCGCGCAGCTGCAAGATGCCGACGAGATCGACCACGAAGATTTCGGCGCCGAAATTGCGCAGCTGGAAGGCGCCCTGCTGCGCAATGACAGCGCCGATCAGAAAACTCATCAGCGTGATGATCGGAACGGCGCGAACGCCCATGCGGTCCATCTGGTTGACGATCGCGGCGGGGCGGATCTGCGTCTGGCCGGTCATGCGCCGGCCCGCGCCGTAAAGCGCGGCGCCGACGATGTTCAGCCCCATCGCGACTTCGCGGACTATGGCGAACATGTTCTCGCCGATGGCGGCGAAGAAGTCGGTGAGACGGTTGGTGGATTTGGGAGCCGGCGCCTGACGCTTGACGTCGAGCGACTTGCGCACGGCCTCGAACAGCGTCTGGTCCTTCTCGGCGCCCTGGAACTCGACCTTGCCGCCCTTGCCGTCCATTTCGCGGGCCAGCCGCTCAATCAGGAAGGCGCCGGACGTGTCCATGCGACCGATGCCGCCACAGTCCAGCGTCACCGTGCCGCCAAGGTCGGCGCGGCTCGTTTCCTCGATCTTGTCCTCGATCGTGCCGATCGTGCGCGCCAGCCAGTCGCCCCCCAGTTTGAGGACGATCCCGCCTTTGCCCTTTTCGGCCTCGATCGACGGAGGAGAGGATTCGTTGCCTCTCGGTCCGCTTCGCTCGTCAGGCTTTGGTTTGTCTAGCATGCCGGGTGTTTCAGTCCGTGATGGAGCGGGAATGGCCCAGCCAGGCTCTTCCACTTCGCGTGTTGACACCTAGCCTTCGCGCCAGACGCCGAATAGAGACGTTAAGATCGGGTAAGGGATTAAAATGACGAGTCGTCTTTCGGTCACAGTGGACGCTTTTTCGCTGGCCAAGCAATTCACGATCGCTCGCGGTGCCAAGACCGAGGCGGTGGTCGTGGCCTGCACCCTTGCCGACGGAACCATGACGGGTCGCGGCGAGTGCGTCCCCTATGCCCGCTATGGCGAAAGCGTGGACAGCGTCGTGGGCGCGATCGAAAGCGTGCGCGGGGCGATCGACGCGGGGCTCGACCGCGCGTCCCTCCAGGCGCTGCTGCCGCCGGGCGCGGCGCGCAATGCGCTCGATTGCGCCTTTTGGGACCTGGAAGCCAAGCGAAAGGGCGCGCGCGCGGCCGATCTCGCCGGCATCGGCGCCCTGCAACCGGTGGAAACCGCCTACACGATCTCGCTCGGCTCGCCCGAGGAAATGGCCGCCGCCACGCGCGCCGTTGCGCATCGCGCGGTGCTCAAGGTGAAGGTCGGGCGCGGAGACGAGGACCCGGCGCGGATGCAAGCGGTGCGCGCGGCGGCTCCGCAAGCGCGGCTCATCATCGACGCCAACGAAGGTTGGACGCCGAACAATCTGAAAGCCAACCTCCTGGCGGCCGCCGGCATCGGCGCCTTCGTTGTGGAACAGCCGCTGCCGGCGAATGAGGACGCCATCCTGGCGCACACTCCGCATCCCGTTCCGATCTGCGCCGACGAATCCGTTCATGGCAGTGCCGACCTGCACGAGCTGGTGGGGCGCTACGACTACGTGAACCTCAAGCTCGACAAGACCGGCGGGCTGACGGAAGGACTGGTGTTCCTCGCGGAGGCGCGCCGGCTCGGGTTCGGGGTGATGGTGGGCTGCATGGTCGGCACCTCGCTCGGCATGGCGCCGGCCCTGCTGCTGGCTAAGGGCGCCGAGCTGGTCGATCTCGACGGACCGCTTCTGCTGCGCGAGGACCGGCCGAACGGGCTGCGCTACGAAGGCTCGCTCGTCTGGCCTCCGGAGCCTGCGCTCTGGGGCTGAGGCGCGACGAGGAGAAGGCCGAGCGCCATCAGGGCCAGGGCCGTCATCGCGTAGAAGGCGCCGGCCTCGAGGCTCTTGTAGAGAAGACCGCCGCCAAAGGTCGCGCCGGCCATCAGCACCGTCTGCAACGCGAAGCTCAGCCCCTGCGCCGCCCCGAAGCGGTTTTCCGCGACGGACGAGCCGATCAGCGTTTGCAGCGAGACATGCGTCGCGGCGAAGGTCAGCGCGTGCGTGGTCTGCAGAATGGCGAAACCGATGAGCCCGAGATCGGTGGATAGAAGCGACCATCTCGCCGCCGCCGTGACGGCTGCCGCGATCAGGAAGGCGCGCACGCCGAAGCGACGCAAAGGCTTGGCCGCCAGCCGGAACAGGGCCACCTCTGCCGTGACGCCGATCGCCCAGAACACGCCGATCTCGATCGGACTGTAGCCGAGCCGCGCCCATTGCAACGAGGCGAAACCGTTCAGCATTGCGTGGCTCGCCTGGATCAGCGCGATCGCCAGCAGCAGCGGCAGCAGGCGGCGGAGATCGGGAGCCGGCGCAAGGCGGCGGAACCGATCGGCCAGGGACCGCGCGGGAAGCCAAGGCTCCTGCGTCGGCGAAAGCGGCAGCGGCGATGCCTGACGCGGCTGCCCCATTCGCGGCGCGAAAAGCGTGACGAGAGCGGCGGTGAGGAAGGTGAGCGTCAGGACGATCGGAAAGCCGCCATGGCCGATGCGGCCGAGCAGGGCTCCGCCAGCGACATTGGCCGCGATAAAGGCGATCGACCCCCAAAGGCGCGATCGCCCGTAGTCCGACCCGAGCCGGCGCACGCCGGAAAGCGCGATCGCATCGCTCAAGGGAATCGCGGGACACCAGACGGCCGCCAGGATCAGTGTCGCGATCAGGACTTGCGCCATCCCGTCCACGACGAAGAACAGGCAGGAAGCGGCGAGGCTCGCGAAGCCGGCGGCGATCAGGAGATGGGCGCGGTCGCTAGATCGATCGGCCCGGCGCAGCACGGGCGGGCAGACAAGAACGCGAAGCCCGATCTGGATCGCCAGGATCAGGCCGATCTCGTCTCCATCCAGCCCCTGATAGCCGAGCCAGACGGGAAAGAACGGATAGAAGACACCGAGCGAGACGAAATTGCCGGCGAAGACGAAGGACATGCGCCGGTCGAAGGCCCGTCTCGATTCGGGAGAGGCCGGCGGGAGCGAGGGCATGGCGGGCGCTTTCGGGGCTTGGACGTCCCCTCCCTACCAAACCGCTCCCGCGCGGGCAAACGGCCCTGGCAGGCTATTCCGCCGCCTCGGGCAGCCGCTCGCGCCCTTTGAGGAAGCGCAGGCCGACGCGCGGGTCGGTCGCGGGATCGACCTTCTCGACCGCCGTCCAATGGACGAGTTCAAGCGTCCCGTCGTGACGCTCGACGATGGCCGAGCAGCTTTCCACCCAGTCGCCCGTGTTGACATAGAGCATGTCGCCCATGTTTCCGATCTTGGGGTGGTGGATGTGGCCGCAGATCACGCCTTCGCAATCCTGCCGCTTGGCCTCGCCGGACAGGGCCTCCTCGAAGGCGCCGATGAAGTTGACGGCGCGCTTCACGCGGCCCTTGGCCCATGAGGAGAAGGACCAGTATCCGAAGCCGAGGCGACGGCGCGTCCAGTTCAAGACGACATTGATGGCGATCGCCATGTCATAGGCCCAGTCACCGAGATGGGCGATAAGCTTGGCATGGCGCACCACGACGTCGAACTCGTCGCCATGCATCACCAGGAGGCGCTTGCCGTTGGCGGTGACGTGGACGTCGTTCAGACGAACCTCGATGCCGCCGAAATGCGAACCTACGAAATCGCGCAGGAAGTCGTCGTGATTGCCGGGCACATAGATGATCTCGGTGCCCTTGCGCGCCTTGCGCAGGAGCTTTTGCACGACGTCGTTGTGCGACTGGGGCCAGTGCCAGGAGCGCTTCAGACGCCACCCGTCTACGATGTCGCCGACGAGATAGATCTTTTCCGCGTCGTGGCAGCGCAGGAAATCGATCAGAAGATCGGCCTGCGCGGCGCGCGAGCCGAGATGGATGTCGGACAGGAACAAGGTCCGCACATGCCGCGTGTTCGTCCACTGTTCCATGGGTGCCGTCCGTCGCTTCGACCGTATACGGCTTAATCTGCCTTAACCCTGTTGCAGCCGTATGACGCCGCGCGGCGTGCGCCTTGGCGATTGCTCTCCGCGCCGCATCTGTCCTACAGGCATTCCAAAGGACGAACTCTCGGGTCGAGCCCACCCGCCGGCCCGCCTCTCGCTCCGTTTCGGCGGCCCCCGGGTCGATCCGAAGCCCGCGAGCGTCCTGGTTTTGATCGCGTCGCCCGCCAGGTCCTCGCCCCGGCCGGAAGCGCCCTTGAGGATTGGAGAGAGCATGAGCGCCGAAGAAACCAAGCGGCAGGCCGCCGCCGCGGACCTCAACGAACAGGCGCTCTTCTATCACCGCCACCCCAAGCCCGGTAAGCTCGCGATCCAGGCGACCAAGCCCCTCGGCAACCAGCGCGATCTGGCGCTCGCCTATTCCCCTGGCGTCGCCGCGCCTTGCCTTGCCATCGCCGAAGACCCCAATCTCGCCGCCGACTACACCAGCCGCGCCAATCTCGTCGCCGTCGTCAGCAACGGAACGGCGGTTCTGGGACTTGGCAATATCGGCCCCCTCGCCTCCAAGCCGGTGATGGAAGGCAAGGCCGTCCTGTTCAAGAAGTTCGCCGATATCGACGTCTTCGACATCGAGATCGACGCGCAGGAGATCGACCGGATCGTCGATGTCGTGGCGGCGCTGGAGCCGACCTTTGGCGGCATCAACCTGGAAGACATCAAGGCGCCGGAGTGTTTCGAGGTCGAGGAACGGCTGCGGGCCCGCATGGGCATCCCGGTCTTCCATGACGACCAACACGGCACGGCCATCATCGTCTCGGCAGCGGTGCGCAACGCGCTGCTGCTCGGCGACAAGCGCATCGAGGACGTGAAAATCGTCACCTCGGGTGCGGGCGCGGCCGCCATCGCCTGCCTCAACCTCCTCGTCTCGCTCGGCGCGAAGGTCGAGAACATCTTCTGCACCGACAAGGACGGCGTGGTCTACAAGGGCCGCGAAGGGCGTATGGACCGCTGGATGGCGGTCTATGCGCAGGAAACCGAGGCCCGCTCGCTGGCCGACGTGATCGAGGGCGCCGACATCTTCCTCGGCCTTTCCGCCGCCGGCGTGTTGAAGCCCGAACTCCTCAAGAAGATGGCCGATCGCCCGCTGATCATGGCGCTCGCCAATCCGACGCCGGAGATCATGCCGGACCTTGCGCGCGAGGTGCGCCCGGACGCCATCATCTGCACCGGCCGCTCGGACTTCCCGAACCAGGTAAACAACGTCCTCTGCTTCCCCTTCATCTTCCGCGGCGCGCTGGATTGCGGCGCGACCACGATCAACGAAGAGATGAAGATCGCGACGGTGGACGCGATCGCCGCCCTGGCGCGCGAGGAAGTGTCCGAGGTCGCGGCCAAGGCCTATGGCTCGGAAACACCGGTCTTCGGGCCAGACTATCTCATTCCCTCGCCCTTCGACCCCCGACTGATTCTCAAGATCGCGCCGGCGGTGGCCAAGGCGGCCGAGGACTCCGGCGTCGCGTCGCGTCCGATCGCGGATTGGGACGCCTATATCGACAAGCTGAACCGCTTTGTCTTCCGCTCCGGCCTCGTGATGAAGCCGATCTTTCAGATCGCGCGCAAATCCGGCAAGCGCGTCATCTTCGCCGATGGCGAGGACGAGCGCGTCCTGCGCGCCGCGCAGGTGCTTCTGGAAGAGAAGATCTGCCAGCCTATCCTTGTCGGCCGACCCAGCGTCATCCAGTCCCGCCTGGAGCGCTTCGCGCTGCGCATCCGGCAGGATCAGGATTTTGAGGTGGTGAACCCCGAGGACGATCCGCGCTATCGCGACTATGTCGATCACTACTTCTCGAAGGTCGGCCGTCGCGGCGTCAACCCGGACACCGCCCGCGCCCTGGTTCGCACCAACACGACCGTCATCGCGGCCGTTTCGGTGTCGCGCGGCGACGCCGACATTCTGATCTGCGGCTTGGGCGGCAGATTCTCGCGCCACATTCGCGACATCAAGCAGGTGATCGGCATCGCGCCGGGCGTGAAGCGCATGTCGGGCCTCAGCCTCCTTATCTCGCAATATGGCACGGTCTTCTTCGGCGACACCTATGTGCAGGAGAGCCCGAACGCCGAGGAACTGGCCGAGATCGCCTGCCTTGCCGCGAACGAGGTGCGCCGCTTCGGCATCACGCCGCGCGCCGCCCTGCTCTCGCACTCCAATTTCGGCACGAGCGATTTCCCCGACGCCTTGAAGCTGCGCGAAGCTCTGGCTCTGGTTCGCCAGCGCGCGCCGGAGCTCGAGATCGACGGCGAGATGCATGGCGATGCGGCGCTGTCGCAGGCGTTGCGGCAGCGCGTCATGCCCGAATCGACGCTGACGGGAGAGGCGAACCTCCTGCTCTTCCCGACCCTCGATGCGGCCAATATCTCGATGAATGTCGTGAAGGTGATGACCGACGCGCTGCATGTCGGGCCGATCCTGCTCGGCGCGGCGAGTCCGGCGCATATCCTGACGCCGTCGGTCACCTCGCGCGGCGTCGTCAACATGGCGGCCATCGCAGTGGCGCAGGCCGTGCAGCAGGCGGACACCGGTCGCTGACGCGACCGGCCATTTAAAGATGCGATGCGTCGCCCCTCAGGGGCGGCGCGCCAAGGCCCGCTCGCGGCCGATCAGAGGCAGAAGCTCGGCGAGTTCCGGCCCATGGTCGAGCCCGGTCAGTGCGAGGCGAAGCGGCATGAAGAGGCTCTTGCCCTTGCGCCCGGTCGACGCCTTCACCGCGTCGGTCCAGCTTTTCCAAGTCGCCCGGTCATAAGGCTCGGCCGGAAGAAGATCGAAGGCCGCGCGCAGGAAATCGGCGTCCTCCGGCGCGAAGGCCGGCTTGGCATCAAGACCGCGATAGATCACCGCTGCCCAGGCGGCCGCATCCGCCACCTTGGTTAGGTTGCCGCGAACCGCGTTCCAGAACGCAGCCCGATCGGCTTCCGGCACATCCCACTCGGCAAGCCGATCCGCTACCGCCTCGTGCGGCATGGCGTGAACCAGTTCGGCATTCAGCCGGTCGAGTTCGGCCGGGTCGAACTTGGAGCTCGACGCCGAAACGCCGCCGAAATCCAGCCGTTTGCCAAGGCTGGCGAGATCGGGCATCGCCTCGATGGAGCCTGCGAGACCCGTCAGCACGGCCAGCGAGGCGACGGACATGGGCTCGTAGCCATCCGTCCGCAGCGTGCGCAGCGACAGGGCACCGGTGCGCTTCGACAGGCCCTCGCCGTCGATCGTCGTCAAGAGATTGAAGTGCCCAAAGGCCGGCACGGCGAAGTCGAGCGCTTCGAACAAAGCGATCTGAACGCCCGTGTTGGTCACATGGTCGTCGCCGCGCAGGACGTGGCTGATCTTCAGCTCCCCATCGTCCACCACCGAAGGCAGCGTGTAGAGATAGGTCCCGTCCTCGCGCACCAGCACGGGGTCGGACAGCGAGGCGAGATCGACGGTCTGGCGACCGCGAACCACATCTTCCCAATGCACCTCGGTTCGCTCGGGCGTGTGCGGGTCGCTCTGGAAGTTCGGCAAGAGAAAGCGCCAGTGCGGACGGCGGCCCTCCGCCTCAAATGCGGCTCGCTCCTCTGCGGTGAGGCTCAGCGCCTCGCGTCCATAGATCGGCGGAAGGCCGCGCGCCATGCGGCGCTTGCGCCGCCGCTCCAACTCGTCCGGCGTCTCGAAGCAGGGATAGAGCACGCCCTTCTCGCGAAGCTGCTCGGCCGCCGCTTCGTAGAGCGCGATCCGGTCGGACTGACGAAGGATGAGATCGGGTCGGATGCCGATCCAGCCGATGTCCTCCAGAATGGCGTCGGCATATTCGCGCTTGGACCGCTCGACGTCGGTGTCGTCGTAGCGCAGGACGAAGCGGCCGCCCTCGCGCTGTGCGAACAGCCAGTTGAACAGGGCGGGGCGCAGATTGCCGATATGGAGATAGCCCGTCGGAGACGGGGCGAAACGGACGGAAACGCTCATGCTCCGCGCGATAGCGCATGGTCCGCCGTCCCGCAATGCGCGACGGCCCTCAGGCGAGCCCGGGTCCCGGCATCGCCGGGCTCCAAAGCGGCTGGGCGAGATGCCAGGCGAAGAGACCGAGCCCGATCACGAGGAAGGCGAAGCCGACATAGAGCTGCCGCGCGGCATGGCGGCGCTCCGGCTCGTGCGCCTCGCCGAACGTGCCCTGGCGCCGCACGCGGGCGAAATCGGCGAGATCGAACCCCGTCCTCATGCCACTCTCGCGCCGAAGCCGATGCAGCGCCAGCTGGAAACGCAGCACGAATAGCGCGCCGGCAAAGACGAAGGCGCTGACGATGTCGGTGAGCGGCGGCAGATCGGTCGGCACGGCTCGATCCTTCCTTCAGGCGTTTGCGAGCTTAGCGGGTCTCCGCGAGCGCCCGCGAAGGCGGCAGATGGGCCCGGTGCTCTGCAGGAGGCAGTTCGCGCGCTCCTTATCCGCCGCGCGGGACCCGACGGCAACAGCCGCGTCGGCAAATCGGGAACAGAACGCGACAGAGCGCACTTAGCGTTTGCAAATTCGGCGGGGCGCCCGACATAGGGCGGAGAGGCCATGAGCGGTCTCTCAGATGATCCCTTCGGGATTGCCGAGTCACCGGAGCTTGCGTGAACGAAATCCTTGCATTGATCGACCGTTTCGGTCTTGGCATCGTCTTCGTGGGCACGTTCTTCGAGGGCGAAGTTTTCGCGATCATCGGCGGTTTCCTGGCCTATCGCGGAACCCACCCGCTTTGGCTAATGAGCAGCCTCGCCTTTATCGGCTCGTTCTGCGGCGATCTCGCCGTGTTCCTGTTCGCCCGATACTTCTCGAACAGCGACTGGGTTTCGCGCTGGAAGCGCAAGCCGAAATTCACCAAGGCGCTGCGCCTCGTGGACCGGTTTCAGGCCTATTTCGTCATCGTGAACCGCTATATCTACGGTCTGAGAATGCCAGGCCTCATTGCGCTCGGCCTGTCGTCGATCAGCGTTCCCCGCTTCCTGATCCTGAACTTCTTGGGCGCCGCCATCTGGGCCGGCATTTTCACCACGATCGGCTATGTCTTCGGCTATTCCATCGCCTCGGTGTTCCAGCATCTGGAGATGATGGAGCACGGCATGATGATCTTCCTCGCCGTTCTCGCCCTGGCGCTTCTTGGGTTCTTCGCCTGGCAGCAGGGCGGCTCCGTTCTGCGCGACCGGATTCTCGGCCGCGACCGTAAGGGACAGGGTTCCGCCAAGCGCGGCGAACCGGCTGAGGCCCATGCCGGGTCCGGTTCGGGCAAGGGCCCAACGGACCGCAAGCCGCACCGCTGAGATTTCGCTCTTCGTTTCAATCCCCCATGAAAAAGGCCGGGCTCTCGCGAACCCGGCCTTTCCTGTCTGCTGAACGTGCCGAAGCGTCAGAAGTTGACGGCGGCCTTCGGCTGGCGCGCCTCGTGTTCCTTCTTGATGCGCTCGGCAACGAGGAAGGACAGCTCCAGCGCCTGATCGGCGTTGAGGCGCGGGTCGCAATGCGTGTGGTAGCGGTCCGACAGGTCTTCGGCCAGAACCGGCCGCGAGCCGCCGCCCGTGCACTCGGTCACGTCCTTGCCCGTCATCTCGACATGGATGCCGCCGGCATGGGTGCCCTCGGCACGGTGGACGGCGAAGAAGGCCTCCACTTCGCTAAGGATGCGGTCGAAGGGCCGCGTCTTGTAGTCGTTCACGGTGATCGTGTTGCCGTGCATCGGGTCGCAGGACCAGACGACCTTGCGCCCTTCCCGCTCCACCGCACGGATCAGACGCGGCAGATGCTCGCCGACCTTGTCGTGCCCGAAGCGGGTGATGAGGGTCAGCCGGCCCGCCTCGTTCTGCGGGTTCAGGATGTCGATCAGGCGAATGAGATCGTCGTTCGACAGCGAGGGTCCGCATTTGAGGCCGAGCGGATTGCGGATGCCACGGCAGTATTCGACATGGGCATTGTCGATCTGACGCGTGCGATCGCCGATCCAGATCATGTGACCCGAGGTCGCGTACCATTCGCCGCTGGTGGAATCGACGCGTGTCAAAGCCTGCTCGTAGCCGAGCAGAAGCGCCTCGTGACTCGTGAAGAAATCCGTCTCGCGCAGCGAGGGGTGGGTTTCCGAATCGATGCCGATGGCGCGCATGAAGGCCATGGTCTCGGAGATGCGATCGGCGATCTGGCCGTATCGCTCCGCCTGCGGCGAGCCCGACACGAAGCCGAGCATCCACTGGTGGACATTGTCGAGATTGGCGTAGCCACCCTGGGCGAAGGCGCGCAGAAGATTCAGCGTCGCCGCCGACTGGCGATAGGCCATTTCCTGCCGCTCGGGATTGGGAATGCGCGCGGCTTCGTCGAACTCGATGCCGTTGACGATGTCGCCGCGATAGGACGGCATCGACACGCCGTTCTTCGTTTCCATACCCGACGAGCGCGGCTTGGCGAACTGGCCGGCGATCCGGCCGACCTTCACCACAGGCGACGAGGCGCCGAAGGTCAGCACCACCGCCATCTGAAGGAAGGCACGGAAGAAGTCGCGAATGTTGTCGGCGCCGTGTTCGGCGAAGCTTTCGGCGCAGTCGCCGCCCTGCAGCAGAAAAGCGCGCCCTTCGGCCACCTCGCCGAGCGCCCGCTTCAGCTTCCGCGCCTCACCTGCAAACACAAGCGGGGGAAAGGAGGCGAGGCGCTTTTCGGTCTCGGCAAGAGCGTTTGCGTCGGGATAGGCCGGTGCCTGCTCGATCGCCTTGCTGCGCCAGCTCGCGGGGTTCCAATCCTTGGCCATGAACCTCTCCTCACCCGAACGTCGTCCGGCCGTCTCCCCTTGGGTTTCGCGTTTCTCGGGACGGCTTCGCGGCAGGCCGAACTAGGGCCATCGACGCTCGGTCGGGGCGGTGTGACACGAACCGAAGGATTTGTCACCAAAGGGTTTATCGCGCGCCCGTCAGGACACCGCCACGAAGCGCGCGCCGCGCGCAGACACGAGCCGATCGAATAAGGCGGCCTCCCCCTCCGCCAGCATGACCGGACGGGGATAGAGCGGGGCGGAGCGATCCGTCAGAATGGCGGTCTCGAACCCTTCCGTCTCCTCCACGAAGCGCTGAAGTCCTTCCTCGCCATACAGAGACAGGAAGCCCTGGAGAACGGCGTCGAGATAGGATTGCAGGATCGCGGCCCCTGCCTCGGCGGCGTCCGGCTCCTCGGGCTTTCCCTCGTAGATGAAAAGCGGCACATCCGGCAGCGCATGGCCGCGAACGGCGATATGGCCGGGCATCACCACCCGGCGGTGATAGGCCGCTTCGCGCTCGTCCACCGCCGGCAGATGATCGGCCAGATCGTAGACGACGACGCCCTGCGTCACCGCCTCGTCCTCCGGGCGCACCGAGAGGAGCGCCATGGACTGCCCTTTGCGAGGCAGCCAGGCGCGGCGCCAGCCGCGCACCTCGGCGCGGCGGATGCCGAGAAACTTGGTGCGCAGCGTCCGCTTGTTCACCAGCGAGCCATATCCGAAATAGGCGATCACCCGCCCTTCGCGGGCGAGCCGTTCGAGATCGGGATCGTCCGGGTGGATCGGAAACTCCGCGTCAGCCATCCACGCGGGCTCCCTCCCGGATTCGGTAGCTCGGCTCGTACATCGTCACCAGTTCCTCGGCCGCAGACGGGTGCAGCGCCATGGTGCGATCAAAATCGTCCTTGCGCAACTTCGCCTTCACGCAGATGCCGAGCATCTGGCCGAGCTCGCCGGCATCAGGCCCCAGCACATGCGCGCCGACCACCACGCCGGACTTGGCGTCAACGACGAGCTTCATCAGCATGAACTCCTCGCGGCCCGTCAGGGTATGACGCATCGGCTTGAAGCGCGCCCGGTAGATGTCGAGATCGCCAAGCTCCTTGGCGGCCTGGGCTTCCGTCAGGCCGACCGTTCCGATCTCGGGCTGCGAGAAGACGGCTGTGGGGATGAGGTCGAAGTCCGGCTCGGTCGGCTTGCCCAGGAACTCCGTGTCCACGAAGCACATGGCTTCGTGGATCGCCACAGGCGTCAGCTGGATGCGACCCGTCACGTCGCCGATCGCCCAGATGTTTTCGGCCGTCGTCTTGGAATAGCTGTCGACCTTGATCGAGCCCTTGTGGTCCAGCTCGACGCCGGCCTTTTCGCATCCGAGATCGATCGTGTTGGGCTGGCGCCCCACCGCGAGCATGACCTCGTCAGCGTCCAGGCATTCGCCGCCCTTGAGATGGGCCTCGAAGCGCCCATCGGCCTTCTGGTCGACGCGAACAAGCGTGTCTTCGCAGCGAATGCGACAGCCCTTGCGCACCATGGCCTGATGCAACTCGTGGCGCAGGTCATCGTCGAAACCCTGTAGGATTTCCTTGCCGCGATAGATCAGCGTCACCTCGGAGCCGAGGCCAAGGAAGATATTAGCGAACTCCACCGCGATGTACCCGCCGCCCAGAATCACGATGGACTCCGGCAGGCGGTTGAGATGGAAGGCCTCGTTCGAGGTGATGCAATGTTCGGCGCCCGGCATGTCCGCGAAGGGATTGGCGCGTCCGCCTGCCGCGATCAGAATGCGCTCCGCCGTCACCACCTTGTCGGTCGCGAGCAGGCGGATCTCGTTCGGTCCTTCCAAGACCGCGCGGCTCTTCAGGATCTCCGCGCCGGCCTTTTCAAGATTGCGACGGTAGATCTGTTCGAGCCGATCGATCTCGCGATCCTTGGCGGCAATGAGGCTCGGCCAGTCGAACTTCGTTTCCCCGACCGACCAGCCGTAGCTTGCCGCGTCCTCGAAGGACTCGGAATATTGCGACGCGTAGACGAGAAGCTTCTTGGGGACGCAGCCCCGGATGACGCAGGTTCCGCCATAACGAAACTCTTCGGCGATCGCGACCTTTCGACCGAGGGCTGCCGTTCGCCGCGCGGCGCGAACGCCCCCCGAACCACCGCCGATGACAAACAGGTCGTAGTCGAAACCGGACGTAGCCAACACGTCTCTCCCGTCAAGCAAAAGGGCGGCCGACAGGCCGCCCTCGAGGTCTTATAGCGGACGATCGGTCGTCGTCACTGGGTCTTGGCGGGCGCCGCACCGGCAGGCGCCAGTTTCTGCATGCCCTTCTGAGCGCTCTCGCGAAGATCGCGCACAATTCCGTTGGTCCAGACATCGGCGGCGGCCATCATCTCGCGCGAGGCCTGCGGGCCCTGCTTGATGAGCTTGCGGCCGGCTTCCGAGTTGTAGAACTGCGAGATCTCGCGCAGCTCCTGCTCGGTGAACATCTTGGCGTAGATGCGCGCCACTTCGTTTTCGAGATCGGCGCGGCGCGGCGCCAGGCCGATGGCGCTGTCGTCCACCATCTCGGAAATCTTCGACTGAAGATCCGGGTTATTGACGATCAGCTCGGCCTTGATCTGCGTCGCTGCGTTGAGAAGGATCTGGTCGAACTGCTCGGTCGTGTCGATCGAGTCGACAGCCTCGCGCGCGGCCGCCAGATGGGACGGGCTGATCTCCTGCGCCAGAGCGGGCGTGCCCGCGAGACCCACGAGGGCAACGGCGGCATAGAGGCCGCCACGCAGCGTTCGGCTGAAAACCATCGGACTTCCTTCTCCATCAATTCCTGGTCGGCGCACCCGTGCCAAACTCCGGTTCGAGCCGCAAGCCCCCACCTGCTTCCGCGGCCCGCAGGCGTCACGGTGCGCCGAGGCGCTCGAGTCCGTCCGGTCCGGCAAGAAGCACGGAGCTGGCCAATCCGAGAAAGAGCCCATGCTCGACCACGCCCGGAATGGCGTGCAAAGCTGCTGACAGTGCTTCTGGATCGGGAATAAGGCCAAATGATGCGTCGATGATGAGATGCCCGCCATCGGTGATGAAGGGCTTCTCGCCCGCCATTCGAAGCTGGATCGGACCGGAAAGACCAAGCATTCCGCTCGCTTTTTCGATGGCGAGCGTGGTGGCCACGAAGCCGAATCCGTTGACCTCGATCGGCAGCGGAAAGGCGCCGAGATGCGCCACCTTCTTGGTGCCGTCGGCGATTACCAGCATGCGCGCCGAGGCGGCGGCCACGATCTTCTCGCGCAGCAGGGCACCGCCCCCGCCCTTCACCAGACGCAGCTGCGGATCGACCTCGTCGGCGCCGTCGATCGTCAGGTCGAGTTCGGGCAGCTCTTCCAGCGTCGCCAGCGGAATGCCGAGTTCGGCGCAAAGCTTGGCGCTACGCTCCGACGTCGGCACACCGACGATGCGCAGCCCCTCCGACACTCGGGAGGCGAGCGCGTGGATAAAGGCTTCGGCCGTCGATCCCGTGCCGATCCCGAGCCGCATGCCGGGCTCCACGTGGGCGGCGGCCGCGCGGCCCACCTCGTCCTTCATTGCCGCCGCATCCATGCTGGTTCTCCCATGCGCCCTTTTGCTGCCCGCCGCTTTACGCCATTGCGGCGGTTGCGCCAAACGGGAGGGGCTCGGAAGGGAGCGGGGATAAAGGGTTTGTTGGTTTTCGAACCGTTAAACTGTGGCCGGGACGCGTCAGCCCGCCGATGGAACGGCGGCCGAGGCGGCCCAAAGGGGTGAGGCCCGAGCCGATCGGCTTGACCTCGTCCGTTCTCCAGCCAAAGTCCGATGATGAGCGCAGTTCGTCCGATCCCGCTTCAGACCTTCGCCGGTGCGCGAGCCGTTCCCGCCTGCCAGTCGGGCAACTCGGGCCCGACCGTCGTGTTCGATCTCGACGGCACGCTGGTGGATACCGCGCCCGATCTCGCCGCCAGTCTCAATAACTGCCTGTCGCGCGTCGGCCTTCCCCCTCTGCCGCTGGACGTGGTCCGCCCACATGCCGGCCACGGCGCGCAGGCAATGCTGCGCGAGGCCTATCGTCTTGCCGCACGTGCGCTCTCGGCCGAGGAACTGGCGGAGCAGACGCGCTGTTTCCTCGCCCATTACGAAGCGCATATCGCCGTCGAGTCGGCCCTTTTTCCAGGCGGTCTCGCGATGCTGGACCGACTGTTGGCCGCCGGCCTGCGACTAGCGATCTGCACCAACAAGACCGAGCATCTCGCCCGTCGCCTGCTGGACGAGATGGGCCTCGCCGCGCGCTTCACCGCGATCTGCGGCGCCGATACGTTCAGCGCCCGCAAGCCCGATCCCGTGCACCTTCTCGGGACGATCGAGCGCGTCGGCGGAGAGGTCGGCAGCGCCATCATGGTCGGTGACACCGACACCGACATCCAAGCAGCCCGCGCCACCGGTCTGCCCTCGATCCTCGTGCTGTTCGGCTACGACCCCGGCCCCACGGCCCGCTCGGGCGCGACGCGCAGCATCGAGCGCTTCGCCGACCTGACGCCGGAGCTGATCGATTCGATGCTGGCGAAACCGGCACGTCAGGTCAAAGCGATTTGATATCAATATGTTGGCGCTCTTTTTGACGATCACGCGCATCTTCGATTGACGCCCCGGCCATTCGGTTCTATACGACCCTCAATCCGCTAGCCGGCATTGACCGGCGGGAGCGGGCGCGTAGCTCAGCGGGAGAGCACCTCGTTCACACCGAGGGGGTCACAGGTTCGATCCCTGTCGCGCCCACCATCAGATCCCATTGTAAAGTTTAAAGTTTCTGTTTTGCTCTTCACTGGGCGATCGCGACACCGCGAATGGTGTCGCGAATAGTCGGCCTATGCAGCCTTCTTTTTCCGACCTGCGCGACCCCGCGAAAACGACTCGCCGATCTCGTCCTGGTAGTCCGGATGATGGTGTCCGTAGACACTGATCAGCGTGTCGGTCCGCATGCCGAGGTAGCCCGCGACGCGGTGCGGATCCTGCTCGTCTTGGAGAAGCCAAGTCGCGGCGGTATGCCGGAGGGAATGCCGGACGATGCCACTCTTCACGTCTCCGTCGAGGACGTCCTTCACGAGACGGGCGAAGGCCTTCTTCGGGTCGCCGGGCTTTCCGCGATGGTACTCGCAAAGGAAGGTCGTCGCCTGCTTTGGATCGTGGCCTCCGCTCTTCCAGCGGACGAGGTGCGCCAGAAGCCGCTTCGGGATGCGGATCGACGGCGCCCGCTTCGTCTCGGATGCGGTCTCGCCCGGCGCTTCGCGGTAGAAGATCCCGTTCTCGACATCGATCCACGGGTGGTCGGCCCGCTTCTCGAAGCTGGCCGACCAGATTCGGCGGGACCGGGTGCCGGTGTAGAGACCGAAGAGGATGAACCGAGCGATGTGCCTGGTCGGCCGCTTCCTCGTCTCGACGATCTCGCCCTTGCGGCGGCCGCGGCTGATGACCTGGCGCTCGCGCTTCCGGTACGCGTGCCAGATGAGCCGCGCGGCGACGTCGCGTTCCAACCAGTCCGTCCGTGGCTTCGGCTTCTTTGGCAGCGTGACGAGGACTTCTTCCCGGCACAAATTGTCACGCTTCGCCAGCCCGATCGCCGCCCGGAGGTCCTCCAGTTCGCGGCGGGACGCGCCTTCGTAGGGTTGCCGGCTACGGACGTAGCGAGCGCACGCCTTCGAGTCGACATCGTCGAGAGTCATATCGCCCCAGAAGTCGAGAAGATGGTCTACCCGCAACGCTAGGTGCGTCGGCCTCGCGACCTTCTCGCCGCGGACGTCGAGGTAGTGCCGGAGGACGTCGGCGATCCGAACTGCCGCCGCCGGACGACTTTTCGCCAACGGCTTGTCGGCATGCTTTTCGGCCAGATACCGTTCGAGAGCCCTCGCGGCGCCGGCATGATCCTGGGCTTTGCAGCCGGTGCTCTTCTTCTTCCCCGCGTCTATGATGACCCACTTCGCATTGTGGGTGAGCTTGCCCGTCTTATCCCGACGTGCGGGTTCAAGCCACAAATGCGGCGGTTGCGCTGTGTTCATGTCGTCTCCCAGGCCCGTAGCCAACAGTGTCCGGCCTGTGCCGGTCAGCGCACGGTAGGGGTCGCAGGTCGGTCGCACTAGACCTGGTTGACGGGATGGTTAACTCCCGCGCAGGCGACGGACGCTTTCCCTGGCCGCGAGGAGCGCCGTCTGCGTGTCCGCATCGGTTTCGCGGACGTGGCGGACAGGCTTCACCCTTGAAGCTTCACGCCAATCTCTGAGGCCAGCACGCGTCACGTAGAGCGTGCCGCCGTGGTCCTCGGCCGCGAGCGCGCCGCTGCCAATTGCCGTGCGCAGCTGCTTCGCGGAGAAGCGACCGCCGAGTTCGGGCAGCACCGCGGCCTCGCGCAGGGTCAGCGGGACTTCGGGTCCGACCTCGGCCGGCGGGCGGGCGCCGACGCCGACCTTCACCGACCAGCAGGTCGCGTAGCCATTCATCCCGGATCCCCCACGAAAAAAGGCCGCACCCGTTTCCGGAGCGGCCTGAGTTTCCAGTATCGACAACCCAACGCCGAAGCGCGGACCACCAATGACCGGCATCCTACGGCCCGTACCCGCGATTCTCAAGCGGCGTGGACGAGGGCCGACGCGGCACCGATGTCGAGGAACATCCTCGCGATCTGGAGCTCCCTGACGTCGCGGAGGACGCCGACCGACACGGCCGCGTCCTCCGCCTCGACGACGACGCGCACGCCCCCCTCGACCTCCTCGCCGTAGAGCGATGCCTCGGCGTCGGCGAAGGCGGCCGTCACGTAGGACTCGAGGTAGGTCAGGCCGGGCTCGCCGTTCTTGGCGAATGCGGCGGCCGTCTCCCGGACCCCCTCCTCGGCGTCCGCGTGCAAGGCGGGATCGGGCCGGTCGAGATCGCGGACGGCGGCGCGGACGGCGGCGACGGAGACGGAACGGGCGAAGCGCATGGGCAGATCCTGACACTGCCGGCACCCCATCGGCGCCGGTCGTGGTGGGAACCTGCGGCAACCCGCCGGGCGGAGTCGAGTCGACGTAACCTAGACGCTAACCCATTGTTCCAATTGACTTCAAAGGATTGGCCGGAAGGATTGGAGATCGCGCTCAAGGATCCGCGCCAAGGACTAAAGTTCGGCCGTCAAGGATCAGGGCTGTGGATAACTCGTTGGCGCGTCGCGGTAACTCTCCGGCGACCTGCCGTCGGCGAGTTCGATTCGATCGCGCTGAAAACTTTCTACGCCGTATGCCACCTCTGTCGCGTGGAAACCCAACGGAGACAGGGAAATGAGCAGCATCGGAAATGCCGTCCGCGCCATACTGCGTAAGCTGGCCGCCATCGCATTGATGCCGATCGAGATCGTCGTAGACGGCATCCGTCAGATCATCTGGCGTCCCCGCCCCCTCGCCGACCAGGCGATGGACGTCCTCGACGAGGAGGCGCCGACGGCGACGTCGGCCGAGACGCGTCAGGCCCGCGCCCTGACGGAAGGCCGCGAGGCGGTCCGCGTGCAGAACGCGGCACGGGAGCTGATGAAGAGCTCGACGATCTCGAAGCGGTACCTCGACCCCGCCTTCGCCGGCGACGCGAGGAAGATCGCCTGGTTGGGCAGCTTGTCGCAGCTGCAGCTCGGCATCGTCGCGAACGCGGACCTGCGGAAGCTGGACGCGCATCTGAACGGCACGAAGACCTTGCCGATGAGCTTGGTCACCAACTTCGACGACGAGCCGGAAACGCCGGCGGCGCCCGCCCGTGCCCAAGCGAACGCCGCTGCGAACGACCGCGGCGCGGCCGTGCTGATGCAGTTGAGGAAGGAAGCTCGTGCTAGAGCAGCCCGTTGATCGTCTCGCGGGCGAACACGAGGTCGGTCTCGAGCTCGGCCAGGCGGGCGCGCAGTGCGGCCGTCTCGCGGCGTTCGCGACGGAGAGCGGAGGTCAGGAGGTCGACGGCTTCCTGGCCGCCGGTGTCGGTCTGACGGGCGGCCATCGAGGCCGAGACCATCGAGAAGATGGCGCCTTCGAAACCGCGGCAGAAATTGTGAGCGTTCATGGAGCGTCTCCATCCAGGTGCGGTCCGAGACCGGCTTGAGGCGAAGAGAACACGGAAAGGCTAAGGAATTGTCAACGGCCCGCGAAATCGCTGCACAAGAGAATGCCCGTCGCGAGCGTGCCCGGCAGGCGACGGCCGACTGGCGCGCCGCGAACGCCGATCGGCCGGCCATGCGCGAGGTCGACCGCCTCCTCGTCGAATCCTACCTGCGCACCTGCCCCGTCCAGCACCTGCCCCGCGTCGTCGGCGACGTCGTGACCGCGCTCGTCGATGCGGGCTACGACAAGCGGAAGGCCGAGCGACTGATCGGTCTGCGCCTTCGCAGCCTCAGGGATGGGCGCCTGTCGTACAGCCTGGCGCGTCGTGAGGTGGCGGAAAACGCGGCCCTATACCGGTAGCACCCCCGTTACTTCTTCATACGCGGTACCGTTACGCGGCCGACGGAATCACTTATCTCCACCATCCCCGCCTGGCCTTCTTTACCATCACGCCAGTCCACGTCGCGGATGCCGTGCCCGTCTCTCGCGACGGCGTCATCCACCCATTTACATTTCGTCGCGGCCCATGTAACCCTTCGGTATACAAGCTCACCGGAGACGAATCGCATGGACAAGCCCGCCCCACGCAAGCGCCCGACGGCCCTGCCTCCGCAGACGACGCAGATCAATCCTCGCGTCACTGAGCTCATGGAGCTCCTGTTCGGAGAATTTCTGACCGCATACGAGGCGACGAAGGAAGAGCGTCCGAGCATTGCCCGATCGGAGCATATCTCGATCGCCACCTCGCGGATCTTCGGGCGCTCGGCATTCAGCATGAAATCCGTCCTTGACGGCTACGCGGGCCTCAATCTTGAACGTGCCCGCACCCTCGTCTCGCTGCATCAGATCGGCGGGAAGGGCTCGCTCGGGGAGGTGAAGGAGGCCATGGGCTTGACCCGGCAGGCGGCCTATTCGCGCCTCCAGGCCCTCTGCGCCGGCGGCTACGCCGAGAAGCGCGCCACCGCGTACGGCATGTATTTCATCACGCAGAAGGGCTCCGAGGCAGCCGAGCAGATCGCCGCCCTGGACTGACTCGGCCGACGCCCGTCCGAATTTTTTACAAAAGCATCGTATCTGTCGTTATCTGGTATTGCGTCGTGTGGCCGGAGGTGTAATTGTGTCGGTGAAGGTCGCGAAGACGACCTCGCTAACCGGTACGACACCAACCCGCCCGCATCAGTCGCAGGGCAAACGACAGGATCGTCAGACAATGACCGCCAACGCTTCCCTCGCCGCCTGCCCCGCCTCCTTCTCCTTCCTGTTCGACTCCGCCGGCGAGCAGGTCGGCGTCGAGGGCGCCACCCTCGCCCACGCCAGCGTCGACCGCGACGTCGTCTACAGCGTCGAGGTCGCGGAGTACCTCGACGGCTACCGCACCGTCCTCGCCTTCCTCGACGACCTCGGCCGCGTGGTGTTCTCGCACACCATGGACCGCGACGGCCCGCTGCCGGAGCTGACGGAGGAGCGCGCCCGGTCCGAGGCCGATCTCGTCATCGAGCACGCGGCCGAGAATGCCGCGGCCCGCGGCGAGGCCAGCACCGTCCTGGTCGACAACGCCAGCGGCTGGGTCTGGCACGTCGCCAAGCCCGGCACCTCGGGCATCGACGCCGCGAAGGAGATCGACGGGCAGAACGGCGCCGAGCCCCGCCGCTACTACCTTGCCGACCTCGAAGCGGGCGACGACGGCTACAGCGTCCACCTCGTGCCGTCGGTTCTGGCCGAGGATCTGGAGGGCCAGAACGCCCGCGACACCGCCCTGGTCCGCCTCTTCGGGCTGCAGAATGAGATCCACTTCACGGACGCCGACGACCGCGACGAGGATGACTTCGAGGGCCGCTGCGACAGCATGGCCGGCGCCGACCTCGACCGCGACTACGACTGACGTTCTCCCGGGGCGGCTCCAGCCGCCCCCTTCGCATGGTCACCGCCGGGAAGGCGGCCGCGCCCCGACCGGGGCAGCATCAACCCACACATCAAGGATCACCCCCATGACCGACCGTTACATCACCACCCGCCACCGGATCGCTCTTCTGAACGGTATGCTGATCTCGGCCGCCGTTCCTCTCGACGGCGACACCGAAGCCGCCATCGCCGCCGTGGCCGCGAAGGCCGGCATCGAGTTCGACCGCGCCGACGTCCGGACGCCCGAGGTCTACCTGTCCGACATCGACTACGACGACCTGCTCGTCGCGCACCGGAGCGGCGAAGGCGGGCACATCGTCACGTCCGACGGCGAGCACGAGTACCGCTACGCCTACGACGTGGCCGACGCCGACGGCGAAGCCGGCAAGTTCCTCGACCGCGAGGGACGGGAGCTGCAGCGGCTGATCGGCAATCTCGCCGGCTCGGTCGAACTCTCCGGCAACATCAACCGCGACTGGGCATCTCCGCTCCGCGACGGCACGCTCGACACGATGGACGTCCTCGAGATGCGGCGGGCGCTGGAGCTGCGCTCGGAGATCGAGCAGTTCGTCGAGGCCTACCTCGACGGCTGCGGCGCCCAGCCGGACATCGACGACGTGCTGAAGGATCTCGAGGAGAAGAACCTGCTGCCCGAGCACGAGTACTGGATCGTGGACCCGTTCGTCGTCGCAGCCGCCGCGCTCGCGGTGGACGTCATCGACGACGCCGACGTGTCCGAAGAAGCCGCCGAGAAGGCGCTGAAGGCGCGGGACGAGGACCTGATCATCGTCGGCCGCGATCCCGACCGCGATCACAAGATCCACGTCGGCCGCGAGATCGAAGACGGGCGGATGTTCGTGTCGGTCGCGCACTTCCAGGACTACCGGTCCGTCGTCGCTTGGGCCGAGGACGATCGCGAACACGACGGCACTTGGTCCGACGCGGCCTGATCATCGAGGGCGGCTTCGGCCGCCCTTTCCGCTTTCCACTCCAGCGAGACGCACACATGACCCTGCAGGACGACATCGACGCCGAGATCCTAGCCTCCCTCGCCCGCCTCCGGTCCGAGGGGCGCCCGCGCGTGAACTCGAACGAAATCCTGGAGCAGCACGTCCACCTCGACGACGTCGAGGACGGGTTTCAGGCCCTCGAGCGTCTCGCCGCCGCCGGCAGGATCGTCATCGAGGGCAGCATCAACGTCACCGTCGGCGCCGCCGTCTCGCTTCCGGCCGACGTCTGATGCGCTCGACGCTCGCCATCCTCGACGTCCTCGACGCCTCCCCCGAAGCCCGGCTGCCTCTCGGCGGCTGGTGCGACGCCGGCCCATATCGCCTCGTCGCCAAGGCGCCCTTCGTCGCGTTCGGCGAGACGCTGATGGACGTCGACGTCGAGCGCGACGGCGTCCGCCTCGAGACGCTGCTGCCCGCCGTGCCGCCCGGCGAGACGGCGATCACGACGAGGTGGATCTCGGAGAACCTGAGGTCCGAGATCGCGCAGATGAGCCCGGCCGAGCGCGACGACTGACTGCCGGCGTCTGCCGAACGGCGGGCGCCTGCACCCTATCCACTTCTATATCGAGAACGTCGCATGTCCCGCCTCCTCGCCGCCGCAGAGTTCCTGCGTATCGCCGACAGACCCGATGTCTGCCTGGCGCTCGAAGAGGCGCACGCCGAGCCGGCCGAGCCGTCCTGGCTGGTCAAACGGACCTTCTACATCCTCGCCCTCTGGCCCCTCCTCGTCGAGACGCATGCGCAGGCGACGTGCCGGCATGACTACGGTCCGTCCATGCACGGCGACGTCCTCGACGCCCTGAACGACGTCCTCGGCGTCGGCGACGGGACCGATCCCCTCCCCGCCGTCGCGGCTCTTTCCGGCGAGCTGACGGGCTACGCGATGCACGTCGCCGACGCGTCGGGAGCGCCGCACGAAACCGTGCTCCAATGCGTCACCGCCTACGGCCGGGTCTACGGCGAGCAGGACTGGATGCGCGTGGACTGGCATCGGATCGACCCGAACGGCGAACTCGCGACCGTCTGCCACCGCGATCTGAAAAAGATCGCTCGCCGCTTCATGGCGCTCGCGGATCTGCCAGACGGACGGCGGGAACGGGTCTCCGCCGTCGCGAAGGCGATCGTCGACATGGTGGTGCTGCAGCGCATACGGGACGCGATATAACGCGGCATAAGATTCTCGTTTGTGACAGTAATTGGTATATTTATTATTGGTTAACGAAGGCGCATAGTTCGATCACGGCACGCAGATGCCGACACCCAGCATCGAAGGACACACCCATGGCCAAGCGCACCTCTTCCGAGATCCGCACCGAGAAGCACAAGAAGACCCTGCTCGCTTCCGACCGCGAGTTCCGCGTCGCGACCCACCTCAGCTTCCGCCAGCGCATCGAGCGCCTCGAGGACGAGCTCAAGACATGCCTGCCGCACGAGGTCGAGACGATCCACCAGGACATCGCCGACGTCCGGAAGGAGGCCCGTCGGATGGGCGTGACCGCGAAACAGATGGCCGGCGCCGAGAAGGCGTACGCCGAGTGGGACGCCGAGACGTGGCCGGCCCGCGCCGCCGCCATCCGCGAGCGCGCCAAGGCGAACCGCTCCGACGATCTCGAAGACATCGCCGCCTGATCCGACAGGGCCCGCTCCGGCGGGCCCTCTTCGCATCCGATCGAGGATTCACCAGATGGCCAGTACCTCTCTCTTCACCGCCGCCCACGCCGCCGCGAAGGCCGTCCACAAGGCCGGCGACGACTACAAGGCCACCTTCGGCCGGGCCTACCGCGACCTCCAGCAGCCCGGCGCCGCCGAGCGGATCGTCGCCGACATCCGCCGCCGGGCGAACCCGCTCCTGCTGAGCGACTCCCCCCGCTTCGCAATGCTCAGGCACCTCGCCGGCATCGTCGAGGACTTCAGCACCGGGAGGGCTGCATGACGAACGCGCCTCTCCTTCTACCGCCCAGCGTCACGGTCGCCCTGAACGGCGGCGCCGACCACGCGTCCGACGTCACCGTGTCCGCGGTCGCCAACGCGCTTGCACGCCGCAAGGGCTTCAACGAGCTGACGCTCCGGATGCCGGCCGACGACGGCCACATGCTGCTCAACCGCCAGCCGTGCACCGTGCGGCTTGTCGAAGGCACGTGGCATGCGCGTGTGCGGTCCGGCGACGCCGCGACCTCGACGAAGGCCGAGGGCAAGCACGTCGCCCTCTCTCGCCTCATCGCGGTACTCGCCGAGAAGACCGTGGCCGCCGACGCGGCCAAGCCGCTGCGCACGTTCGTCCTGCGCCTCGAGCCCGGGTACGGGAAGATTCGGACAGCCGCGACGGAGCAGCACCGCCGCGTCCCGAACGTCGTCGAGATGCTCGCCCGCCACGGCTGGGTGCCGACGCCGGCGATGCCGGCTTGGAAGAACGCCCAAGGTAAGTGGTCCCGGCCGGAGCCGGTCAGGAAGCCGAACGGCATGATCGCCACCATCGAGGAGCCGGGCGCCGCCCACATCGCGGACCGGCTCGTCGCGAGACGCGTGGTTGAGCCGATCGTCACCGCACAGGAAGGAGAAGCCGCATGAGCGCGATCGCCAAGAAGCCCCGGATGCCGGAGACCCGCGGATTCGGCCGTCCCGTCGATCCCGAAACGGCCGGCTTCATTGTCGACGTCCCGACTTGGCGGTACGACCTCGCCAAGGTCCACGTCTACGAAGAACTCTCGCCGGGAGTCCGCGAGCTGCGCTTCACGACGACGAAGTCCGTCTGGAGCGTCGTCGCCGCGCCGGCGGAGGCCGAGCTCAACCGCCGCCTGAAGGAACGTAAAATCAAGGTCTCGCGCTGGAAGCCCGGCCACAACCACCTCGAACGACTGCTCGGCCTCGAGTTGCTCGTCCTTCTTTTCGCGACTGAGACCAGGCTGTCGAACGAGATCAGGGCTGCGACCCTGAACTGGATGTCGATGAAGCCTGAGGAGCGCTGGTGGCTTGCGAAGAAGGGCATCGCCGCCGACGGCTACCGCGGCTGGCGAGAGGCGATCGGCGTGGCGCTGACGGAGAAGACGGCGACGGCCCTGCCGGTCGAAGGCGTCCCGATAGAAAGGCTGCCGGCATGAGCGACGCGGCCGAACTGACCCCCTACCGCTACCGGATCCTGCAGCGTGTCCGCGAATTCTCTCGGCGCGATCGAGGTCAAGGCATGTCCACGCACCCGATGGCAAAGGCCTACCACGCCCTCGAGATCGGCGGCTTCATCTCGATCGAGCGCGGCGTCGGCATCTACCCCGACTACACCCTGACGGCGAAAGGCGTCTCGGCTCTCGCGGCGTTGGAGGCCGACGGGGCATACGACCGGACGAACCGGCAGCGCGACGCGATCAGAGAATGGCTCGACCGCAGACGAGGTGCCCGCGTCCGTCTTACAGCGACGCCGAGCGAAACGGCACGCGCCAGCTACACCGCGAAGGGCGCGAACGGCCGCGGCTACCCCACGGAGCCTGGTCTGCACGTCTGGTACGACGAGGCCGCCTTCGACGAGGCCGCCCGGCTCCTCGGCACGCAGACGCCGGGAGCTCTCTTTGCGCTCTCGGACACGGCCCGGATCTTGCTGGACGGCAGCGTGCTGCACCTCGTGCGCGGCCTCATCGACGATTTCGGGCGGATAGAGCTCGCCGAGCGATACATGATGCAGTGCCTTGTCGACGGAAGCTGGGTGTCGGCACCGACGGAGCGTGGCGTGAAGCGCTGTCTCAAGCTACGGACGGAGCGCGCCTGCCGACCCGACCAGGCGCTCGTCCATGCTGCACCGGCGCCGCGCACGGCCGAGGACGACGTCGAGGATGCGGCGATCGGCGCAGGCTTCTGATGTCGGACAGCGCCGCTCTCTATCACGCCGCTCTCGCAGAGGCGTACCGCCGGACCCGAGGCCGCTATCCCGCGCTCGACGGCCTGGACTACGACGACCTCCTCATGCTGTCCGCTCTCGACGACATGATCGCGACCGTCGTCGGCGAGATCGGCTATGCGGACATCGAGCCGATCCTGCCGCAGCCCGACTGAGCGGATTCGCCTCAATTCTGTCGCATAGCATGTTGACACCGCGAGGTGCTGTCGTATATGTATACGACATGGGTGAAGGCATTGGGCCTGCCCTTCTGGAGACGCTCCGATGACCACGACCGCCACCACCATCTCCCTCGCCGCTGTCATGACCGCCGCCTGGGCCTCCGCCCGCGCCGCGGCCGCCCGCTTCGGCGGCAAGGCCCGCCACTTCTTCCGCGCCGCCCTCGCCACCGCCTGGGCCGACGCCCGCAAGCCGGCCGCTCCGGTCCGCGAACGCATCGAGGTCGGGCGCGAGGGCTACGTCCGCGCCGATCTTGAGTACACGAACTACATCCGGGGCGGCGGCGCGATCACGCCGACGGTCTCCGTCTACCGCGACTACGGCGACGTGCGGCGGATGCAGTACACGTCCGAGGGCATGTCCGGGTCGCGGAGGAGCGGCTGGATCTCGTGGCAACTGGAAGCAAACCGGCTGTATCGGATGGACGGAGTGAACGTGTCGTCGACGCGGGCCGTCACGTACTACGTCTCCACGTTCGACGGCGTCACGAAGATCGTTCCGGCGAGCACGATCGAGACCGTGAAGCGCGCCCTCTTCCCCGTCGGCTACGAACTGGCCCAGGTCCGCGCCGAGCAGGCCCGCGTCGCCGAGGAAGCGCGTCAGGCGCGTCTCGTCGTCGAGGAGCGCGAGCGCCTGGAGCGTATGAAGATCGAAGCCGCCCGCCGCGAGGCCGAGCTCGCCGAGAAGAAGGCCACGCTTACCGCCGAGGCGGCGAAGGTCGAGACCGAAGGCCAGCAGGTCGTCGAAGGCCTGCCGCTGCTGACCGGCTCGCCGAAGCAGGTCGCCTGGGCGCTCCGCATCCGCGACGCCGTCCAGAAGCGCGAGCCGAAGAACGCGGCGCTGAAGCGGGCGAAGAAGGCCAGCTACTGGATCGAGAACTACCGCACCGTCCTCGGGGGCTTCTAATCATGACCATGACCCCAACGACCGACTGGAAGGAGAGCGCCGCGGCGCTCTTCGGTCCCGACTGGATCGCCCCCCTCTCCGTCGTCCTCGGTTGCTCCCGCAGGACGATCGAGCGTTGGCGCGACCGCGTCTCGCCCGTCCCCGCGCACGTCCCGCCGATGCTCGCCGCCGGCGTTCCGACCACAAGCGGCTTCTCGTCCGACCTCTACGGTCGAAAAGTCCTGCGCCTGGTCGCGGAAGGGCTGGACCTCGCGATGCTCCGGGACAGCCTGCGCGCCGAGCTCGCCGCGATCGACGAGTACGAGCGTCGCCTCGCCGCCGGAGACGCGCTCGCGAAGATCGCCGCCGGCTGATCCGGCCGTTCACCTCACGGTAAGCGATCCCTTCGATCCTCGCGGCAGGATCGAAGGGAAGACGATGACGACACCTGCCGAATACGACTACGCCCTGCTGAATAGACTCGCCGAACAGGGCTTCGACGGCGCCCGCACGATGCCTAATTCGGCGCGGGCCCCCGACCGATTCAACGACATGAACCGCAAGGGCTGGATCCCGAGAAACCCGGGCGCCTCCATCCTGACCGTCGCCGGCCGGAAGGCCCTCGCCGCGATGGAGGCGGACCGCACGCTGGACATCGGCCGCATCGACCGGGCGCTCGACATCGAGAAGCGCATCGAGGCGCATGTCGCCGTCATCGATCCGTGGCTCGGAGTGGAGTTCTACCCTGCCGAGCGTGGGACCGCCGACGTCGCGCCCGTGCGAGAGGGTCGAGACATCTACGGCGCTCAGGTCTCCTATCAAATCGAGACCGTCGAGGAGGCGCAGGAGCACTTCGACGCGTTGGACCTCGTCGAGCATTTCTTCATGCCGCTCGCCGTCGAACAGTCGAGGCACGACGGCATGGACGTCTTCCGGTTCGTGGGCCTGCTCGCCCGACCGAAGAAGCACAACGGCCGACAGGTCGCCCGCTTCCCCCGCCTCGCCGAGGAGCGGTTCCACGTCCTCCGGCATCCGACCTACGACGCCCTGCTCAGGGCTCCGAGCCGCCGCGCCCTGCTTGAGCTCGCCGAGGCGTACAGGCCGCCGGCTGATCCGATCGAGGAGCCGCCCGAGCCGACGCCTGAAGAGATCGAGCAGGACCGCAGAGACGCGTCCGCGTTCGCGTACCTGTTCTGACGCGCATCCGACCGGAACGCCGCCCTGCATCGACGCAGCGCAGCCATAGACACCTGCACGTGTCGGACGACCGGCCGACGCGTCGCACCGTATCCTCCAGTATATCCTGATCCCCTTCGCAGCACCGCCCTCGCCGCCGCCGCTCCCGTCGGCCATGCACACGCCCGCCTGTCGCCGCGCCGCCGTCTGCATCCTGCCCACGCGGAAAGGTGTATGCATCCTGCCCACGCATGCGAACGCCCGTGCGCCCGTCGGCCATGCACACAGACCGTCAACGGCCGCGCCGACGCTTCTTCTCGCTTTCCCGCCTGCTCTCCAGCACGAGCATCACGACGAGGACGACGGCGACGTAGCCGATCAGGGTGATCCCCGTCAGGCTCCAGAGGTGCCACCGTTCGCGGTCGATCCTGATCTCGACCATGCCCAACGGCGGCACGAACACGCACGCGAAGAACAGCAGCGTCAGCGCGACGAAGACGAGCGTCGCCGTGGTCGAGATCGGAGAGGCGCGCCATTCCGCCAGGTACTCGGCACGCTTGCCCGCGTCGGTCGCGAACGCCCAGACGCCGACACCGACCATCGCCGCCAGCATCAGCAGGAAGACGAAGCCCATCGCGCTACCGCTCCACAGACGTGTTGAAGCGGACGCTCGCCCAGGCCAGCACGCCCGCCGCCAGAAGCACGGCGATGGACAGCAGGTAGCGCTCGTCGCCGATCGTCACGCAGTTCTCGACCCGGCCGCACGCCTTCGCGACCTTGGCGTCGATCCTGTCCAAGGCGCCGATGCCCATCCAGAGGACGAACGCGAACACGGCGAACGGGACGACTCGGGTGTAGAAGGTCTGCATGCGTGGCTCCTCGACGCCGCACGATACCGGCCGGACGGCAGGGCGCAAGGCGCCGGCCGGCCGACACGCAGCCGCACACGACGCAGCGCCGCCGTTCCTGCCCGACGCAGCCGTAGCCGACCAGGACGCAGCCAGAGTGGGCAGGCGGCGGCAGGGCGCAAGGCGCCGCCGCCTGCGAGCGCAGCCATGCATGGGCAGGACGCAGCCGAACGAGGCAGGACGGCGGACGCGCCTAGTGCAGGATGCAGACGGGACAGGACGATCGCTGACGCCGATGCCGGACGCAGACGGAAGACTCCGCAGCCGATGTCGGGATGATCCCCCGGGCCAGGCTCCGCCCCATCCACGCACGCCCGCCCCATATCCCGTGCGCCCGCCTGCCCGCCTGCGCGCCCGCCCGTTCTCCATCCCGCATGCCCGCTGCCCAAGGGTCCGCATACCGTGCACACCCATCGCATCCAGCCCCATACGTCCGATAACGTTCGCTTATCGGACGTATGCCGACGAGGCCGAAACGCCTGCGCCGCAAGGGTTTCGGGCATGCGCGCACGTCCGAGCGCCGCCGTATCGGGGCCGCCGCCGACCCCCCGCCGCCGCCCGGGGCCGCCCGCCGGGGGGAGGGGGTTCGCCGTCGTGATAGAGGGCACATGACCCCTCTGAAGACACGCACCGTTTTCAAAATTCCGGCCCCCTCCCCGTATGCGTGGCAAACACTTTTCCCGTCTGCCTCCTGCACACGTTCCCCTCTGCCGCCGCTCCTCCCCTTTCCCCCGCCGCTCCGGGCGATTCCGCCGCCGAATCCGCCCCGTCCGCCGCCCTGTGTGCATGGAGCGATTGCAGTCGAAAAAACGCGCCGATTGCAGTTGTCTGCATGGGACGCCGAAACCCTTGCGCCACAAAGGCTCCAGCCGCCCCTCGCCGCCCGCGTCCGGATTCATCTGACTCGGGTTTCGTGACTCTGGGCCCGAAAACGGACTGAATCGGCCTGATTGCAGTTGTTTGCATGGGGCGGGACGCCGCCGGACACGGAAACGGCCCCGCAGGACGAATCCTCGGGGCCTCTGGTGGCTGTTTCGGCGTCGAGCCGCGAAAGGGACGGATCCGCTCTCACGGGTCAGAAATCGAGTCTGCGGGCGCGCTCCTCTTCCGTCTCCTCGGTCGGCATCGGGTCGAGCTGGACGGCTTCCCATCCGGCCGGGAATTCGCCGTCGCCCGTCCAGGCGCAGACGCCGGCGCTGAGGTTCTCGCCGAGATGAAACCGGAGTTCGTCGATCTTGAGAATGGCGTCGTCGGACGGCTGCTCGTTACTGGGTCCGTACGCCTGCGCGATCCAGGTGCCGTGCAGGAGCACGGTGGCCTGCGACCGGCCGTCGGCGTCGCGAAGGGAGAAGACTCCGCTTGTCGGTTCCAGGCCGTCGAAGCTGACGCTGCCGACGCAATGCTGCATGACGCGCCCCTCCTCCTGCCGCTGCGCCTTCGTCCGCAGGTGCTGCCAGGTCCATCCGTTGTCGTCGTAGCGGTGCACGACCTCGGCCTCGGCGGCGACGATCTGGGCCGCTTCCTGCATTCCGAGATGCCAGGCGCGCTGCCGGCGGTCGATCTCCGAGAACGACATGCGGGTTATGGCGTCCCAGACCTCCGGCTCGGTCCTCTCGACATGCGCGATCCAGTCGCCGATCGGGTCCAGATCCCATCCCGGGGGAATGTGCAGGACGGCGGCCTTCGCGGCTTCGGCCGACATGCGCTCCAGAACGCGGCTCTGCGCGAACGTCCTGGCGGCGAGATGGGCATACTGCTTTCCGTACGCGTACGGCTGGGGAGCGACTTCAAGGTAGTGCGGATACGTCCGCGTCGCGACGGCCTTGGCGATCTGTCGGACGACATGGAGCACCACGGGACTTTCGATGTCTCCGAACGGCGGCCGGCGCAGACGGGAATGGATCCAGAGGACGTCGGTCAAGCGGGGGTCGGACATGTGCAGGCCTTTCGCCATCTGTCTCCGGCCATGCGCCGGCGCATCATGCATACGCCGTAGCGACGCAAGATCTCAGGGTATCGACCGTCCGGGCTCGTAGGCACCGATCTGGCGGATGAGCCGGAGGATCGCGGCGTTGTGCTCGTCGCCGAGCCTGGCGTTCCGTGGCCCCGCCTCGTTGGCCAGCGAAATCCGGCCGCCTCCGACGACGAACTCCACAGTCGCGTGCGAGACGCCGGCCGGATCGCGGAGCGAGAATATCAGGCAGTCGCGATCGTAGTTCCCGCCGCCGACGCAGTGCGCCATGCTCGCCCCTTCGGCGTCGAGGAGTTCGGGCGTGTCCAAAAGATGCCAGGTCCAGCCGCCGTCGAGGCGCAGGATGACGTGACCGGGCGTCGCGGCCCTGCCGATCGTTCTGGCGGCGGCCTTCGCGATGCGGGCGTGCCGGCGCTCGGCATGGGCGCGGATCGCCGGCCAGTCCATGCGCGGAATCTTCCCGTAGAGCCTCGGGTCGCGCTCCCGCGTGCTCAGCACCCAGTCGCGCACCATCCGTAGGTCGCGCTGGTCGAAGCGGTAGAAGAACCCGGCTTCGACGGCGCGGTGCTGCCATTCGGCGATCTCGGATGGCAGGTCCTCGGGCGCCGGTAGGCCTCGGCGGCCGTAGATGCGGCACGGCACAAGGCGCAGGCCGCACGTGTTGCGGGCGACGGCGCGGCACATCGCCTTCGCGACGGCGCCGGCGGTCGCCGGGTCGATCCGGCCGTAGGCGGACAAAACGCGGAAGGCAGTCCGGATATCGCCCAGACGGACCTCGTGATGGGAGTGGTCTCGCATGCAGGCTCGTCCGCCTTCGTGTTCCGGCCTGTGCCGATCGAGAGGAGGCTATGACGATGGCGCCGAGAAGCGCAAGCTCGAGGTCCGGGTGCGGTTAACCGTCCGCTTTGACTCGCTCCGCATTCTCACCGCTCGGGGCGCGTCCGCGTCGTCGAAGGAGGAATGCGGACAATCCGCTGACGCACGCGGACGTATAGGGGATCGTCAAATTCCAGTGCATTCCATGCAGTGCGACTTGGCCCCATCGATGCACGACGTCGCGGTCAGGGGCGTCGATCCAGCGCAAGACCTCGGTCTCGTTCGTCGCATCGATCGGCTCCACGCCGATCAGATACGTCGTCTGCTTCATCCCGGAAACGGTGAGACCGACCCCGTATCCGGCGGCGACGGCAAGGCACACAACTACGACCGTGCCGATGCCGCGGGCACTTATGATGGGTTTCCCGGTCGCATATCTACGGCGGACCCACATGCCCAGCGCGGCTCCGATGGCAGAGAGCCAGAAGCCCTGCCCGATTGCCGGAATCAGGAGATCCTTGTCGGTTTGGAACGCAAGCGTCCAGGCTGCCACCCACCCGATCACGGTGGAGACGAGGAACACCAGAACGCGCCAAGCGCGATGATCGAACCACGATCCCGATACGGCGGTGGCCGCGCCCGAGATCAGCAACGCTGCGATCGAGATCAATCCCATTCCGTCCTACTCCCACCGCATGGTCTTATCTGCCCCGGTCACGGCTTCTTGGATTCCCTCAGTCGTTTTGCGGCCGCTTCGAACGCGTCCGCCAGTTCCACGCGTGCCGCCTTCCGGTCGTCTTTGGTCTCGCTCCGCATCTCTCGTAGAGCCCGATTCTGGGCGCTGTGATATCCTGCGGCAGAGTAGTTCAGCGCTGCCGCGACCATGGCGTCGACGAACTTCGGGGCGTCTTCGATCGTCATCCAGACGTCGGCCGTCAACGACCCGTTCGCCGTCCAGAGGGACATCTTACGGTCATGATAGTAGGAACGGCTGGGCTCGATTGGGCCCGATCCGAAAAATTGGCGATGTGAGGGGTACGTCAGCAGAACCGTAATTGAAGCGTCTTTTTTAGATGCCATCGAATCCTCCCGAAGCTTTCCCGTCGGCAGGATGGCAGGGTTCGGCCGCTGCGTGGAGTCAGACGACACCGCGCAACTGCTCCCAGTTGTCCTCATACGGGTCCAGCCATCCTGCCCCGCGCTCGATCGAGATGCCGGTTCGATCGAAGTTCGGAAGGAAGCGCCGGTGATCCGTCGAGTTGCGCATCCTACCACCCTTTCCCGGTGTCGAGAGCCAAACCCGATACGACTCGCGAATGGTCTCGGCGACTACTGCGCTTGGCAGCACCCAACATCTCGGATGCGCCTTCAGATCGACGCCAAAATCGACGAAGCAGTAGAACAACAGTTCGCCGACGATCGCCTCGTGCTTTTTGCCCATGTGCCAACCACCGTCCCCGCCAAGCTCACGACGGGACTTCACCTGTAGTGATGCAAGGCGGTCGCCGACGGCGTCCGTGACGACGATGTCCGTGTTGGGCACGCCGACGGGCGCGAGCGCGGCGATGAAGTCGCGTCGCAGGAGCTGGCTCATCACGTAGTGCTCGCCGGCGGCGCCCGTAAGATTCATTCCGTCCTCCTCACTTCGCGACCGGGATTTCCGCCAGCCGCGTCGTCCATGCGGGGCTCTTCATCGCACGCTTCGTGTCGAAGGATCGAGCGCCGATGCCGGCGGCGCCGAGCGCGACGGCCTCGCGACCGAACCTGGCGTTCAGAGTGTCCATCGCCGACATCAGGTCCGCTCCCCGGCCGTCGATCGCCGCGAACATGTCCGTCTGTTCCCGCCCCTGATCCGTCAGGTCCTCGAGCATCACGCCGCACTTCGTGTAGACGCCGCCGGGTTGCCACATGCTCTCCACCATGCGGCTCGCCCACTTCACGATCATGCGGGTATCGTTCGTTGGTGGCGACAGGCGGCAGGACCGCTGCGCGCTAGGCGCGTTCGCCTTCCGGCCGTTCCCGTGCGCGAAGCCGATCAGCCGGCCGGCGACGCTGCCTTGCTCCCGGATCTTCTCGGCCGCCCTCGCCGCCCGCCGCGCCATGGCCTCGCGCAGGCTGTCCAGGTCGGTGACGGGCTCGCCGAACATACGCGTCACGGCCGTCGCCTGGCGCTTCTCAGGCTCGACCACGAGCTGCTCGTCTCCGATCCCGTTCAGCTCCCGCACCAGCCGCTCCAGCACGACCGTGCCGACGCTGCGCGCCTGGTGCGGGTCCATCGCCGCCAGATCGGCCGTCGTCCGGATCCCGAGCGGGCGCAGACGCTCCGCCAGAGCGCGGCCGATGCCCCATACCTCTTCGACGGGCCAGTTCTGGAAGAGGCGCTTGCGCAGCTCGAAGTCGTGGAGGTCGATCACGCCGCCGAAGACCTTCTCGCCCGCCTTAGCCAGCCCGTTAGCGACCTTGGACAGGGTGCGGGTCGGGCCGAGGCCGATGCGCGTCGGCAGGCCGGTGTCCCGCTTGATCTTGGCGATCACCGCCAAGGCCGTCGCCGTATCGCCGAGGCCGTCCGGGCGGACCGGCAGCCGGAACCACGACTCGTCGATTGAGTAGATCTCGATCTGGTCCGAAAACTCGGCGATCACGGCGTTGAAGCGCCGGTTCATGTCGCTGTAGAGCTCGTAGTTCGAGGACCGCAGTTCGAAGCCGTGCTTGCGGATCAGGTCGCGCATCTTGAAGACGGGGGCGCCCATCTTGACGCCGAACGCCTTCGCCTCGGCCGACCTCGCGATCGCGCAGTGGTCGCCGTTCGATAGGACGAGGACGGGCACGCCGCGGAGCTTCGGATCGAAGACGCGCTCGGACGAGACGTAGAAGTTCTCGACGTCGACCAAGGCCCACGTCATCGCTGGTGATCCCGGACGCTGGCACGGACGACGCCGAAAATCTCGACGGTCTCGTCGCAGATGCAGATCGGGTACGTCAGGCGGCTGTTGCGGTGCTCCAGATACGCGACGCCCGACTTAATGCAGAGCTGCCGGCAGACGAACCCGCCCTCGACGGTCGCGATCACGATGGAGCCGTTGCGCTGCCTGGCGTCCCGGTCTACGACGACGATGTCGTGGTCCTCGATCCCGGCCTCGACCATGCTCGATCCGGATATCCGGAAGACGAAGGCCGCCGGCCGGTCGATGCGCAGGAGCTCGATCAGCGAGAGGGCGTCGTCTTCCCAGTCCTGAGCCGGCGAGGGAAAGCCGGCACCGGCGGACGCGACGACGCGGAGGCGGAAGCCGGGCGGTATGGCCGTGATCGGATGGGGACGGTTCGAGAGATGGAGCATGCTAGATTCCCAGGGCGCGACTCGGTCAACCTAGCGATCGAACATATCGTGAACATTGCGAATAGGAATAGATGCCGATCTGCCGCTGTGGATTTCGGTGAAAAGATCTTGTTTTCCTGCCACCTACGGATGCTGCGCAGTTGGAGAGCCTTCGCGTCCCATGACTACCCGTACGGAGAAGCCGGCCGCCCTCGATCCGGAATTTGCGAAGCTCGTGGAGCGCCTGGCGCCCCTCCACGCCATGTTGATGGCCTGCCCGCCGATCTCAGATGCTGACCCCAAGTCCAAGCCGCCGGAAGCCGCCGGCGTCTATCTCTTCACCAACGCGGACGGCCCGCTCTACGTCGGCCGGACGCGCAACCTGAGGAAACGGCTGTCCGGTCATCGGAAGGAGTATTCGAAGACGCAGTCGGCGGGCTTCGCCTTCCTCCTGGCACGCAAGGCTACCGGCTGGGACAAGCCGACCTACCAGCAGGGCGAAGGCTCGCGGAAGTGGCTCGAGGAGAATCCGGAGTTCATGGCGGCGTTCGAGCTGGCGAAGGGCCAGGTCCGGACGATGACGTTCCGCTACGTCGAGATCGAGGATGCGATCACGCAGTCGATGTTGGAGATGTATGCCGCCTTCGTGCTGAAGACGCCTCACAACAAGTTCGAGACGACCTGATCGCGGTGGCGACCTCTCCTATCGCTATGGTCAGCGCGTGAACTCGTCCGGCTGGACGCCGAAGTTACGTGCCAGGACAGACTCCTCTGCATGCGTGATTGGCCGGCCGTACTCCAGCGTCCGAATGGACGTGACGTGCAGCCCCGTGCCTCGCTGAAGAACTATCCGTCGTGGACCGACATCACCGATCGTTATCGAAATAGTCGTCGTCGTATTCATCGTACGGCTCTCCGAAGTCGAGCGACGTGAGGATCTCGACCCTTACGACGTTGTGGAACAGGCGGTCGTACTGGACGAAGAAGCGGCCTTTCACTTCGTCGTCCCATTCATCCCGACCGTGCGCACGCCCGCCGTCCTCATCCTCGATCTGACCGACCCAATCGACCTCCAGGCCGACAAGGGCCTGGAACCTGGCGGTCATGGCGACGATCGGTCCGTGGACTGATAAGACCTTCCAATTTTCCGTCAGCCCGATCTCCCGGAGTTCCGTCCCGTCGACCGTGGCCGCCTCCAGGCTCGTGCCACGGTAGACGAATTCCGCCGTCCGCAGCGCGACGTCCATTCGATGGAAGAGCTGGTCGATGAAGTCCTGCTCGTCCACGATCCGATCGATCAGCGCGACGACCTCGGGGTCCTTCGCCTCGGCGAGCATGGCGAGGAACGCCGGCAGGCCCTTGACGGGTACGAGCATAGGCGTCGAACCGGCATGTGCGAGCATCGCCTCGTCGAGGGTGACGATATGCACGTCGGCATTGTTCTCCCACGCCCACGTCCTGGCTGCATCGACGATGAAGGCGTCCGGAAACTCCTTGCTCTCCCGCGCCTCGAACGGCGCCTGGCGAGCCATGTATCGCTCGAGGATCCCGGGCAGCTCGATCGTATCGAGGTCGTGCTGCACGGCACGGTATTGCCACAGGAGGCGCAGGACGAACCTGGACCTAACGGAGGTCACGGCGGCGGAGACGTCGATCGAGGGCCCGATCGCGACGGCGTCCAGCGGGAAACGCTTGTTCCATGACTCAATGTGCTTGGCGTTCTTGCGCTGCTCCCGCGCCATCTCCTCCATCTGCTCCGTCAGCCACCGGGTCACCTCGAACAGGATCAGCAGATCGAAGTGGAGCACCAGGTCGAACTCCTCGACAGCGGCCTTCAGCTCGTTAAAGAGCCGGCTGTCCAAGTTCACCCGCTCCTTGATGAAGACGTTGCTGTCGATGAGGAAGTGGCGGCTGCGTGGGCCGACGGGCGCGGCGATCAGCTCGGCCATCTCAAGCTGCTCTTCGACTACGACTGCGACTGCGTCCGACATGCCGACTCCGACCGATACCCACCGAGGCTAGCATCGGCGACAGCTTGGGTCACTCCATCGCCCGTCGTGGACTCGAAGACTCGTTCGTCCGATCATCCAGCACGGCAATCCGGAGAATCGCTCATGCGCCCTGCCCTCGTCGTCCTGCTGGTGGTCGCTTCCGGTCCCACCGCCGCCGCGCCCGGCTGCGTCCTTCCGACCGTCGAGGTGAAGCTCCAGGCCGGCAGTGTCCCGACGCGGAACCTCGCCGCCATGTCGGACGGAGACCTGAAGATCTTCCTTCGGGGCTACGCCGACGGCCTGCGCACCCTGCCCTTCCTCTCCGTGCCGGCGGCGTGCGACGAGGCCGTGAAGGCCTGCCTCAAGGCGAGGACCGACGACGAGCGGGTGATCGACCTCCGGCGGTTCATGGCGGACAACCCCGGCGATTTCGACAACCCGGCTGCGGTGACAGTCTACGAGGTCGTCCTGGCGAACTGCGTGCACGGAGAAGCGGAATGAGGACGATGCTGGCGATCGCCGTGCTCGCGATGGCGACCGATGCCGGCGCGGCTTCAATGGTCTGCGAGAGCTACGGCCTCGGCACCGACGGTCTGAAGGCCAACCGCCGCTTCGTCCGGATTACGACGGACGGGACCGACGCCCTCCTGGTGACCCGCGCCGAGGGCGAGGCGCCGGCTGAGGACGCGGAAACGGTGCGATTCGGAACGGTCTGGAGGTCGGACGACGGGCTGCGGGTCGTCGCCTCGTCGATATCCCGGCCTGCCGAGAACTCGCTAGATTCGCCCGTACGACTGCTGGACGCCGATTTCGCACGCGGCAATTTCCGGGAAGAGACCATGGGCGGGCTTATCGACTTCGACGCCGTCGTCGCTGATGGCAAGGAGTGCAGGCGTTTAGACTAGCCTGCGACCATCCTGATCGGCACGACGAAGGACCGCACCAAGACGGCATGCTGCGCCGACATGATCGGCGGGCGGTTTTTGATCGTGCGCAGCAGCACGACGTGCAGTCGCGCGTCCCGTTTGACGTACCGCAATGTGTGGCCAGCTGGGTTGCGGAAGGCTAGGTGTCAGGAGAAATTATGATAGTTGTGGATGCTTATACAATTCTACCGCCAGACGAACGTCGAACCGAAGGTTGTAGCTTGTAGAACCGGAAGGTCGGCAATATCGTCACTGAATGGCTAACAGTTCCCTTTTCACAATCCTCCACATCAGCGACTTCCACTACTCCTCCCGACGAATCCGGGAGCAGAAACCGATCGTTGACGCGCTCGTGGCCGACCTTCGGAGCATATGCATAGGCCACCGCAAACCAGATCTCGTAATGTTCACTGGCGACCTAGTTCAGGCTGCGGGAACGGATCTCCACGACGTCGCCTACGATTTCCTTTTGGACCGAGTTTCCAAAGCGACAGGCTGCAGCGACGAGCGCATCTACATCGCGGCTGGCAATCACGATCTTTCTTGGGTGGGTTTGCAGAAGTTCGAGACCGAAACTCGGGAGTGGCGGGCGCTCGTTGGCAAGCAGGACGAAACCGAAAAATTCAACGAGTTGCACGAAGCCCGGGCCTTTGACGCCGCTGTCGCCGAGAAATTTGCGAATTACCTAGACCTCGAAAAGTTTCTTAGCACGGGTTTTCGAGGTAGCGCACGTAAGCTCACCAACGCATTCGTCACGGTCGATCACATCGAAGCGCTGAACGTAGATGTCGTAACGTTCAACACGGCCGTACTATCGACCGGCGGCCACAAGTCGCATGACAGAGACGAGCGCAATCTAGTCGTTCCGGAATATGCCGTTATGGATGCGGTCGGCGTCCTCAAGGAAGGCTCGCTGCGCATCTTCGTCACGCACCATCCGCTCGCGCATCTCAGCGAACAGTCGGCCCGCTATCTCGAAGCCGAGATTACGAAGCACGCGCAGATCCATCTGTTCGGCCACATGCACGATCCGCAACCGCGCAACATCGTCGGACTTCGCGGAGAGGTCATGACGGATCAGGCCGGCGCGATCTTCACCAGCCGCAAGGAGTACTACAACGGCTATTCCCTGATCACCCTCGACCGCAGCAACGGTCACGCGGAGATCCTCGTCCGATCGTACTTCAAGGACCGCGACGAGTTCGACGAGGGCACCGACGTCGTAAGGGAGGGACGTTGGTGGCCCTCCCAGGAGGCACGCGAACACTTCCGCAAGATCGCCGCTCCGGTAGACGAAGCCGCGTTTCGCGATCATCTGCGTGGACCGGCTCTCGAGGCGCTGCTCGGCCGCGAGAACGCGAGCCATGGCGATCTCGAGTCGCACGATCGGTTCGTTGCCCCACCGCTGAGGCGCACGTTCATCCAGGAAGAGTCGGGGGACGACACGAAGGTCCAGGCCGAAACGCCGATCCAATTCAAGGAGGTCGTCGAAGGCGACGCGAATCTAATCCTCTACGCACGCGCCGAGTACGGGCGCACCACGCTTCTGCGCGAATTACGCTACCGCCTGCTTAGCGATGCGCCGATGGTGAGGTTCCCGAGGGTGCCGGTCCTGATCGACTTCGCCGACATCAGCGTGAATGCCGATAATATGCTGAGGAAAGCTAAGGCCGGGTGCGAGGAAACGCCTGATGCGAACGACCTCGAGTCGCTCCTCAAGCTTGGACACGCCTGCGTCATGATCGACGATGTGATGTTCCACGACGGCAAGCGCATGAAGGTCGTTCGTGACTTCGTTGAACGGTATCCGAAGGCGAGATACGTAATCTCCAGTCCTCAGTATTCCGCTACGAAGATGGGGGCTTCGATTGACCCGGAGCTGCCGGTCAGGTTCGAGTTCGTGGAGGTTCTCGAACTCCGCCGCAACGACATGCGCCAGCTGCTCGCCAAGGATGATCGCTGCACCGATGTCGAGGGTTGGCTGGATCGGCTGCAGGACGAGTTCCGCGAGATCAATCTGCCGTTCACGGCGGCCAACGGCTCGATCCTAATCGAGATCCTGGCAGAGAAATATAACTTCTCACCAATCAACCGTTCCGTGTTGATGGAACAGTTCGTGGACTCGACACTCAGGAAAGCCGCGATCGATCAAAGCCGACGCGAAACGTTCGACTACACTAACAAGACAAGTCTGCTTTCGTCCATTGCGGCATGGATGGCGCGAAACGACGACTACATTCCAAGCCGCGAAGCGGTCCGGACCGAGATGAGAAGTTACATAGAGAACGTCGGCCTCATCCAACCGGTCGACGATCTCCTCGCCGAATTCCTGTCGGCACGCATCTTCGTTGAGCGGTCGGAGGCAAGAATTAGCTTCAGATACCGCGGCGTTTTGGAGTACTTTATCGCGCTCCGCATGACTACGGACCCTGAGTTCAAGGAATGGGTCGTCTCGGACGAACACTATCTAAGGTACGTCAACGAGATACAGTACTACGCCGGCAAACTGAGAAACGACGTTGCGCTGATCACTCAGATCGCGGAACGTCACAAACGAATTCTGGCCGAAACATGGACCGGCCTCGAAAAGCTGGATCTCAACCAGTTCGATTCGATCGTCTTGCCTAGGGATGACGAGGACTCCGTTTCAGTACTTGAACGCGAAATCGCCTCGCCCCCGCTGTCCGAGGCGGAGAAGGATGCCGAGCTGGAGACGGAAATACCGACAGATGCCGAAGACCGACAGGAGGTCTTTCGTCCGAGCATCACGGAGGATGGAGACAAGATCCTACTGTCGCTCTTCCTTTATTCGGGACTGATCAAGAACATGGAGTTGATTCCCGACGCGACGAAGCGTGAGCATCTGTCTGAGATCTGGCGTGGTTGGGCGATCCTCCTTGTAGCGTCGCTGAGGCTGGCGCCGCGGCTCGCAAAGGAACGGCGTATCAGGATCAACGGAGCCCTCTACGAAGTCCAGGCTCCGCATGGCATGAGCGACACAACTCTTCTACGCAAGATGATGCTCATGCTGCCGCACGTGCACGTGAAGCTGCTGTCCGGGGCATTGGGAACTGAAAAGCTCGAACGACAGCTGTCTGAACCATCGCCGAACGGAGAGAACGAGCCGAAGATCTACGAGTTCTTCCGAACGAGCTTGGTCGCCGACCTTCGACTTCCGGCGACACCGGTCACCGCAACGGCGCTAACGGAGAAGTTCCGAAACAACCGATACTTGTTGTTGTCGTTTATAGTCCACCTGAGTGAGCTGCGGCGGCTCGATCGGGTTCGGAAGGAGCATTTTGTAAAGCTCGAAGCGCCGATTGCCAAGGCGATCGCCGGCTTGCGAAGTTCGTCGCCCGAAGGTAGGAGAAAGGAGACTGACAAGGAACTCGCACGTCTTACACGCGAACGTCTCTTGGTCACGATGAAGAAGGAACGGGAAACGTAGCTTCATCGCGGAAGGTCGGGTGTCGATCTTACTACTTTTTCACTCCGACTTCACTGAATAGGCGTGGATCGTGCCGCCGCACGTCGGGCACCTGACGTTCAGATGTCTGTGGTCGTGCTGGTCCCGGAAGTCGCCTTCCTGGAAGTCCCCGTCAGCGCGGACACACTCGATCGCCGTCCGGCAGTGGGAGCAGGTGCCGGCGAAGGGATTGTGCTCGGGCAGCCTACCCATTCGGGCGACCTTGATCGTCATGGCGCCGCCCTCCTCGCCGCGAACGCCGCCGCAAGCATCCGCTCGGCCTCGACGATCTCCACAGGATCCGCCGACATGCCGGCGACGATCCTGGCGGCGACGATCATTTTGAAGGGGAGGATGCCCCTCCGGGCCCCGCTCTCGCGCAGCTCCTCGTAGCGCTTCTAGTCCATGGGCAGCGTCGACGTGCCGACGGCGGCCGGATCGCCAGAGGCGTAGACGCCCGGAGCGTAGTTCGAGGTCCAGACCCGCCGGGTGACGCCCTCCTGGGCGACGTCGTAGGACGATGCCTCGCCCTCGATCGACGCCGATCCGAAGCCTTCGATGGGATACTCGACCTCCTCGACGATCCGCCGCGACGGCGTGCCCGGAATGTCGAACCCGCGCACCTTCTCGATCTCGGTTTCCGGTACGATGAACCAATCGGCGGCTAGAATGTCGGTGCTGGATGCCGACCACCCCATCAAGATCTTGTCGTCGGCGGTCTTCATCAGCAGGTACGGCAGCACGTCCGCCTTCCCGCCGTTCCGTTCGGCGAACGCCCTAGTGTGCGGATTCCAGAACTTGTCCGCGGGCAGGTCGACCTGACGGTCACCGCTACAGATCCAAAGGCGCGGCTCGTCGCCAGCGCCCGGCAGCTTGTTGCCGTTCCAGCCCAGCCGGGAGACCCGGTCGCCGACCTGCATCATCCGCAGCGCGCCGCCGAAATCCATGGTCCTGACGCAGACGGTCCCGGAGTCGCCGAGCTCGGCCAACTCGCGATCCAGCTCTCGCCAGATGGCGGGACTGTTGGCCGAATAACCCTCGCGATGCAGACGGTCGGCGATACGACGAACGTTGACGGATCGAACATCGGTCCCCTTCTTGTCGAACCACGGGTTCTTAGCCATCCACTCGGTCTCGAACGCACTTGGCACGACGGGCGGCGTGGTGGTGCCCAACGTCGCCATTACGTTCTCTTCGTTGCTCATCTTGCTCTCCTCTCCTCAACGACCCGCGATCGCCCGGGCGATCTGCGCCGGCACGCCATGCTGGATTTCGATTCTCATGACCGGGCCGTGGCCCGTCTTCCTGACGTTCCGGGCGACGTGCTCCGTGACGATCGCCATCGCTTCGACATCGTCGAGCCAGCGCGGTTGCCCGTATTCGGTGACCGCCGCGCCGACGCGCACGGTCGCGTCGGCGATCCGGGCCGCATACTTCTCCGCCGGCGGCGTGTTGGCGCGGCCCTGCGCCTGCATGCGGCGCACGCCTGCGATCTGCACGGTGACGTGCGGTCGGCCGGCGGGATCGCGCAGCGAGACGATCGCGCCGCCGCGGCCGAGCCTGTCGTAGCTGCCCTGCCCGACGCAGTGGCCCATGGCATCGCCTTCAGCGTCTCGCTCCGCATCCGTCCGGACCCACACCCATGCCCAGCCGTCGTCGTACCGGTGGAGGACCGGGCACGAAGCCAGGTCGACCGCGGCGGCCTCGGTCTTCCGCTTCGCGAGGGCGGCATGCCAGCGGTCCTGGGCCTGCCAGAGAGCCTGATAGTTCATGCGCGGAAGCTTTGCGTAGCGGCGAGGATCGTCCTGGCGGACGGAACGGATCCAGTCCACAATCGGCAGGACGCCGTACTGCGTTGGCGTCAGGGGCCACCCTGACGAGGACGGACCATCCAACCTTTCCATCGCGTCCGCCGCGATGGCGACCATCTCGCGGAGCTCCTTCGGATAGCGGTAGCCGCGACAGGACTGGCAGCGCTCTTCGGGCCTCGCGGGAAGATCTCCTCGGACCATGGCGCGAGCGAACGTCTTCGTCACCGAGACGAGAATGGCTTCGTCCGGGCTCCCCGCTTCGGCGTAGAACTCCCGGAACGTGTAGGCCCAGATTCGACCGACATCGGCGACAATACGGGGATGGGTGGCGACATCGCTCACCTCCTCAGCCCTCCGATCCGTCGAGGCCGATCGCGTGCTTCACGCTCTCGACGACGCGCCGATTCCCCTGCTCGTAGCCGTTCTGGAAGACGGCGCGCAGCGTTTCTGGGAATTCGAGACCACCGACCCGGAACCACTTGCCCGGACGGGTCTCGAAGTCCTCGAGCCGCGCCGTCCTCCAGGTGCCGACGACGCCGTAGGCCCGCCGCACGATGCCGCGCTGCTCGTCCTTCTCCTCGCCGACGACCCGGACGGCCGCGTCCTCGCAGACGACGTAGCCCGACGGAACGTCCGCCGGCACGACGAGATCGTCCTGGCCGAGTCCGCCGCCCTCGGTCCAGATCATTTCGAACGCCGGCTCGCCGCGACGGGGGCGGACGAGTAGGAGCATGAATGCGATCGGTGCGGTGTGCGTCATCGGCTCCTCGATCGGCGCCGGATTCGGATCGTCGCCGGGCTCCAGGAAGGGGTCGTCGCCGCGCCCCTCGACGACGGCGGCCGCAAGGATGTCTTCGCGCTCGATCTCAGCGGTGGTCAGCGTGGTTTGGGCGTCGGTGTCGGACATGGGTGCCTCGATGGCGCAAGGGGATCGAGGCGGCCGCCGGAGCAGCCGCCGGCGGGATCAGCGGAAGGTGATGGTGGGCTCTGCTCCGAAGTTCTGACCGACCCTCCTCCGACGGGTCTCGAGGACGCGAAGGTACGTGCGCATCGCGGCCTCTTGGGAAACCAGGAGATCCCGGTCGATGTCGGCCAGACGACGGTAGTCGGCGGACTTCACGAACGCCGCCAGGTCAAAGAGGCGCTTGTCGAGCTCGAGCGCTTCGGCGTCGAGACGCTTCCAGAGGACCTCCCTCGTCTCGCCGCCGTTCTCAAGCTGCGCCTTCTCGGCATCGGTCAGGCCGTCCTTCGGTGTCGGCACCGGCGGGACGTAATCGGGCGCGTAATCCAAGATGGTGACACCGGAAGCCGCTCTCGCCGCCGCCTGGTCCTTCGTCAAGGCCGCCTGTTCGATCGCCGCGCTCTCGCCCTCGTGCAGCTGCGGCTCCGCCGGCGACGTGCCGAACTGGAGCAGATCCGCGACGGCGCGCAGGCGATCGACCGAAATGCCGGACACGGAGATCGAGACGCCGGCGCCGGAGACCTGGACGGCGGGCGGAGCCGATTGCGATGCTCCCGCCGACGACTTCCCGAACACCCGGACGACATCGTCGTCGCGGCTGATCGTGTAGAAGCTCGGCGACGCGTGGATGCGGAACTTCACCTTGGCGCCGGACGCGTCCCCGGCGTGGACCGGGAACGTGATCTCTTCCGGATGCCGGTGGCGCTGCATGTGGAAGAGGAGGTCGTGCAGGACGACCTGCACCTGCCGATCCGGGATGCCAAGGGCGGCCGCCACTTCAGGACGGCGGGAGAGGATGTAGGCATCGGTGTTGCACGCCAGCGTGTGGCGGCCGATGACGACGGGCTTCAGGGTGGTCATGATCGCAGGTCTCGTTCGTTGGCGCTTTTACGCAGCGCGGTCGGTGGAATCGGGAATGCGGCGGATGGTCTGGTGCCGCGTCCCGTGGGCAGCGAGCGCGTTGAGGATCCCGAGCAGTTGCCGCTCGCGGTATGCGCCTTCGCCCATCATGTTGCGGTCGAGGTCCGAAAGTTCGAACGCGATGTTCGCGGCCAGGTCCTCCAGGTCGACGTGGCTCTGCCAACGGACCTCCGGCAGCGTCCCGCCGGCGGCCCCGAGATACGCCTCGACGACGTCCATCCCGCCCGGCGTCATGCCGTGCGACGTCAGGATCTGGCGATCGAGTTCCTCGACCGCCCTGCCCGTCGCCGCGATGGAGAGAGCGATCACGGATGCGGCCTTCCGGACGACGCGGATCTTCCGGCCGTCGACGGCGAGGTGCGGGACGGCGCCGACGATGACCGCAGACGAGCTTCTCCGACAGCGTCGCGTTGGCCGACCAGAGAGGCCACCGGCAGCCCGAAGCGGCGACGACCGGCCGGGCCAGCGCCGTCGGGCGGAAGGCCTCCGCGAGGATCCGGTCGCGCTCGACCCGAAGACGCGCCTTCTCGGCGGCGACCTCGTCCAGCTGCTTCATCGTCAGGACCTTGTCGGCGAAGGCCCGCGTAGAGTCCGCCGGCAGGAGCGGAAGGACGACGGCCGTCCTCGCGGTCTTGGACCTCTTCGGCGGCATCGGCGACGGGATGGGACGCGGCGCCAGGGTCGTGATCGCGGTCCCGGACTTGCGCAGCGACGGCAGCACGGTCCGCCGGGGCACGCCGAAGCGCGACGAGATCTCCTCCGCGGACCGACCCTTCTCGGCCAGACGGCGGGCTTCGTCGAGCTTGGCGCCGACGAGGGTCAGGACCTTGGCCCGCTGCCGCAGCTGGATGCCCTTGCGGTGACACAAGCCGATGATCGCGTTGCGGGTCGTGCCGGGGAATTCCGAGGCGATCTCCGACGCGCTGCGGCCGGCGTCGGCCATCCGGCGGATTCTGGCGACGTCGTCTTCGTTCCAGGGGATGTTGGCCATGGTCGATATCCTTTCGTGGGTTGGGGATCAGTCGGCGTCCATGCCGACGAGGCCGCGGTTGCCCCCCCTCTCCCGCCTGACGGCGACGCGGGTCTCGCGGGTCATGAAGCGGGGGCCGGAACGACCCCGCGGCTTCGGGCGGGCCTCGCCCGGCTTCTTCGGGTACGTCGTGACTACGGTTCCCTCGACAAGGATGGCCAGGACGCCGCCGATCTCGGCGATCCCGTCCTGCGGTGCGTTCACGTCGAAGAGACTGCCGACGATCCGCCGGCGCATGTCGTGGACGGGCAGTCCCATCTCGGCGCCGAGGTGATGGAGCAGTTCCCCGTCGTCGAGGCCGCCGAGGCGGTCCCGCACGGCTTCGACGCCGATGCGCTCCACCCGGTCGATCCAGCGCAACATGGCGTGGTCCGAGACCTTGAAGCGTACGTACCGGCGGGCGCTCACGCGACCGCTCCGTCGATGCCGAGGAACGCCAGGTAGACATCCATCGCCTCGATCATCCCGACGGGGACGACCGGCCCACGCCGGACGGCCTCGTCGATGCGGGACCGGGCGACGGAGGCCGGAACGCCGGCCTCCTGCGCGATGCGCTCGATCGGGGTGCCGACCCGGTCGAGATACCGGGCGCGGGCCGTCTGCTCCGCGTCCCAATCGGGAAGGTCGGGGCCGGTCATGCCGTCCTCGTCCCGTCCAGCGTTCCCCTGAGGTCCTTCATCATCTTCAAGGACCGCTGCTCGGCCGCGATGCGCGTCTCGATCGAGGCGATCTCCGCGTCGAGGGCGACGACCAGGGCGGGCGCCGCGGTCTTCGGCGAGGAGGCGGCCCGTCCGCGCACGAGAGACCGCTTCTTCTTGACCGCGGCGGTGGTGCGGCCGAGGTGCCCCGCGATCTCCACGAGGGACTTCCCGGCCGCGTCGGCCGTCGAGAGGTATTTCAGGTCGGCGTCCGTCCACGGAGCGCCGAAGGGATTCTGTTCGGTGGTGTCGGCGGACATGGTCGTCTCCTGTTCGGCTTCGGTTTGGGTCTGCTGGACGACTTCGGGCTTGGCGTCCCGGATATCGTCCACCACGGGCGCCTGCTCCGGCAGGGCCTCGGGGACCTCGTGGACGATCTCGGGCGCGGACTGGGCAATCTCGTCCGCCGGCGTCGCGACGTCGGACGGGTAGAGAAGCTTCAGCGGCTCGGCATCGAGGTCGCGGGGAGCCGGATACGGCATGTCGACGCCGTAGCGGCCTGACACGTAGGACCGAGTCGCGTTCGGGGTCCGGCCGTCCTTCGCGAGCATGGCATCGATCTGCGCGATGGTGAGGGGAACGATCCGCGAGATGCGCAGCGACGTCGCGCCCTCTGCGTGCAGCTCCAGGACCCGGCTCTTCGTCGCCATGGTCGAATAGCCGGTGCTGCGGTCCGAGATGGCATCCTGATGCCTCCGGCGGATCTTCGCGATCTCGCGGTCGACCTGCACGACGCCGCAGCCGAGGACCTTCGCGATCGTGCGCGAGTCCTTGCCATCGGCCCAGAGCTTCTCGATGCCGACCATCATGTCGACGGTCCACCCACCCTCCCCGGTGCGACCTGGATCCTCGGAAACGTTCGGAGCATCGGGACCGGCGGCGGCGCGAGCCTTCGCGATCTCGCGGACCTTCAGGCCCAGGTACGTCGCCCTGTTCTGGACGCTCGCCCTCTGCTGCCCGAGCCCGATCGCGATGTCGGCGACGGCATGCCCGGCCAGCATCCTGGTCCGGATCGTCTCGTCCTCCTGGGGCGTGAAGAAATGCCGGGCATCGATGGACTTCCGGGCGTTGACGACGGTCCCGAGCGGGATCCTCGGCGTCTCGACCTCGAAGCCCGCCTGCTGCAGCACGACGGCCGCCTGATCCTTCGAAACGCCGACGCGCTGGGCGATGCGGCTGAGACGGTACTTCTCGACGCGGTGCAGCTCGACGATGCGGTCGCGCTGGAACTGCGTCAGCTGCTGCGACGCGCCGAGGCGGGTCATACGGGTCTGCACGGCGCCGACGGAGACGCCGAACTGGTCGGCGACGACCGGACCCGGCGTCTTGAGGAGGGAATGGAGGCGGAGGGCTTCGTCCTCCTCCGCGGTCCACTGCTTGTAGCCTGCACGGACGCCCATCAGAGTGCCCCCTGCTCGGCCGTAGCCTCGGTCAGGTCGACGCGGTACGCCGCCTTGTTCTTGAACGGCGCTAGGAACGCGTCGTCGAGCGCGACGCCGGCGTCGGCGGCGACCTTCTCGGCGACCTGCTTCCACTGCGTCCCGCCCGGGATCAGGTTCCGAGTGGCGACGCAGCCGACGCCCTTCGTGGGCTTGTCGGAGAGCTTCACGAACTCCGCCGGCGCCTTCTCGAGCTCCTCGAAGCGCTTGCGCATCTGGCGGATCATCTGGAGGCTGTCGGCGACGGTCAGGCCGGAGAGGAGGTCCTCGGCGGTGACCAGGAGGGCGTTCAGGCCCTCGACGGTCACATCGTAGTTCTCGCGGTGCGAGAGGTTGGCTCTGGCGGACATGGGGGTGCCCTGTGTTGGAGTTGTCGCTACTGGTTCGTTGGCCGTTTTACACGCGACGTCGGGACGGCCAGCCCGCGCCACTTCGTGTCAGGCTGCGCGGGCGGAAGTCGCTCGCACGAAAAGCTGGAAGTCATCCGCGTGCGTGCCGGACGAGAGCCGTGCGACCGCGGCCAGGAGCCGGATTTCGGACTCCTGGTACGGGTACAGCCCGACCAGCATGTCCTCGACCCTCTTGTTCGGCGTGTTGACGCCGGACTCGGTCTGGGAGATCAGAGGTCCCGAGCAGCCGATGCGCCGGGCGAACTCTGCCCGGGTCATGTCGGCGTCGGAACGCAGACGGCGCATGAACGACCCGAAGATCTGCCGGTTCAGCAGGTTGGGATCGCTCGTGGTCAGCGTCTCGGTCGCGGTTTCGGGGGTAGCGGACATTCCAGGTCTCCGTCTTAACGAATTCGTAGCAGGTTCATTGTCAGGTGTCACTAGGGTAGTTAACCTATTCGCGAGATTCGACGAGTTTGACGCCGAAACGCTCCTCGAGGGCGGCGATCCCTTCCGCGAGCGACAGGTCGCCTTCCGACAGGAGCCACTCCGCGACCGCGAGCTGCAGGGCGAAACCGTCGCTGAGGTCGGGCTTGCCCGAACGCCGGCGGACGGTGTCGAGGGCCTGGCGGATCATGCCTTCGCCCGACGCGGTGACGGTGAGGACGAGGCGGCGGTGCGAGCCGGTCTTCGGTTCGCCGTCCCGAAGCCGCCGGCAGTGCTCCACGAGGTCCCTGACGCCATGGGTCTCGGCGAACGCGACAGCGTCCTTGTGAAGGCTCTCGTCCTTCAGGCCGGCGATTTCCTTCGCCTTCGTCCACCCGAGCTTCTCGATCCTTGACCGCAACGGCGAACCCGACAGCCGACGGCCGATGCGCAGGATGTACATGGCCTTACGGCCCGCGACGCCGGCTTCGGTTTCGAGGAACGCCGCGACGGCCGAACGCTCGTCCGCGTAGCCGAGACGCCGATGGACGCCGCCGTTGACCAGGGCGGCGAGCGCCTCGCCCAACGCCATGAAGTCGGCCGAACCGGCCAGGTCCTGCGCACGGGCCAGAAGGGCGCGGTCGTCGTCGCCGAGCTCGACGCCGTCCGACCGGCGGGCGACGGCGAAGCGGTCTATGCTCGGCTCCGAGAGAGCGGGCTCGGGATCCTCGATGGGATCGACGGACGCCGGCCGGCGAGCATCCTCCGCGAAATGCTCCTCGACGAGCGCCGTAACGATGTCCGCCGGCGGCGCCACCTCCTCCGGCGGCGTCAGGGCGTCGATCGCCGCGTGGACTCGCTCCCAGGTCTGGTTGTCGCTGCCCCAGTTCATGAGGTCCTGGACGGACCACCTCGTCGAGCCGACGTCGGCGGCGACGCGGCGAAGGTCCTCGTCCTCGAGCGCGACCAGGCGCATGCGCAGGGCCTTCGACTGGGGCGACATGCGTCGGGCCATGGCGCCGAAGGCGGGCGACCGGGGGGCGGAGGGGGAGAAGCCGAGGTTGCTCATGCGAGGTCTTCCAGAAGGTCGGCCTCGACGACGCCGTACTGGCGGAGCGTTCGGCCGGAGGCGTCGACGAAGCGCACGTGAAGGACGCCGCGGCGGGAGGTCTGCGCCGCGGTCGAGGTGATGCGGTCCATCAGGGCCGGCGAGATGGCGAACGAGGCGCGGCTCGTCGACTTGCACTCGACGACGAGAATCTGGCTGGCGACGTCGCCCTTCTCGGGTCCGGCGCCGGACATAGCCGTCAGGCGGCCGCCGATGGAGGCGGCGACGTCGCGTTCGTGGCGGCGGGCGTTGCGCAGGCCGGGCGGGAGGCGGGAGAACGGCATCAGAAGCCGGCCTCGTCGAAATCATCGTCGGCGCAGCCGTCGCAGACGAAATCGCCGTCCCGAACCTCGTAATCCTCGGCGGCATAGATCTCCGCGCCGCAGGAGCAACAGAAAAGGATGCGGTCGCCCTCGTCGATGTCGTCGATCATGCCGCTGCCTTCCATTCGCCGGCGCCCTTGCCTCGCTCGACGCGCCAAGCGCTGATGGCGGCGTCGTAGATCGTCTGCTGGAGCGCCGGATCGGCGCGCAGGTGGTCGGCCCTGTCGCGGAGCGTCCTGAACGTCGCCGTCGAGAAGGCGCCGAGATCGCAGCGGACGGTGGACGGGCGGGCGGTGAGACCCCGCTTGTCGGTGAAATCGAGGATGTCGTCGGCCTGGTCGATGGCGCCGAGTCCGAGCGGGTGCGACGGATCCAAGATCATCGTCGCCTTGCCCTCCTTCGTCCCGCTGCCGAGCTTCGACTTCAGGCGCTGGAAGGTCATCTCCAGGCGCATCGCGGCCTCGTCGCCGAAAGCGTCCTTGCCGTAGTGCGTGAAGCCGTCCATCGAGACGGTGAAGCTGGGGAAGTAGTTGAGCCCCTCCCCGCCGGGGATCGTCCTGACGTCGCCGCGGACGACGAAACGCTGCCTGTACTGGTTCACGACCACGAGCGTGACCGTCCGGCCGGCGTTGCGGGCCTCGACGATGGCGCTGCCGACACGGGTCAGGAATTCGTTGACGAGCCTTGCGCGGACGCCTGGGATCGTGTCGCCGATCGACCGCATCGACATCGCCGACGGCATCATGGCCGCCACGCTGTCCACGATGACGATCGAGACGTCCGAAGCCCGGACGAGCTCCTCCGACGTGTTCATGGCGTCCTCGGCCGTCTCCGGCCGCGAGAGGATCACCCTCGACGGGTCGACGCCGTGCAGGGCGGCCCATTCGAAATCCTGCGTCCCCTCGACGTCGACGCGGGCGACCTTGTGCTCCGGCCAGATCCGCTGCGCCGAGGCGGTGATACGGTCGCAGAGCGAGCTCTTCCCCGATCCCTGCCGTCCGACGACCTGAGTGATGGCGCTGGCGGGGATCCCGCCCATGCACATCCTGTCGAGCTCGTAGATCCCGGTCGGGATGTGGCGGCGGTGGTCGACGTCGGGACGGGACGCGTCGAGGATCGTGTGGCCGAGCCCGGCCCTACCGAGCTTCGCCAGGACGTCGGCGGAGGTCCGGACGGCCGGCGCCGCGGCCTTCACGGGCGCACCTGCAGGACGTGGCGGGCGATCTCCACCCGAGCCGCGTAGAGCTGCCCCGCTGGCGAGATCGCCGGGTCGAACAGCCTCCTACCGTCGACGAGGCGGTGCGCCAGGACGACGGCCTCGACGAGCCGGCCGTACACGCAGACCTCGGCGACGGTGTAGCGCGGCCGACGGGTCGATGCCTCGACGGCCAAGGCGGAAGGCATCTGACCGTCGGCGATCCAGCGGTACAGGCTTCTGGCGGCGACGCCGAGGAGCGAGGCGAAGACGTCGACACCGACGGACAGGACCTGACGGACGGCGCCGTCGCCGAAGCGGAGGCTGCGTAGGTCGGCGTGGCGCAGGACTGCGTCGTGGTCGCAGGTGACGGGCAGGAGTGGCGAGAGGGAACGGTCCGTCGTCGAAAGGTCCAACCGCTTCGCACGGCGGCGGAGGGAGCCGAGAGCCCTGGCCCGGTATGCTGCGTCCTCCCTCATGCGACCCCCTTCGACGTTCGCGACGGAGGATACGCATGCGGATCGATACGATCAACGGTTATCGTCATACGGTCGGTTATTCTGTTCCGAAGGCTGGTCGGCTTCGCCTCCTCCCGCGATGTTCGTCATCCAGGGATAGGGCCTTCGGCCCGAGAAGAACGATGACCGGAGGAAGGGAGCGCCTCCCTGGTTCCAGCTCCCGGCTTCCTGTGGGCGATTCCGCTTCCGTTCGGACAAGGTCTCGGATTCGAACGGAAGAGGGCTGAGATCGGCTTTAAAGAGGTCGGACTACCTCTGTCCGGAGAGCGATCCTGAGGTCTCCTGGATGGCTTCCCTGCCCATCCGGGCCGCCTACGCGAGTCGGAGTCGCTGACCCCTGGAATCGACTCCGGCGACGGTAGGTAAGATTTCGGTTTCGGAGAGGCGACTAGGACCGCCCGGCGGAGCCTACCTTCCAGCCTCCCAGGAGCCAGAGCAGCTATATGTGGAACATTTCAGCTCCAAACCGTTGATATCGTTGAATCTGACCCCTCAAAACGTGACATTCCTGCCACAGTCAGAATACACCTTTTCAGACGGGCTCCTCGATCCCGATCCACGGCATCTTCGCTCGATCCGCCGCTTCCATCATGGCGTCCCTCAGGACGTCCCTCTGCGACCGCTGGACGAGGAAGGAGTCGTGGATGGGAAGGCACGTCACGCCCTTCCTCATCAGGCTCGTCAGGACGAACTCGGCCATCTCCGCATCCCGGAGCATGAACGTCGCTCCCGCGTCCGAGAAGAACAGGTTCTCGATCTGCCAGTGCACCTGCCGGATCCTGTTCAGGAGGCTCGTCGCCCGGATCCTCGCCTCCCTCGATCTCGGGATCGCGCCGATCCTCTTGTTCCCCGCGACCGACTTCATCGCCTCGTCGAACGATTTGGCGTTCAGGGCGGTCATCATCGCCGCCTTGACCAGCTTCCGGTCCCAGCCGCCGCCGATGTCGTAGCTGTCTTGCGGTGGCATCAGGCCCACCATCGCGTATGCCATCGTCGGATGGATCGTCGCGTAGTCGAGCTCGCAGACCGCCTCGCCGCCGATGAGGATCTTCCGTCGCTCCGCCTTCTTCAGGACCTGCCAGGCGCCGCCGGTGGCGTAGAACCGCCCGCCGCGTGAAAGGTCGAGGTTGAAGATCCGGACGAGGCAAGCCGATCCCGTAGAGACGTCGGCCTCGCGCAGCCACTCGTTCAGTCCCTCGGCGATGCGCCGCCACTTCTTCGTCTCGGCGGTCTCCCTGAAGTCGATCAGCTCGCCCGTCTTGTCGCGAAGCTGGACGAGGCTCTTCGGATCCGGCCTCTGCGCCTTCGGAACGCCGACCTTGGCGATCACGCCGGCGACGATGTCGAGGAGCGCCTTCGTCGGGCGGAAGCAGCTCCTCCAGCCCTCGACGCCGGGCTTCTGGCGCCAGTCGTCGATCAGATCGAGGGCCTTAAGGTGCTCGATGCCCTGCATGACCAGACGCCACGTGTAGACCTTCGACGGCTCGCGCTGCACGAATTCCGGATCGCGGAGCGCGGCGGCCTTGTCCTTGTTCCGGTCGAGGACCTTCTTCCAGACGTAGTGCTCGGCCCGGGCCGAGTAGCTGATCCAGCGGCCGCTGACCTTCGCCGCGAAATACGCCGCCAAGGCGATCGCGGCGGTCGTCTCGGCGCATTCCAGTACCTCGCACAGGGCGAGCCAGAAGGGCCGGTGCTCGTACCGCATGGAAAGCGGGATCTGGGAGTGTTCGTACGGCTCGCCGACGGTCGGCCCGATGTCCTCCATCGGGATCGGGAAATCCTGGTCGTCGCCGTAGGCCGGATAGAACGGAGTGGGGGAAAGGAGGGGTTGGGGGTGCAATTTCTCGGCTCACTGGTGGCCGGCTGGTCAGGCCGGTTTGTAAAACGGGGTATCTCAGGACGCCCGATTCGCTCAGCATGCCGATTGTTGACGCGAGAGTCGATACCCCCTAGTATTCCGCAGAGAATCGGGGGGTCTCACTGGCCTCCGGTCTCCGAAAGCCGCCCCCCGGATTGGTCTCCGGATCAGGGCGGCTTTCACATTTCGGGGTGTCGCCTCTCGTGCCGCGCCCGCGCCTTCGCGACGACGCGGATCTGGTGTTTTTCCGCCTTCAGGACGGCGAGCACGACCCGCCTGCCCCACCGTTCCTCCGCCGCCTCCCGGCCATGGCTCGCGATCAGAGACCGGACCTTCTCGGGCTTCGGGACGAAGGTCACCCTGTCGCTCCACAGGGACTCGTTGCCGTGCCAGGCGTGCAGGCTCGCATCCGACATCAGGACCTCCCCACCAGCTCGTCGAGCGCGCCGACCTTGGCCCGACAGTCCGCGCCGGCATCCCGCAGCCGCGCCGTCCACGCGACGAGGTCGGCCTGGGTGGAGGCGTCCGGATCCGGGGCGCCGGGCTCTGCCGCGCAGGACCGGAGCTCGAGCGGGATGCGTTCGGCCAGCGGGACGGCCGTCGTGACCGTGCGCGTCGTCTGGCATCCCGCGAGGGCGAGCACGACGGCGATCGCCGCGACCGTCCTCATGCGACAGCTCCCGGCCGGTCGGGCTCGCACGTGATGCGGACGCGGTCCGGATGCGCCACCAGGGCGGGATCGGCGATGAGCTCCACCGCGACGGCCGACGCGACGAGGTGGCAGGCGTTCCGGTCTGCCGTGGAGACCCGCCGACGGATCTGACCGTCCACGAGGACGAGGAGCTGCCATACGTCCGGCCGGCGGCCGTTGAACAGTTCGTCCTGCCGGCGTACCGGCCGTGGAGATTCGGTCGGCGCCGGCGGAACCGAATCCGCGTAGGCGCTATTCACCATGGCAAGGAAGCAAGCGGCCGACGCGACGATCCCCCTGTCGCCCCGGCTCCGACCCCTCCCCCGGAGGGCCAATTCACGTTTCCGCATTTCGAAATGCCCTCATCTGCGAAGGCCGTCTCATTCCCCCTCGGACGGCCTTCTCGTTTCAGCGATCCGGACCGCGCAGGCGCCGGAGGTATTCCTTGGTGACGGGTGCGAGCGGTCCGTCCCGGGCGGTGCCCTTGGCGGCCGCGGCGGCGACAATCGCGTCCTCGAGCTCCTTCCGGTCGCGGACGCGCTGGGCCCTCATGCCAGCGAGGACGACGTCCCGCCGGACCGCTTCGGCTTTAAGGATGGTGATGGTCTTCTCGGACTCGGCTTGCGCCCCGGCGATGCCGGCGATCTCGCTCCGGAGCGTCTTCCGTTCGGCCTGGTCGGCGCGTCCGGAGACGAAGAGGAACGCCGCGGCGACGGCCGCGACGAGGATGGCGCTCCAGTGGCGCAGCGCGAGGGCGATCACGCGGCGCTCCGATGCCGGCGGACGGCCTCGACGAGCGCGGCTTGGGCGGCCGGCTGTGTCATTCGGCTCCACGACCTGTCCTCGAGGACGGCGATCGCCTCGCACGGCGTGAGACCGCCGCGGGCGTCGAGACGGTCGAGCGTCTGATGGTGGTTCACCTGCGCCTGCGCTTCGTGCGGCGCGATCATCGACCATGGGATCGACGGGACGGCGCGGTCCAAGATCGCGAAGAGACGGTCGCTCATCCGGCGATCCCTTCCAGACAGAGCTTCCGCTCCTCGACCCGGCGCCTGGTCAGGCCCTTCACCTCGCGGCCGCCGGCGCGGTTCCATCGCAGGAGGGCGTCGCACGCGCCGCGGACGTCGCCTGCGTTGATGCGCTTGGCCATGGAGCTTCCGCAGAAGCCGCGCTGGCCGTAGCCGACGTTGTAGGTGACGGAGAGCATCGCCACCCTCACCTTCACCGGTAGGGTCTCGGGCGAGACGAGGCAGGCGTTCATACCCTTCTCGAAGGTCAGGAGGCTAGCCACGAGCATGTCGTCGCATTCCGCCTTCGTGCGGCTGTCGCCCATCTTCACGCCGCGGGTCTCGCCGTAGCAGACGGTCGGGATGCCCACGATGTCCTTGTAGGCTTCCGTCCGGAGGCCCTCGAAGTCTCCGATCAGCGCGACCGCCATCGCTGTCATCGCGGCGCCGCCGGTCAGGACGCGACCGGAGGTGGTCTTCGGCACGATCTTGGGCACCGCCTTCGGCGCCGACTTGAAGAGATCCAGGATCCTCACTGCTGCTTTCCCCCGTTCGACAGATTGGCTTGGGCGACCAGCCTCGCGACGAAGGCACCGCCGGCGGCCGCGCCCCCGAGGAGTCCCAGGAGGTGGTCGGGAATGACGTCGGTGAAGAAGGGCAGCGCGTACTCGGCGACCGAGAGCAGGAAGGCCGCGCCCATGAAGCGGATCGACCAAGCCTTCCGGAGGATGGACTTCCAGTCCTCGACGAACCTCATGGCGTTCTCTCCCACCCCTGCAGGCCCTTCCCGAGGACGTCCCTGCATGCGAGCTCGAGGAGCGCCGTCGCGGTCGCCTCCGCGTCGCTCGTAAATCTTCCAAAGACGAATTGCTGATGGTCGTGGGCGGCCTTCAGCCACCCGTCGCGGGTCATCCACGTGTCCGCCGAGAACCGCCGGCGGAACTCCTTCGAGCCGACGTGAACGAGGTCGACGCCGCACAACCCGCAGAGCGTCCGAAGCAACGTCAGCATCGGCACGGTCGCCCGTCCGGACCAGACGACGAAGCGGGCGACGTCGACGGCTTCGAACATCTGCGCGTAGGCGCGGGCCAGCGTCCGTGGATCGGCGGCGTCGTCGACGAGGATCTCCCTCGTCGACCTCATCCGACCGTAGTACTCGGTCGCGACACCGATGGTGCCGTCGCCGAAATGGATGGCTGACCCCTTCACGCATCCCCCGATGCAAACAGGTCCCCCGACCTGATGTGGGATGGATACGTGTCGTCCTAACCTACTACAAGGGTTAGTTTTTCCGTTAAGAAGCGAGACTCCGGCGGTGACGGTCGCGGGCGGTCCGGCGACGGTCGGCGAGGGTCACTGGCGGCTCCTGGACGCGTGCCCGGCAGACGACGTCCCAGTACGTTTCCGCCTTGCCGGTCAGGTCCTGGTACCGCTTTGCGACGGACGGATGCATGTCCGCGAACTTCAGGCGGTCGGACAGTTTAAGGACGACGGGATCGACCCAACGCTCGCGAGAAAGGGCTCCGGTGCGGCCGGCCTTCTCCATCGCCTCGAGTCCGGTCCCGATCTGCGAGACGAGGTATTCCCGCGAAACGACGACCCCCTTCCGGGCCAGGTGCTGCAACAAATCCGCGACCGTAAGCCTTCCCGTCAGAACGTCTTGCTGGATCAGAGGGGACAAATCATGGATCACGTGCTCGATCAATTTCGCGCCCACCTCGTAAACACTCCAGTTCGAGTTCGCCCTACGCGCATGTATACCCGTCGGCAGGGGGAACTCGAAACGATGTCCGACACCACACTCATCAGAACCGTGCCGCCGCACCCGCAGCGGACCATGGAATGGTATGCGGCCTTGGCCTTGATCGGCTGGGGCCTGGTACTTCTGCAGCCGCAGTCGCTTTTCCAGCGCGAAGCCTTCCAGGCGTTCGGCCACGTCGTGGCGGAGAACGCGCTCGGGTGGACCATGCTCGCCGTCGGCATCATGCGCGCCGCCGCGCTCTACGTGAACGGCCGCTGGCGGAGGACGCCCTTCTTCCGCGCCGCCGGCGCGATGGTGGGATCGGCAATCTGGTGCGGCCTCGTCGCCCTTTTCGTCGCGACCGACGTCTCGGTCTTCGTCCAGCGAGGCGGGACCCTCTCGACGTTCTTCTGGGACTACCAGACCTCCACCGCCATCGTCGTCTACGGCCTCCTGGCCGCATTCGAGAGCCTCAGCGCGTACCGCTGTGGCAAGGACATCGTCCGCGTCTCCCGACGCTGATCGCATTCGCATAGGGGGAGCGAAGACATGTTGGGCATTCCGAACGAACTCTGGGTCGTGCTGTTGGGCACGGCGCTGCCGGCGCTTTTCGTGTTCCTGGGCACGGTCGTGCAGAAGCGCCGGCCCGATCCGATCGGCACCGCGGCCATCCGCCAGGAGCCGATCTACGTGATGGCGGCCGGCGACCGCGTGGTGTTCGAGGGCATCCGCGACGCCATCCAAGGTGTTGTCGACTGCGTCGAGGACGGCGGCCGCACTGCGAAGCGCGGCATCGACGCGGTGGAGGATCTGGCGCGGGCGATCGAGCTGCTCGCGGCGGAAGCGCGGGCGAGGCGCGTCAATGTCTAGGAAGCTCGCCAACGACTATCGACGCGCCCGCATCCAGCGGCGCGTCGCCGCCGGCGACGATCCCGAACAGATCCAGAAGGACGAGGCCGCCGCCTACGTCGGCATCGATCAGGTCGTGCCGTCGGAAGCGCAGCTCTATTCCGTCTACGAGTTCGCGAGCGAGCACGAGGAGAACGCCCGGATCTACGAGCTGTTCGAGACGCAGGTCGGCGTCGCGGTCCTGTCCGGCATGACGGAGGACCAGATGGCGGCCTGCGTGCTCTCGCCGACGGACGGCCTGCCGATCTCGACGTCGCGCTTCCTGGACATCTTCGGGGACTACCTGGAGCACGCCGAGGCGCGGATCATCCTGCGCAACAACTCGGAGCTCTTCCAGACCGCCCTGACCGGCGAGAAGGGCGACCGCGTCAGGGCGCAGGTCTTCATCGCGGAGAGGAAGGCGGGCTGGATACAGAAGAAGGAGACCAAGGCCGAGATCACGCTGCAGGCCAAGATCGAGACCGAGGAACGCGTCACGGTGACCCGCACGAACGTCTTCGCCGCCCTCGACAAGCTCGCCGACCAGCTGCGCGACAGCGGCAAGACGATCGACGCCGAGGGCTTCCTGCGCGACGCCGATGCGGAGAACGCGCTGATCCCGACACTGACCGCCTTCGACGACGGCCTCTCGAACGGCAAGGCCACGATGCTGAACGTGAAGAAGACGGCGGTCCTCCCGCCCCTTCCGAAGAAGCCGAAGTGGGACGCCGAAGCGAAGTAGGCGCTTCGAGATGGATCATCCGCTCGCTACAATGGCGTAACGGGGGATTTTACGATGACCGAACTGAGCGGAGGGCTGTCCGCGGAGGACCTGGCGGCGGTTCTTGCCGATCCGGAGATGGACGTCTGCACGAAGGCGGCGATCCAGATGCAGTCCGACTTCCTGAAGAAGGCGCGGCCGAAGCAGATCATGCCGGGCGGCGACTGGGACGTCTGGGTCTTGAGATGCGGGCGCGGCTTCGGGAAGAACTTCTGCGGCAGCCACAACTTCGGCATCGCCGCCCTGAAGAACCCCGGGTCGCGCATGGCGGTGCTGTCGCCGACGGCCGCGACGCTCCGCCGAGACGCGTTCGAGGGCAAGGACGGTCTGGCGAAGGTGATCCCGGCATACGCCATCGCCGAACACCACAAGTCCTACAACGAGATCCACCTCCACAACGGAACGATCCTGCAGGGCTTTCCGATGGAGAGCCCGGACCGTCTTCGCGGGCCCAGCTTCCATGCGGGATGGCTCGACGAAGTCTGCGCCGCCGGTGCCAAAGCGCAGGAAGCCTGGGACATGTACAACTTCTGTCTCCGCCTCGGCGAGAAGCCGTGGACGATGATCACGACGACGCCGAAGCCGATGCGCCTGATCCGCGACATCGAGGCCGACAAGTTCACGAAGCTGACGATCGGCACGACGCTCGAGAACCTCGCGAACCTGCCGCCGACGCAGCAGCGCCGCCTCCTGCGGTACATGAACACGCCGCTCGGCCGCCAGGAGATCTTCGCCGAGATCCTGGACGAGTCCGACCTCAAGAACCCGATCAAGAGGAAATGGTGGGCGCAATGGGACCAGCCCCGCGTTCCTCCGCCGGCGCACATCGTCGTTAGCTTCGACACCGCCTTCAAGTCGAAGAAGGAGTCGGATTCGACCGCCTGCACCGTCTGGGGCGCCCTGCGGGTGGGCGTGCGCCGAAAGGGCGTCATCCGTCCGGAATGGGTCACCCTCCTGCTCGATTCCTGGAAGAAGAAGTTGGATTTCCCGCACCTCAAGCGCGCCGCCTACCTCGAGCGCGAGAAGTGGATCGGGATGGCCGGCGAGGCATGCGAGGTCACGACGCTGATCGAGGACAAGGGCTCCGGACAGAGCCTGATCCAGGAGCTGAACGCCGCCGGCGTGCCGTGCGTGCCGTACAATCCCGGCCACGACTCCAAGCTCATGCGCGCCCACGCCGTCAGCGATCTGTTCGCCGAGGGAGCCGTCTTCGCCCGCGTCTACGACCATCCGCAGGACGGACGGATCTTCGTGCCGACGGCCGACGAGGTGATCACGGAATGCGAGAAGTTCGGCGACGAGGGCGTGCCGTCGGACGACTACGTCGACTCGACGAGCCAGGCCCTGACGTTCCTGCGCAACGAGGGTTGGTTGGGCAAGGAGTCGGACCGCGAGTTCCACCAGGCGATCTCGGCCGAGCCCCCCGAGGAGAAGGACGATAACGGCTGGGACGACGACGAGGACGAGACGGAGCCGCTCTACGCGTGATCGCCGTTGAGGTTCGAGTGATGAACTTGTAAAAGACCGTACGACGGGGGAGAATGCACATGGGAAGCAAGGAGTTCGGCGAGTTCGCGCCGGTGGATCCGCTAGACATGTTCCGCGACATGGAGGAGGTCGAGCTCGAGGACCTCGACGCGGCGTCGTCCGACGCGGACGAGCCCGAGGACCACTTCGCGAACCTCGTTACGACGCTCGACGTGGACGATCTGAAGAAGATCGCCTCCGAGCTCGTCGACCGCGTCGATACCGACATCGAGGAACGGGACAGGCACGACCGCTTCATGCTGAAGGGCATGGAAGCGATGGGCATCGATAGGGACGAAATCCGCACGGGTGCATTCGCCGGTTCGTCGACCGTACGACATCCCCTCCTCGCGCAGGCCTGCGTCGACTTCCAGTCCCGCATCACACGCGAGCTGCTGCCCGCCGGCGGCGCCGTCCGCGCCGTTCCGAGCGAGGGCTACGACGAGGCGTCCGGATCGCTTCGCCGCGCCGAGGTCTACGCCAACCGGCGCATCCTGTCGTCCGGCGGCTGCGGCTATTCGGAATCGCTCGAGCAGGCGTTCATCCGTCTTCCGCTGGCCGGCAGCGTCATCCGCAAGGTCCGTCAGGGTCCCGACGGGGCCGTGTCCGAGACGATCGCGACCGGAGATTTCGCTGTCCCGTATTCCGCGACGACGCTCCAGTCCTCGCCCCGGAACACGCACATCCTGCGCCTGCACAAGCACGAGGTGGACCTCAACTTCCGCAGCGGCCTGTGGAAGCGCTTCGATCTCGACGAGCGCGGCGACGAGAGTCGCCGTCCCGAGTCGCAGTCGAAGAAGCACGCCCAGCGCGTCACCGGACAGTCGAAGTCCAGCGAGGACGACGATCGCTACGTCTTCTACGAGGTCCATTGCTGGTGGGCCGTCGAGGACGAGGAGGAGGAGCGCCCTTACGTCGTCGTGATCCATCCCGACACCGAGACCGTGTGCATGGTCCGGCGGAACTGGGATCCCGCCGACGGCGCGATGCAGCCGATCCAGCACTTCGTCCACTATCGCTACCTCCCGTGGGAGGGCTTCTGGGGCATCGGCCTCTTCCACCTCATCGGCGGCCTGTCGTCGGCCGCGACCGGCTCGCTGCGGGCCCTGATGGATTCGGCCGTCCTCCAGAACATGCCGACCGGTCTGGCCGACAAGAGCGCCGGCGTCACGAAGGGCGGCAAGCTGAAGCTCGAGCCGCTCGGCTTCACGAACGTCACGCTTCCGACCACCGGCGGCGACAGGGACATCCGCAAGCACTTCATGCCCCTGCCCGTCGCCGGGCCGTCGGCGACGCTGTTCTCGCTCCTGCAGTTCATGGTGTCCGAGGGCAGCGAGTTCGCCTCCGTCGCGATCAAGGGCCTGGCGGACGCGTCCGAGCAGGCGCCGGTGGGAACCACGATGGCGCTCGTCGAGCAGGGCTCGATCGTGTTCGCTTCGATCCACCTGCGTCAGCATCGGAGCTTCGCGCAGGAACTCCGTCTGTTCCAGCGCGTGACCCGCGACTGGATGCCGGCGGAGGGCGACGACGGCGTCCAGAAGGAGGACTTCGACGACGTCCTGATCCTCGTGACGGCCTCCGACCCGTCCACTTGGTCGTCGGTCCAGCGCGTGACCCAGGCCCAGGCCGTCGTCCAGATGGCCCAGCTCGCCAACTCTCTCGGCGTGAAGGTCGATCTGCGCTCGGCGTTCATCACCATGTCCAAGGCGCTCGGCGTCGAGGATCCGGAGGCCATGTTCCCCAAGGAGGAGCAGCCGCAGCCGCCCCCGCCGATGCAGCCCCAGGAGGAGTTCGCGGCCATTCTGCGCGGGCAGCCGACGCGGGCGTATCCGGGCCAGAACCACGATGCCCACAAGGCGTTCTACGAGCAGGTCCTGCAGGATCCGTCCTACGCCAAGGCGCTGGAGAAGGCCCTGCCGTCCGTCCTCGCCTGCCATGCCGACCACACGGCGCAGGGCGTCCTGGACGAGATCGCCCGCATCACGGGCCAGCAGCCGCCCGAGGTCGACCCGATGCTGTGGCAGTCCGCCATGGTCGCGGCCGAGGCGGCCGCCCGTCTCGCGCAGACCCGTCGCGCCTCCGATCCGGCCGTCGTCGCCGTGCAGGAGGACGCGAAGACGCGGATCGAGATCGAGAACCGCAAGCTGCAGCAGCGCGACACGCAGATCATCCAGACCGGCGAGCTCAAGTTCGCCGAGCTGGCGAGCCGCGAGCGCATCGCCGTGGCCGAGATCGAGGCGAAGGCGGCGAACCTCGTAACCGAGGCGTCGATGCAGCGCGAGGAGGCCGAGCGACGTTCGGCCGACGCCCGCGAGAAGGCGGCGTTCGACGCCGCGAACAAGGCACCGGAGGTCGTCCTTTGAGCGACGCACGCCGTCTCATGGAGCGTGTCCAGGAACTCCTCCTGGAACGCAAGGCCTCGATCGCCGCCGGGGTTCTCGACGGCTCCCTGCCCGACCATTCCCAGTATCTGGCGCAGTGCGCCGAGATCCGGGCGCTCGACACAGTGTGGGTCAGCGTCCTCGGCTCCTACGAGGCCATGACGGCCGAGGGAGAGATCGAAGAAGAACCCGAAGAAGGAGAAGACAGTTGAACACCCAGTCCCCCGTCCTCGCCGTCGGCGGTCCCGTCTCGGCCCTGCCGAAGACCGATCCGCGTTTCCCGCCCGTCTCCGACGTGCCCATCCCGCTCGGCCATCGCCTCGTCGTCCAGCACGCCAAGGTCTCGCAGACCTACGCAGGCACGTCGATCATCAAGCACGTCGCGCAGGTCGAGGCCGAGGCTTACCAGTGCACCGAGGCGAAGGTTCTGAAGGTCGGCGACGACGCCTGGCGCAACCGCGAGACCGGGGTCGAATGGGTGGGCGGCGCCAAGCTGCGCCCCGGGGACGTCGTGCTCATTCCGATGACGAAAGGGCTCCGCTTCACGCGCGACGACTGCACCCTCCAGATGATCGAGGACATCGTGCCGCTCGCCCTACTGGAGCGGCCGTCGGCCTGATCGACTGCGTCGGACGAAGAAAAGCGGCCTCCGGGCCGCTTTTTTCGTTCGGGGGTATTCGAGTTGGACGTGGCGACATCGTAAATAGTCAGGAGACGGATGATCGGATGATACCGGGGAGCTTACGCATGAGCGACGGAACCGAGACGAAGGCGCCGAGGAAGGCCAAGGCGCCGGCGAAACCGAAGGACGAGGCCGCGGCGGTCGAGGCCGAGGCCGTCGAGGACGACTACGTCGCGCCGCGTTCCCGGGCCCGCATCGCTCGCGCCGACGCGTCGGTGCAGGCCATCCGCAAGAAGATGTCGATCTCCGACCAGGGCGGCGAGGGCCTCGTCCTGACGCCAGAGCTGAAGCTCACGATGTGATCCGGACCGCGGGCCGCACGACCGGATAACGGGGCCCGCGATTTTTTTCGACGACGCCGCTTCGAGATGGACGGGGCGGCGTCGTACACTTCCGTCATCGAAGGGATCGGGGGATCCCGCAGGCGCAGCGAGCGCCGGACAGTTCGAGCCGGGGGATCGATCCATGCCGCAGTCCAAGGGCCTCAGGGCCGTCCGCCACACGTCGGGCTACATCCGCACGAGCGAGGTGAAGGGCGGCATCGCGTCCGGCTACAACACCGACATCTTCCTCGGCGACCCGCTGAAGATCGCCGCCGACGGCACGTACGTCCGCTCGGACGGCGCCGTCGTGGACGGCATCTTCATGGGCGTCCACCTCGTCGACTCGCGCAACGAGTACCGCGTCGAGAAGAGCTGGGTCGCCGGCACCGTCACGACCGACGTGAAGCTCCTCGTCGCGACCGAGACCTCGGGTCTCGAATGCGAGATCTCCACCGACGCCGCCGCGCCTTCCAACATCGTGGGCAAGGCGTGCAATCTCACGATGACCGCCGGATCGCACCTCAACGGTTCGTCCGCCGTCGTCCTCAACGTCGCCTCGGCAGCTACCCCCGGCACCGCCGTCCGCGTCAAGGGATTCTCGAAGAAGGTCGGCAACGTGCCGGGCGACGTCGCGATCCTCGTCGTCGAAATCCTGTAATCCGGTCGAGGGGGAAACCGACCCATGTCCAACATCATCACGACCGCCAACTTCCGGCGCAGGGTCCTGCCGATCCTCGACCGCTCGTTCGACGACCACACGGCCAAGGGGCCTGAAGAGTGGAAGAGCTGGTACGACGTCGAGGACGGCGCCGCGGCCGCCTTCGAGGAGGAGTCCGGCCTGACCGGCTTCGGTCTTCCGACCGAGCTCGGCGAAGGCGAAGCGATCACCTACGACATCGCCAAGGACGGATTCGTCACGCGCTTCCTCTGGTCCGAGTTCGGCTCCGGCTTCAAGATCACCAAGCGGATGATCGAGGACGGCCAGGGCGAGAGCCTCACGACCAAGCTATCGAAGATGCTCGGCGTCTCGTTCCGCGAGGCCCGCGAGCTCATCCACGCCTACCTGCTCAACTCCGCCTTCACCCGCGTCCGCCCGGACTTCGACAAGAAGCCGATCATCGCGACGGACCACCCGATGGCGGGCTTCGGCATGGGCGGGCAGGTCTGGTCGAACCGGCTTCCCGACGCGCAGTTCTCCGAGGCGGCGCTCGAGGACGCGGATATCTTCATCTCGAAGGCGACCGACCAGCGCGGCCTGAAGATCTCGCTGAAGGCCAAGGACATCGTGATCCCGTCGGAGCTCAAGTACGACGCGGTCCGGATCCTGCGATCCAACGGCCAGGTCAACACGCCGAACAACACGGCGAACGCGCTCAAGATCGAGGGCACGTACGGCACGGACGCGAAGGTCCTACGGTACCTGACCTCCTCGACCGCCTGGTTCATCATGACCGATGCGGACCGTGGTTTCATCCACAAGACCCGCAACGCCCTCGAGCGCGGCATGCACGGCGACTTCGAGACCGGCAACACGGCCTATAAGGCGACCGAGCGCTACGGCGTGAACATCGGCGACGTCCACAAGGTCTACGGCTCCGTCGGAGCCTGAGCTCGGCGCGGTTGGGGGACCGCGCAGGGAGGAAGGAAGGGCCGGTGCCGCGAGGCCCCGGCCTTTTTCTTTGCCGCCGCTTCGAGATGGACGGGGCGGCACGTAATTTCGCGTCGGGGGATCAACGACATGGCGGACGTGGAAGTCCAGGACCTGCCGCAGACGCAGCTCGACGGTTTCGCCCTCGTCGAGATCGGCGGAGCTCTGTACCGCCGGTCGACCAACGGATTCGGCGTCGATCCCGAGCTCGTCGCGACCGTCGAGGACCTGTCGGCCGACGTGGTGCAGCTCTTCGACGACGTCGCGGACGTGCGCGAGGAGCTGGAGGGCAAGGCCGACGCGGGAGAGACCGCGGTCACCTTCGCGCAGCTCGGGACCGACCTCGCCGACGTCGCCGGCGACGTGACGCAGCTCTTCGACGACGTGGCCCAGATCCGGGAGGACCTGGAGGGCAAGGCCGACGACGCTGACGTCGATGCGCTGGCCGCATCGGTCGCCGACCATGAAACCCGCATCGTCACGCTCGAAGCCGCGGCGAACGTCGCCGCACGGCTGAAGGGCGCGAACGTACGCACGGTCGGCCCGGGCGGAGACTGGACGACGCTCTCGGCCGCGATCGCCGCGCTCCGCGTCGCTAACCGGGATCCGGACGCCCGCGTCACCGTCAACATCGCCGCCGGCATCTACGTCGAGAACCTGACATTCCAGCCCGGCGAGGACTGGAGCTGGGTGGACTTCTTCGGCCCCGCCGGGGTCGAAGTCCAGCCCTCCGCCGTCGCCGTCTCGGGCAATTCGAGGGACTATCGCCACGCCTGGACCGTGCCCAACGGCGCCGTCTTCTCCGTCGGCGACCAGGTGGACGTCAGGCTGATCGTGGCGCAGTCGAACAGCGCCGAGTACCAGAACGTAGGCAACTGCCTCATCACGGCGGTCGCCGGCAACGTCGTCACCCTGCGCGTGCGGACGCTGACCAGCTTCATCCCCGCGAACCCGGCTAACTATTTGCTGATGAAGGTCCCGGTCCAGGTCCGGACGTCGCAGACGATGGAGCTCAAGGGCGTCCGGTCGCCGACCTTCTTCAACGTCGGATTCCGTCCGAACGGCTCGCCGACGGCGAACGCCGCCTTCGGCGTCATCCGCGTCTCGTCGGGTGGCGTCCTGCGCACGATCCGGCGCGAGGTCACGACCGACAACCCGCGCTGCGACCTTTTCGTCTGCCACGGCGGGCCCGGCATCACCGTCGACCGGTACGGCATGCTCCGCGGCTCATTCTCGAGCTGCAACAACGACGCTTCTGGCATCATCGCGGTCCAGTCGGAGCTCCAGCTCGGGCGCGTCCAGACGAACGCGAACGGCGACGGCTGCTACGTCATCTTCTCGAAGCTGAACCAGTACGGCAACGCCGGCTCTCCTCAGGAGGCCCTGTTCTGCGGGAACGGCAACTCCGGTCTCATCGGGATCCGGCAGGCCGACGGTCACGTCTACGGCGGCGTCGCTCTCGGCAACCAGAACGACGTCTTAGTGGACGTCAACGCCCGTCTGACCGTCGGCAGCTTCATCGCGAGCGTCTACTCGCCGCCGGCGAACACACTGAACAACAAGAATTCGTTCATCGCGACGTATTGAGGTGGAAGCCGTGCTTTTCCTGATCCACGCCGAGCGGCCAGGCCTCGTCCTCTCGACGCATGCCGACAGCCAGCTTCCCGATCTGCTCGCGCTGCCGGCGGACACGTACACCGTCTGCCGCGTCGTCGATCCGATTCCCGAGCCGCCCGTCGCCTTCCCTCCCTCGACGGCGCTGCGACCGGTGCCGGCCGTCTACGAGGTCGTCGAACGTACGGAGGCGTCCGCATGAGCACCCGCCTCGACTACGACGAGCTCTTCGAAGAGGCGTCCGGCCGCATCGGCGGCGAGGCCGTGGCAGGCTTCACCGCCCGCGAAGGCCGCCTCGCGCTCCGGCTTCTGTTCTCGGACTGGGCGAACCGCGGCTGTCAGATGTGGCAGCTCGACGAGATCGTCGTGCCGTTGGCCGCGGCGACCACCCTTCCCGCCGACACGACCGACGTCGTCGAGGCGTTCGTCCGCATCGACGGTCGGGACCGTACCATTCAGCGGATCGGCCTGACGTCCTGGGTCGACGTCGAGGAGAAGAGCGCCGCAGGCCGCCCGTGCTCGTACCTCGTCGAGCGGCGCCGCGACGCGCCCGTCCTCCGCATCTCTCCCCTGCCCGACTTCGCAGGCGAGCTGCACGTCTGGCGGATCCGCGAGGCGACCGCAGTGTCGTCGATGTCGGACTTGGTCGACGTCCCGGAGCGCTTCCTCGCCTCCGCCGCGGCGGGGCTGGCGTACCAGCTCGGCCTGAAGCGGCTCGCGAAGCAGGCGGCCGAGAAGAACGAGAACCTCCGCTTCCTCATCCAGACGCTCAAGGCCGAGTACGAGCAGCTGCTCCTGAACGCGCTCGAAGCCGACCGCGAAACGGCGACGATCCGGTTCGCGGTCGACATGGGAGGCTACTTTGACTGACTTCAACGAGCTGGCCCTCGCGATCCCGCGCTGGCTGAACTCCGACGAGGACGAGCTCGTCGACGAACTCCCGTCCATCATCCGGTCGGCCGAGGAGCGCCTGAGCCGCGATCTGCAGCACCGTGCGCTCTATGCCGAAGCGACCGGCACGATCTACGCCGGCCAGTCTGCGCTCTCCATCCCGACCGATCTGATCGGCGTCCGCCGACTCGCGATCGTCGACGCGGGCGAGACCGTCGTGCTGCGCCGTCGGACGATATCCTTCCTCGACGAGTTCGCGCCGCGAATCTCGCTTGTCGGTCGGCCGAAGTTCTACGCGGTCCGGTCCACGAACTCCTGGCGCGTCGCCCGCACGCCCGACGCGGACTATCCGTTCGAGCTTCTCTACAAGCGTCGGCTGGTCGGTCTGTCGCCTCAGAACCCGACGAACTGGCTGTCGGAGAACGCCTACGACGCCCTCCTCCACGCCGCCTGCGCACGGGCCGCGTCCTTCCTGCACGACGACGAGAAGGCGGCGACGAAGGCCCTGCACGAGGACGAGTACGGCCGCTTCGTCTCCGCGCTGAACGCCGAGTCCGAGGAGGACGAGTACCAGCCGGGAGAAGCCGCATGAGCACCGCGACGCAGCGCAACCGCCTCGAGCTCATGGACTACGGATCGAACCTGGACACCTGGGGCGACAAGCTCAACCGGAACTTCCGCAATATCGACGCGGCCTTGGACGGCAGCCTCGCGGTCGACCTGACGGCCGGCGGACACGTTCTGGTCGCCTCCGACTTCGTCGAGGACGAGGCGCGCCGGCGCGTGCTCCGGACGACCGGCGGCGGCAAGCTGACGATTCCCGCCGTGGAGAAGGTCTACTACGTCCTGGCGCAGGATCCCTTCAGCGCGACCGACGGCACGACGACGGTGCAGGTTCCCGCCGGCTTCTCCGTCCTCCTGGCGCAGCCCCTGTCGGTGCACTCGTCGGCGAAGAACACGAGCGTCGCGGTCTTTGCGTATCCGGCGGCGATCGGGGCTTCGCACCTGTCCGGCCTGGTGCTCGTCGCCGGCACGGTCCCGGCCGTCATCCCGCCGGGCGGCTACGTCGACGTCAAGGCCACGGCCGCCGCGCAGGTCGGCAACGTCCGCTTCGCCGCCGGCGCGTCGGCGCGCCTCGTCGGATCGGCGTCGGGCATCGTCGTCATGAGCGAGACCGCAGGGGTGACCCGTGTCTGAGGTCCGTGACGCCACGCCCCTGAATAGGTTCGAGCTGACCCGCACCGGCGAGGGCGTCGGGATCTGGGCGGCGGTCGGCGTCAATGCCGTGCTGTCCTCGATCGACGAGGCGATGGACGGCGCCGCCACCATCGCGTCCGGCAGCATCGTCGCCCGCACCGGTTCGTCCGACGACCTGCGCCGGCGCGTCTGGCACGTGGTAGGCGATGCGCGGACGATCTTCGTGCCGGAGTTCGCCGGCGTCCGTTTCGTCTCATGCGACGCGGCCGGCGTCGTCCTGCGCACATCGCGCAGCTTCGTCGAGCTGCCGGCCGGCCTGTCCACGGTGCACATGCTCGACGGGACGATCCGGCGCGTCGTCGATCGCGATCCCATCGCCGTGGACGTGCCGACGGCGAATCCAGTGAAGCGCCGGACGGTCTCGCTGATGTCGACGCTTGCGGACGCGGTGCTCCCGGCGCCGACGCCGGGCGACTGGATCGTCGTCTCGGCCGGGCCGAACGGCTCGACGATCACCGGTCCCATCCAGAGCCGGATCCAGCGCCGCGGCCTGGCGACGCTCGGCCGGACGCTGACCACCGGAGGCCGCCGCATCGTCGCGGCATTCTGGGACGGGGACACGACCTCCGTCCGCATCGGCGCCGGTCGGACGGCGCGCTTCGTCGCCTACGAGGGGACCTGGATCCAGTGCTGAGACACTTCAAGACGTTCCCGGGCGTCGTCACGGATGACACGCCGTATGCCAGCCAAGGCTTCGCCACCGCCTCCAACCATATCAGGTGGGTGGAGGGGAAGGCGGAGATGCGCGGCGGCTACGTCGACGCCTGCCCGGGCTTCCTCGTCCCCGGTAAGACCCGGTCGCAGAGGCAGTGGACCACCGTCCGCGGCCAGGCCCTCACGGCGCTCGGCTCGACGGAAGGGATTTTCGTCGTCGTCGAGAAGCGCGTCCACGACGTCACTCCCACCCTCGCGAGCTTCGACGGCACGATCCAGGGATCCAGGATCTTCGCCCCCGGCCACGGCGTCCGTCCGGGTCAGCTCGTCCACGTCCGCGGCGGCGGCGTCGGCTCGACCCTCGTCCTGCCGGCCGATCCCTTCCGCACTGCGGCCGGCCTGTCCCAGGTCCTCGTCTCGGCCGGCGGTCACGGCCTGCCGGACAACACGCTCCTGAAGATCGCCGGCGCGACGCCCGTCGACGGCGAGAACGTCAACGGCCTGCGCACGGTCCTCGCGGCCGGACCCGACACGCTCGTCCTCCACCTCGACGAGGTCGCGGCCTCGACCGCCTCCGCCGGCGGGACGCCGACGGTCGACGCCTATCGGGCCTGCCGCGTCGTCTCGGTCGAGGCCGATGCCTTCATCGTCGATACCGTCGGCAACGGCGACGTGACCGTCGTGCCGACACTCCTCCCGGGCCGCGAGGACGGCGTCCTTCCGGGCGGCTACGGCGTCGGCGGCTACGGCGTCGGCCCTTTCGGCGCGAACATAAGCTACGACACGCGGGCGGCGTTCCTGCCCCGTGTATGGAGCCTCGACACGTTCGGCGAGACGCTCGTCGCGGCGCCGATCGGCGGGCCGCTCTTCCGGTGGGATCCCAATCCCTCGAAGCGCGCCGTCGTCGTGCCGAATGCCCCGGCGCATATCGACTGGCTCTGCGTCACCGCGGAACGGGTGCTCATGGCGTTCGGGTGCACGCACCTCGACGGCGTCTACGACCCGTTGGCGGTGCGTTGGTGCAACGTGGGCGACTTGGACATGTGGACGCCGTCGAGCGCGAACAATGCTGGCGACGACCGCTTCGGCCGCGGAAGCTACATCGTCGCGGGCTTCGCGACCGATGCCGGCGTCGTCGTGTGGACGGACACGGCCGTCTACGGCGGGAGCGCGACCGGCGATCCGTCGCAGTTCTACCGGTTCGATACGATCTCGGACAACTGCGGCCTGGTCTCGCCGAACGCCGTCGTCGTGCGCGCCGACGGCGAGTGCTGGTGGCTGGGTCCGGGCAACGTCGTCTACGGCATGGCAGGAGGCAAGCCCCGAGAGGTCGACTGCCCCGTCACGTCGTGGCTGACCGTCGATCCGGTTCAGGCCTACAAGGCCTTCGCGTGCACCGACTCCAGGTTCTCAGCCGTTACCTTCTACGCCGGCGACCGGTACATCCGCTTGGACACGAAGGAGGCCGCGGCGAATCCCCGGCTCGGCTGGAGCGTCGGAACGCACGACATGACGACGTCCGGCGACCTGTCGGTGATGGGATATGCCATGGCGGTTCGGGCGGACGGTAAAGTCGTGGCGCAGGACGTCGGGACATCGTTCGACGGCGAGCCAATCACGGCCTTCGTCCGCTTCGCGCCGTCGGAACTCGCCGACGAGAACGGCGACGGGGAGTTCTGCGTGAACCTGAACCGGGTGCACCTGGACTGCAGGCTGACCGGCGCGATCAAAGTGCGGGTCATCTCGAAGCGCTGGCCCGAGCTTCCGGACCGCGTGAAGGGCCCGTGGATCTTGACACCGGAGAAGCTGAGGTTCGATCCGAGGGTTCAGGGCCGCCAGTTCGCGCTCGAGGTCTTCTCGGACGGAACGGCCGACGCCTGGCGCCTCGGGCTGCCGAGGGTCGACACGTCGCAGGGGCCGCGTCGATGAGGATCCCCAACTCGCCAAGGACCGGGATCGCGGCGCTGGATCGGTTTCTCTCGGACCTGGTCGCGGCGCTGCGGAAGCCCGAGTCGGAGAGCTACCTGCCGACTGTCCCGTTCGAGGCCGTGGACAGCGTCGGCGTCGGCCGGTCGGGATATCTCTTTCAATGTCCGGATCACCCGGATGGGTACCGCTTGGGCGTGACGACGGGTACGGAGGTCCGTTGGATCTGAGCCTGTGGCTTGCCGGCCGGTAGGTTCTCGCACAACGTGTGTGTAAGGAGGACCTGACCTTGGCGACAACGAATCAGCAGCAGCAACGCGAGATCCTGAAGCTGGCCATCGGCCAGCTGGACACCATGCTGACGCTCGCAACGACGATGCGGATCCAGCAGTACCTACTCCGCAAGAATGCTTCCGGCTTCCGCGACTTCGAGGAGGAAGTCGCGCACCTCGACGACCAGATCGCGATTCACGGAACAGGCGTTCTTGCGGACCGTCAGAACATTCTCAGGCGTCCGAACCGATGGGACGACGACAACTTCATGCCGGAGGACGTACCGCTGGGTTCGCATGAACTCGGGGCATACATCGACAGTTTTCCTCTTGATGCTGCAGGTTCCTCGTACGTCTTCACACTGCTGGAGGTTTTCGGGAACGATGTCGCCGCCATCGTCAGTCCCGGCTCGATCTCGCGCAACAAGGCTTGGCACGAGGACGTGAAGGGTTTCGCCGATCTCCGTGATCCGAACCAAGTCACAACGGCGCAAGCCGCATTCGGGAAGCACTTCGGAATTGCTGGTCCCGACGTGCCGGAGATCGCGGCGCGTCGCATGGTCGAGCTCAAACGGATCCGAAACGAGTTCGCGCATGATGGCTCGGGGCGAGTGGATTTCGAGGGCTTCCTCAAGGATGTCGTGGCCATCGTTTGCCACATTGTCTTCCTGACTACGGACGAGGATCGCCTGTCGTCGTATCCTTGGGAGGACCACATGAAACAGTTCGATCCTCAGACGAAAGTCTGACCTTCGAGTTAGACCTTTCGGTTGGTAGTTTCTCCCCATTGGGGGGTGCCGGTGGGTCTCGACGAAATCTTTGCACGCGCCGACGCTTTGAGAGCCGAGCGCGGAGGCCGATCGGACACGATCGTCACCTCCGTGCCGATCGGCTCCTTCGTCGTGCCCGCGGCCGACGTCAGCGCGATCGGCGCCGGCGACACGAAGACGGGCGGCGAGGTCCTCGGCCTCGTTGATTCCGCCCTGCCCCGGACCGCGTCCGACGCGCCGTTCCAAGAAATCAAAATATCCCGTGGCGAGCACGTGCTCCCGCCGGCGGCCGCCGAGGCGCTGGGCGAGGAAGGCCTGTGGGCTCTGATCGAACGACTGAAGGGACCGCGCTGATGGCCACGACCGGAGCTGCCGCGACCGCCACGGGCTTCAAATGGCAGGACTACGTGCCGGACCTCATCGCCGGTCCCGCGACCACGCAGGGGACGACCGGCGCGACGTCGGGCACGGGCCAGACGCAGGAAGCTGGCTCGACGACGGACTCGCGCAGCTACACCGGGGCGTTCGAGGGACTCGCCGGCGCCGTTGGCGCGGGAGCGACGACGCTTGTCGGACAGTACCTTGGTCCGAACGGTCAGCCCCAGGTTCCCGGCGAGTACCAGAAGGCGGTCGACGCCGTCTCGGGTCTGACGACGAACGGCACGGCCGGTGCGCAGGGCTATTCCGACAAGCTCGGACAGCTCCAGCAGACCTCTAACGCCCAGTGGCTCGGCTCGCTCGGGAACGTGAACGTGCGCGATGTCGGCACGGGGACGTGGAGCAAGTCGGCATACGACCAGTACGCCAATCCGTACCAGTCAGCAGTCTACGACAGCCAGATGACCGCGCTGACGAAGAGCCAGGCCGAGGAGAAGGCCGCTCTCGACGCCAAGCTCGCAAAGGCCGGGTCCTTCGGTAGCCGCGGCCAGATCGCGGCTGGACAGCTTGCGGCAGACCAGGCGTCGCTCAAGACGCAGACCGGCGCCAAGCTCCTTTCTGACGGCTACGACAAGGCGTTCGCCGCCTTCACCTCGGACCAGGGCCGCAAGCTGGACGCCGACAAGGCCAACCAGGGCGCCGACGTCTCGCGCGAGCAGATCGAGAGCGGGAACGCGTCGACGGCCATCGGCGCGAACCAGAACGCCGACAAGTTCGAGCTGGAGAAGCTCAAGACCGGCGTCGCGAACGAGCTCAGCATCGCAAATTCAAAGATGTCGGCGGCCGAGCTGATGGCTCAGCTCGCGCAGGGCAAGTTCGAGATGGCCGTGAAGCAGTCCGGTTTGCCGTTGGAGCGGCTGACTGCGCTCGCGCAGATTCTGAACGTCGGCACGACGACCTCGACGAAGACCAACCAGTCGACGACGAACACGCAGTCGAACGAGCAGTCGAAGACTAACCTGACGAAGCAGACGCAGCAGGAGGGCTTGTCCGACGCCGAGAAGAAGGAGCTCGAGAACGGGGGAACGAAGACGCCGGGCACCACGACCCCCGGCGGCACGACCACGCCCGGCACGACGACTCCGAGCACTGGCGGCAATCTGCCCGGCTACGAGCAGCCGTATCCCGCGCCTACGAAGCCGTCGACGGTGCCGACCGGCGCCGTCTGGACGCCTCCCAAGACCGGTTCGCCGACGGGGACGCAGGGCACGTGGGTCGATCCGAAGACGGGCGACGTCTACAACCAGAGCGGAACGAAGACGACGACCGGCACGGGCCAGACGACGATCGGCGGCCAGGCGCCCGGTTCGACGGAGCCGCCGCAGAAGCCGTCGACGATTCCGGCCGGAGTCGTGTGGGATCCGTCGATCAACGGCTGGAAGAACCCGACGACGGGGACCGTCTGGGGCGCCGACGGCAAGGAGTACAAGCTCGAGAACGGTTCGTGGAAGCCCGTCGCCGGCACCACGACGCAGGGTACGACCACGCCCGGAGGAACGACCACGCCCGGCACCACGTCTCCCGGGGGGACGACCACGCCCGGCACGACCGACCCGACCACGCCTCCGACGACCGGCACCCCGGTGACTCCGCCCCCCGGCTCGACCGTGAATCCGGACGGCTCCTACAACGACCCGAACGGCAACCTGTTCGACAAGGACGGAACCGCCATTCCGTCCGTCAGCTACACGCCGACGGCGACGTCGCCCGACGTCAAGGTCTCGGCGTCGGCGCTGGCCTCGTCGTCGTTCGCCTTCACCCGCCCCGACCTCGTCGCGGCGGGACGCGAACCGCTGGCCATCACGCCGGCCCAGGCGAATCAGATCGCGTCGTCCATCAACCTCCTGTCCTCGAAGCCGGCCTCCGCTTCCGCGCCCGTGTTCGAGGGCGGAAGCAATCCGTCCATCAGCCAGACCTACACTTGGACGACGGACAAGGAGCAGGCCATTTCCGCGACGGTCGACGCGATCGACGGCGGCGCCTACGTCGTCAGCCTGCCCGCCTCGCGCTTCGGCCCCATCGCCGGCAGCGAGGCCTGGCAGGTGCAGTCCTACCGCTACGAGCCGACGAGCGGGAAGGTGAGCATGGGCGACGGCGCGGGGTCGAACTTCAGCGAGACGAACGCCGTCACCGGACCCTTCGCGGACTTCATCAAGGGCGTCACCGGCATGGCGAAGGTCAACATCGACCAGGCGCTCGCCGGCGGAGCGTATGCGGGCGGCGGCGTGCAGACGCCCGTCGGCATGTATGCCGACGGCGGCGTCGTGCGCGGGGACGATCCCCTCGCCCGCATCGCCGCGTCGTACCGGAACGGCGGCCTCGTGGGCTACGCGGACGGCGGTCTCGTCGGGTCCGGCTTCGACACGCTCGGCCTGCCGATGGACTCCGGATACCTCGGCCGGGTCGACGCCTTCCGCCGGCGCCCGACGAGGAAGCCCGACCTCGCGACCATGGACCTCGCGACCGCGATCTCCTCGCCCGCGACCCGCATCGACCCCGACGCCGCTCTCGAGAAGGGTCTTGGCCGCTTCGTAAACCGCGTCACCGCCGACGGCGCCGCGCTGATCGAGATCCCGGACGAGGTCGCGAAGCCGAAGGCCTCCACGCCCGACTTCAAGGAGTCGGACGAGCTGTTCGACCAGTCCAAGGAGTTCCTGGACGATTCGGCCGACACGGCTAGGTCGCTCGCCGACATCGACCTGGCCGGGTTCTCGTTCGACCCGCTCGCCACCACCCGCCTCGGCGAGGGCACCGGCGACGAGCGCTACGACGCCCTGATGGCCCAGCTCGCGGCCAAGGAGAACTCGCCGTTCGCCGCCATCGGTAAGGGTTACATGGCGCGCCAGGCCCGCGATCTCGGCATTGCGGCGAAGCGCTTCGACGCCGGTCAGACGGTCGCGAACTTCGAGGCGGACAAGCTGAAGTCGATCGCGACGGCGGAAGCGGGCCTCGCCGGCAAGTCGGCCGAGCTCGCCGGGCTCGACATGCAGCGCGACCTGGACAAGGACAGCTACCAGGCCCGCCTTGACACCCTGCTGCTCGGTCCGGAAGTGGCACGCGCCCAGATCGCCGCGTCGAAGGCCACGGCTTCGACAGGCGACGCCGGCGGCCTGCAGACCGTGTGGGGCAAGGACGCGGACGGCAACCCCGTCGCGCTCCAGCAGACCAAGGACGGCAAGCTGCGCCGGCTCGAGACGCCGGACGGCGTGAATCCCACGTCGCTCTACGAGAAGGCTTTCGAGACCGAGGGCGGGAAGAAGGCCGGCGGCATCGCCGCGCAGGCTATCGCCGACGCACCCAAGGCGCTGACCGCGGCCGACACGATGATGGGGACGATCGACGGGATCCTGAACGACGGCAATCTCGGATCGGCGACGGGTCTTTCGGGCAAGATCCTGGGCGCCATTCCCGGGACGGCGACTTACGGCACGAAGTCCCGCATGAAGCAGCTCGAGGGCCAGGCCTTCCTGCAGGCGTTCGAGAGCCTCCGCGGCGGCGGCGCGATAACCGAAATCGAGGGTCTCAAGGCCACTCAGGCCATCGCGGCGCTCGATTCGGCGCAGAGCGAGGACGACTACCGCCGCGCTCTGAACGGTCTCAAGGAGGTCGTCATGCAGGGTCGCGCCCGGGCGCAGGCCAAGCTCGAGAACCGCCCGTTCGAGGAGACCTCGGGGGCGGCTCCGGCTGCCGGCAGCGCGTCGGCGGCGGGTCCGGACTTCTCCTCGATGAGCGACGAGGACCTCGAACGAATCGCGAGGGGTGGCTGACATGCAGATCACGGCAGAACAGGCCGCCGCCGAGCTCGCCCGTCGTCGCGGCACCGTGCAGGCACCGGCACCCGTCGCGGCCCCCGCCATCACCGCGGAGGCCGCTGCAGCCGAACTCGCACGCCGGAAGGAGGCGGCCGCCGCGGCCCAGGCAGAGATCGAGAAGCGGCGCATCGCCGACCCTCGGTCTTTCCGCGACTTCCAGCTGCGTGCGGCCACCGAGGATCGCGGCGGCATGGACGCGTTCCAGCAAGGCGCGGCGCAGGGCATGTCGCTCGGCCTGATGGACGAGCTGACCGGCGCCCTGCTGACGCCCGTCGAACTCGGCATCGGGGCGTTCTCCGGCGAGGACGAGGACAAAGGGATCCTTGATCGGATCGCGGACAGCTACGGCCGCGCCCGCGACCTGTCCCGCCGGTCCATGGATACGGCCCGGGAGAACCACGGCGGCGCGGCTCTCGCCGGCGAGCTGTCCGGCGGCCTGATGACCGGAGCCGCGTCCGTCGCGACCGCCCTACCCGCCGCGACGACGCGCCTGGCCAAGGTCGGCGTGGCCGCGGCCGACGGCGCGCTTCAAGGCGGCATCGCCGGCTTCGGCTCGGGCGAAGGCCTCGGCGACAGCGTCGAACGCGCCGGTACGGGTGCCGTGCTCGGCCTCGGTCTCGGCGCCGGCGTCTCGGCGGCCGCACCGGTCATCGGAAAGACGGTATCGGCCGGGAGGACGGCGATCGTCCCGTTCACGAAGTCGGGCCAGGAGCGCCTGGCGGCGGAGAAGCTCGGCTCGGGCGCTTCCGATCTGGTCGGCCTGCGTGCGGCTCTCGCCTCGCCGACGCCGGACCTCGTGCCGGGATCGGCTCCGACGACGTTCCAGCTGACGGGCGATATGGGAGTCGGCGGACTGGAGCGGGCTGCGGCGACGCGTGCCCCTGCCCCGTTCCAGGATCGTCGTGCGGCGCAGAACAGCGCACGCCTCGGCACCATGGGCGGCGTCGAGACCGGCGGCGCGGCGGAGTCCGTGGCGGCCGCGGCGCGCCTCGGCTTCGACGACCTCGACCGATCGACGCAGAGCCTGCTCGACGACGCGACGAACACCGCCCGCCGGGCGACGGACGCGGTCGGACCGGGCATGACGCCGGACGTCGCGGGCGACACCATGCGGCTCGGGCTCGAGGCGGACCGGCGCGTCGTGAAGGACGCCGAGCGCGGCCTGTGGGATTCGGTCGATCCGGACGGGACGCTGACGCTCGGCCTGCCCGGCCTGCGCTCGCGTGCGAACGATCTGGTGGCGACGCACTCGAAGTTCGCCAAGCCGATGGAGGGCGACGAGGCCGACATAATCGGATCGATCAAGGGCATCGGCGATCAGATGCCGTTCTCCGACGTCCAGGCTCTCAAGTCCCGGATCTACAACGCCGGCAAGAAGGAGCGCATCGACAACGGCGAGACGCCGGCGCACCGCCGTCTCGGCCTCCTCGGTTCGTCCCTGGTCGACGACCTCGACAACGCCGCGTCCGGCGCGCCCTTCGCGGACGGCAGTCTGCCGACCTTCGACCAGGCGGCCCGCGACCGACTTTCGGCCGCCAACAAGGCGACGAAGGACCGGTTCGAGACGTTCGACAACCCGACGCTCGGGCCGATCCGCGCCCGCCCGATGGATTCCTCGCCGTACGACATGCCGGCGTCGGCCGTTCCCGGACGTATCTTCTACGGCGAGCCCAGGTCGTTCGACGCGGTCAACACGTTCCGCAAGGCCGTCGGCGATCAGGCCGCCCGCGACGCGCTCCAGGGCTACGTCGTCGACCGTCTGCGCAAGACCGCCCTGTCGGCCGACGGGACGCTCGACGCGGCGCGCCTGGCCTCGTTCCGGCAGCAGCACGCCGACGCGTTGCGCGCCTTCCCGGATCTCGACCGGAAGTTCGCGGACGCCGGCACGGCCTCGACGGCCATGGCCGAGGTCGCGGCTTCGCGCACGAAGAGCCTCGCGGATTACGAGAAGGGCGTCCTCGGCTCGCTGATGAAGCTGGACGATCCGGCCGACGTGACGAAGACGATCGGCGGCATCTTCAACTCGCGCGACGGCGTGTCCCGCATGACGAAGATCGCGGGCGCGGTGGCCGGCGATCCGGACGCGCAGCAGGGCCTCCGCCGGGCGGTGGTCGACCACATGAAGGGGAAGCTCGTCTCGAACACCGAGGCGGCGACGTCCGGCGAGGCGCTCCTGAAGAGCGACGCCTTCCAGACGTTCGTCGGCGGCAACCGCGCCACGCTGAAGGCGGCGGGCTTCACGGACGCGGAGCTTGACACGTTCGGCGCGATCGCGGCCGACATCCAGCGGTCGAACCGGTCGCTGACGGCCGTCAAGATTCCGGGGCAGTCGAACACGGCGCAGGACGTCGGCTCAGTTTTGAGCCGCGTCCTCCAGGCGTCGGGATCGAAGGGCGGCGGGCTCGGGCTCGGCGGCGTCGGCTTCCTCGCCGGCGGGCTGCCGGGCGCCGTCGCGGGCGGTCTGACGGCCGGCGCGGCTAAGATGCTGTCGATCATGAAGCAGAACGGGCTGTCGCGGGTCGAGGACATCCTCGAGGACGCCCTTCTCAATCCGGACCGCGCCAGAATCCTGCTGCAGCGCCTCGATCCGAACGCGTCTCCCGTCGAATGGGAGAAGATCGCGAACGCCTTCGCCCGCGCCGGCACGACCGCCACCAACATTGAGTCCGGCGCAGAGCCGCGCTCCCGCGCACCGTTCCAGAACTGAGGATATCGACATGATGCCGTTCCAGTCCGCCCCGCCCGCCGGCGGCACCGCTTCCCCCCTCGCCGAGGCCCTCGCCAAGGAAGGTTTGATGGCCCCGATTCAGACCGCCAGCCCGGGTCCGGCCGCGATGAGGTCCGCGCCTCCGCTCGGTGCCGGCTTCATGCCCGCGCCCGCGATGCCGGGTGCGATACCCGGAGGCATGCCGGCGCCGGGGATGCAGCAGCCGCAGCCGCCCGCCGGTGGCGTTCCAGGGATGCCGTTCCAGCAGATGGGCGGACCGAACATGGGTCAGGGGATGCCGGGAAGCACCGGTCAGGCCGGGGCGATGGTGCCGAAGCCCGGCATGCCCTTCGCGGGCGCGCCAGGCCCAGCCGCGGCCGCTCCGGGAGGTTCGGCGGCGGGTGGTGCGCAGCCGCAGCAGCGGCCGCCGTTCGGTTAAGGGCCGGCGTTGTAGATCTGGTGAATGCGGTCGAGAAGCTGCGCGATCATGCCTGCACGCCCTTCAGCGTTGTTGAGGTAGGGTATGTACCTAATTGGCTTTAGATCGAACGGTACGTCATCCGCATTCTGTGTCAGAAGGATCGTCTGCCTTCCGAGAGCGTGAGCGATGCCGGCTTCATAGAGAACGTTGCGATTCTTGCCTGTCAGATCCAGGATCACGATGCGGGACCGGTCGATCAGGGACACGATATCTGCCAGGATATGATCGTTCTGCCAGATGTCGTCAGCCCGGTTGCACTTCAATCCGTTGGCTTGCGCCATCGCCTTGATATCGTCGTAGACACCGGCACAGCGTTGATCGAATGGCATCATGACCGAGATCTGGAGATTCTCGATCTTCTCAGGATCGGCAACCCGGAACAGCGTCGGCCCCTTTCGCTGCGGACGATCCAAGCGAAGGATCGTTCGATACAGATCGATATCCTTGATCGCCCAATGCGTTCGACGGAATTCCCATTCATCCATGCCGAAGTCGGCCATGCGAGCGTAGATGTCGCCGTTCCTTACCGAAGGTATGCCGTGCTCGAAGGCGACCTCGAGACGAACCTCTCCACGTTCGACGTTGGCCGACATTATGCGCCCGACGCGAGCAACTTCGTCGCCGAAGCCCTCATCCATCATGAGGCACGGTAGCCTCTTCATGTCGTCGAGGCGAAGCGCATTCCCCACCGAGAACTGCGCCTTCACTGCTGCCTCCGTGTATTCGAAGACTCGACCAACCTCGAGGCTGGATCGCCCCTCTGCGACCCGCGTGAACCCGACCATCAAATTGAACAAGGACAACCCCATCAAATCACTGATGGAGCAACGATAACGCCTCGGTTCCAGAACGATAAGAGATCATCGTTCGCTTTAGCTTCCTCGGCGTCGTCGAGCTACTCGTCCCCGACGCTCTCGTAGATCCCCTTCGGCGCCAATCCGGTGCATGCCTCCCAGCTGCTGCTGATCGAGACGCGCCCCGGATCGAGGTCGAACACCCCGAACGGACGCCCCTGCGCCTCCCCGACCGCGATCCCCGTCACCGTCGTCCCGCCGACCACCGCGCTCCCGAGCTCGACCTCGGTCTCGAACTCGCACACCGGCGTCAGCGTGTGGTCCCGCGGGTCCGTCGCCGTCCATTTCAGATGCCAGCTGTCGCGCCCGCTCGGCAGCATGCGCAGCTCGCATACGTGCGGCCCGCATTCGCGCTGGTAGTGTCCGGAGTATCGGTCCGCGGCCGCCGCCGGCATGGCGCAGGCGAGCAGGAGGGTGGCGAGGATGAGTCGCATGGTCTTCTCCATGGATGTCGGGTTTCAGATCGGCGTGTGCTTGACGACGGGACGGCCGGCGCCGCAGTCGACGCGGCTGACGCGACCCGCCGCCTCGTCGACGACCCAGAAGCGCGTAACCGTGCGCCGCAGCTCGTCGTAGCGTTCGAGGAGGTCGAGGACGCTCTCCATGGCGTCGAGGTCGAGGATGGGCTCGGGACGCTCGGGCATGCGGCGCAGGCGCATGAGGAGGTCCGACCGCGTCGTCCCGCCGGCGACGAAGACGTCGACGACGTCGCCGGGAGGACGCCGCTGTTCGGGATGGTGCGATCGAAGCCTTTCGACGCGGCCAGGCGGCGGACGTGGTCTTCGTGGCTCATGGCTTCGCCTCCTTCGTGTCGCCCTCGTCTTCGTAGATCGCCGCCAGCAACGGCTCGACGTCCAGCCGGGACAGGACCGTCGCCGCCGTCCGCGACCGCTCGTCGAACTCGGGGCCGATCGCCTCCGGCCAGACCATCGGTTCCGGCCGCGTCAGGCGATGGACGGCGGCGACGGCTTCGACGGGCACGCCGTACCGACCGCAGACGACCGTCCAGGGCCGCATGCCGACTACGTCGCGCCGGATGGCCCATTCGTCCACGATCCCGAGTCGGCGCTTCGCCTCCTCCCATCCGATCTCGCCGGCGACCAGCGCGGACAGCGTCGCGACGTGATCGTTCCGCCGGTTCACCTCGACGACCATGCCGGGCCGGAAGTTTCGGTTGCCCGTGCCGAGGCCCTTCGGATTGCAGACGATCCGCGTGGCGCCGAACCGGTAGTCGAACGATTCGTGCGTGTGCCCGTGAATCCAGAGGTCGGGCTGCCCCGAAAGGATGAGCATCTCGAGGTCCGAGGCGAAGCAGGGCGTCAGATAGTGGCCTTGCCAGAGCGGCGCGACGGAGAACGGGTGCGGCGCGTGATGCGTGACGACGACCGTAGGACCTTCGAAGGGCGTCGCCAGCATCTCGCGCAGCCATTCCCGCGACGCCTGGTGCTTCTGGATGGACGACGCCGGAGTGAAGCGCGACGCCATCGCCCCGCCCATCGGTTCGTCCTCGTAGATCTGGTGGTAGTCGAGCATGTCGGCGCGGGCGGCGCGCATCGACTGGTCGCGGTTCTCGAAGCCGTGTAGCTCGAAGTCAGTCCACAGCGTCGCGCCGAGGAAGCGCGTCCCGCCGATGACGACGGCGTCGTTCTCGAGGAAATGGACGCGGTCGTCCGAGGCCGCCTGCCCTGCGCGGACGGCGGAGATCAGGCCCAACCCGAAGAATTCGTGGTTGCCCGCCACGACGACGACGGGCTGCGGGAAGTGCGCCCGCGCCCACGCCACGGCGTCCGCCGGCGAATCGAGGATGTCGCCGGCGAGGACGACGACGTCGGCGTCCACGGGTGCGGGCGCACGCGCCTTGTCGGCGTCGGAGGCCATGTGGAGGTCGGAGAGGACGTGGATGCGCATCAGACCGTCGGCCCTTGCGGCTCGTCGTTCTCGTCGCGGATATCGGCGGCTTCGCGCGGCCATTCGGCATGGTCTGCCCGCGTCGACGCTATCGGCGGCGACACGCGGGAGAGGAAGATGTCCGGATGGTCCCACGCATGGTCGACGGTCGCGGCGTCGTAGCCCGGACGAGGGCCGACCTCGACGTCGAGGACGAGACCGGGGTTGAACTGCCGGTTCTCGATCGTCGGCAGCGACTTCGGCGAAGCGTGCTTCATGACGTAGCCCCTCGGATTGCAGACCACCCGCGTGCGCCCGAGCATGTAGTCCAAGCAATGGTGGACGTGCCCGTGGATCCAGAGGTCGGGTTCGAAGCGGCGGATGAGGTCGTCGAGGTCGGAGGCGTAGGCGGCGTCCAGCGCCTTCGTCGCCTTGCCGTCCTCGAGCGAACGGACCGACGGCGCGTGGTGCGTGATCACGACCGTCGGGCCGTCGAATGGCGTCGAGAGCACTGCTTCGATGGCGCGCAGCTGGCGGTGGTGCGCATCGATGTAATGCCGGATGTGGCGCGTATGCTTGCGCCCTTCCCAACGAATTGCACGCCAGTCGGTCATGTAGGCCATGAAGTCGCGCTGCGAGGTGTAGCCATCGCCGTAGCTGTTGAAGTCGGTCCAGAGCGTGGCGCCTACGAAGCGGACGCCGCCAATGATCGTGCTGTCGCCGTCGAGGACCTGGATGCGGTCGCCCATGGTCGTCTTCCGACGGAAGCGGGCGACCTCGTCGTCGAGCGAGGCGCCGTAGAAGTCGTGGTTACCGGCGACGACGAGCAGCGGCATGTCCGCCGGCGCATTCTTCTCGAGCCAGAGACGGGCCTGCCCGGAGAGGCGGCCGCCAACGTCGCCGGCGACGATCGCGACGTCGGCCTCGACGCCCTTCGGCAGAGCATACGGTCCGACGTCGTTGTGGATGTCGCTTTGAATCCAGAGTCGAGTACTGGTCATGCCGGCCTCCTTGCCGATGTCAGGAGCTACGGCGTCGCATACGCCGTAGAAAGATTTCAGGGCTTGGGCGGCGCGTCGCGGCCCTTCAGGATGTCGTCGTAGACGGCGCTCTGCAGGATGCAGAAACCCATGCCGGCGCGCTGGTCCCGCGTGCGGAGCATGCTCCACACCGAGATGGCCTGGTGGGCGAACTCGATGGCTGGGATGCCCTCGCGGGCTTCGATTTCGGCCACGCGGGCGGCGACGTCGGGCGCAAGAGCAAGGATCATTGACGCACCTCGAACTTCGAGCGGACCGTGATCATGGTGTCGACGGCGCGGCGCAGGGAACGTAGCGATCCCCCGGTCCAGATACGGCGGAGAACGTCCTCCTCGTCGGGGTCGAGCGGCGGCAGAAGGCCCTCCTGGCCGGTCTCGAGCGCGATGTCTTCCACGATTCGACGGACCAGCGTTCCGATGTGCTCCGGCCCGGGATCCGGCATGCGAAGGATGCGGAAGCGGTCGCGGAGCGGCGCCGTCAGGCCGTCGAGCGAGTTGCAGGTGGCGATGTAGTTGACCTGCGAGAGGTCGGCCGACATGTCGAGCGCCGTCTCGTGGTAGCGGCTGGACGTGTGAGGCTCGAGGAACGGCAGCAGAGCCGCCTCGAGGTTGCCGCTGCGGTGGTTTCCCGCCTTCTCGATCTCGTCGAGGATTACGATCGGGTTCGCGATACCGGACTGGCGGATGAGCTCGAGCGGCGTCGACGCTGAGGCGGTCGACCAACGCGATGGCGTGCCCCCGAAGGAATTGTCGGCCGAGCTGGCGCACGGGTAGATGATCGTGCGCAGGCCGAGAAGCTCGGCGATCGCGATCGCCAGCGAGGTCTTGCCGGTGCCGGGGCCGCCGACGAGGAGGACAGGCTTGAAGCGGATGGGCTGGCCGTAGCGGAGCTCCGACGCGATCGCACGGATGATCGAGACCGCGTGCGGCCACTGGCGTTCGAGCGTGGGGGTATGCTGGTACGTGAAGCGGTGGAGCGGCATCGGTGCCGTCAGCGCCTGATACATCTTGCTGATGTCGCGCTTCTCTGACGTCTTGTGGCCGTCGACGGGGCGAAGGACCTGGTGCGTCGGGAGGGCCGCCGGAGCGCCGGAGCGCAGCTCCTTCACGATCGAGAACGCCTCCTCCGTATCGGCGTCGTCCAGCGCATCATGCTCGGGAACCTGGTCGTCGAACTCGAGGATGCCCTCGGCCGAGATCTGGTTTGTGACGAACGGCAGGAAGCGGCTCAGCTGCTCGGCCTGGGTCGCGAGCTCGAGGATGCCGGCGCCAAGGATCTGATTCTGGAAATCCGCATCGGCGTTGATCGGGTCGGCGAAAACTACGTTGCTCGCGAGGCCGGCTGAGTATGCGCGGCGCCAGACGGTCGCGAGGGGATCGGCGATCGACAGGATCTGCGCGGCCGCGCCGTCGCAGCCGACGAGCGCGGCGTACCATGCCAAGCGCGTCTTCGTGTGGGGAGGAAACACAGTATGGTGGCCTGGAAGCGCGCCGACGTGCTTCCACACGGCACGGATCGTCGCGGCCGCGGGGACGACCTCGAGCTTCTCGACGAGCGGGAGGAGCTTGACGGAGAGCGTGTTGTGCGACTGCGACGTGCGCAGGAACTCGGCCCATAGGATCGCGAAACCGCGGACATCGAGTGCCAGAGAGCCGCTGGTCGGGGGATGGCCGGAGAGCACATCCTCCAGCGCTGGGGGTTCGCCGGCGAGGATCCGGCGGTCGAGTTCGGCGCGGGCGGCGACGTCGCGGAGATAGCGCTGGGCGTACAGACGGAATTCGTCTGGGGAGTGGTCGGGCATCCGGTTCAATTCCTTCAAAGTGCGGCCTGTGCCGTCTTGAGAAGGATAAGAACACAGAGAGGTGGACCTAGTCTTTAGGGAGTGGGTCCAATTGTACGCGTGTGCTCGCAATCTGGAAAAAAAGGCGTTCGCGGGCGTCCATCGCCTGCAATTTCGTCTGCGCTTCGGCGATTCCGACTAGAGCATGGGCGAGTTTCAGCTGCAGCGGACGGCGCATCGTGGTGTTCCCGCTGATCCACCTCTCCGCGGTGCGGTGGTTCACGCCGAACAGGCTCTTCAGTTCGTAGACCGGGTCGGCGGCGACGGCGGCAAGCCTATCCATCAGGGCGTGCTGCTGCATGCTCTCCGCGACGGCTTGCATATAGAGATATTCGTCAGGCCAGATATCCGGGTGCTCCCAAAACGGGGCTTTTTCGTCTGCCATGATTCCTCGCAAATGTAGGAACGGGCACCATGACGCATGTGCCTTTCTCCGGCATGAACACCGAAACCACCGCGAATTGCCGCGAATTACCGACCGGGAACAAACGGGCATTCATGGTATCGAGTGGAGAGCGCAAACCCAGGCCACACGGGCATTTCGGGTTACGGCCCCCGCGTTCACACCGAGGGGGTCACAGGTTCGATCCCTGTCGCGCCCACCATTAAATCAGCAACTTACGATGCGAATGCGAGTGTATCGTCAGGCTTTTCTGGCCTGCACATTAGACTCGTAGTCGGCGCTTCGCTGCCTTCGATTTCCTGTCATTTGCCAGTTTGTGCGTTGTTTCCCTCTCGCCTCCAGATCGGATGAGAGTTTTCTCATGACCGACTGTCGTGCGGGCAGGCGTTTGCTCCGTAACGGGATGGCGGCCGTTCGGACCTAGAGCAGCTTCTCATCGGCTGCCGATCGATCCGCGTTTCCCTCCCATCGAATTTTGATTCTATCGCTGGCGATCCGGCAAGCTTTGCGCGAGCTCGAACCAGTCAACGTTGAGACGCCCCAGCGCGTAAGAGAAGGCGGAGCGCGGTTGCCCGGCGCTCCGCCCTTTCGGTTCAGACCAGCTTCAGCAGGTCGTCGATGGACTTCTTGGCATCGCCGTAGAACATCCGCGTGTTCTCCTTGTAGAAGAGCGGGTTCTCGATCCCGGAATAGCCCGTACCCTGCCCGCGCTTGGAGACGATCACCCGGCGCGCCTTCCAGACCTCGATCACCGGCATGCCGGCGATCGGGGAGTTCGGGTCCTCTTCCGCCGCCGGGTTCACGATGTCGTTCGAGCCGACGACGATCGCGACGTCCGTGGTCGGGAAGTCCTCGTTGATCTCGTCCATTTCCAGAACGATGTCGTAGGGCACCTTGGCTTCCGCCAAGAGCACGTTCATGTGCCCAGGCAGGCGCCCGGCGACCGGGTGGATCGCGAAGCGCACCGTCTTGCCCTTGGCCCGAAGACGCCGGGTCAGCTCCGAGATCGAGCCTTGAGCCTGGGCCACCGCCATGCCGTAGCCGGGAACGATGACGATCGAGTCCGCGTCCTCCAGCGCTTGCGCCACGCCGTCGACATCGATGGCGATCTGCTCGCCCGTGATCTCCTGCGCCGGGCCGGACGTGCCGCCCCAGCCGCCCAGAATGACCGAGACGAAGTTCCGGTTCATCGCCCGGCACATGATGTAGGAGAGGATGGCGCCCGACGAGCCGACCAGCGCGCCGGTGACGATCAGGAGATCGTTCGACAGCGTGAAGCCGATCGCCGCCGCCGCCCAGCCGGAATAGCTGTTCAGCATGGAAACGACGACGGGCATATCCGCCCCACCGATCGCCATGATGAGATGCCAGCCGAGCGCGCCCGCCAGGATCGCGACGAGGATCAGCGTCCAGATGCCGGCCCCGTTGAAGTAGACAAGGCCTAGGATCAGGCTGACGACGAGGCCCGCCAGATTGATCGCATGCCGATTGGGCAGGACCAGCGCCTTGGAATCCAGGCGCCCCGAGAGCTTGCCGTAGGCGACCACCGAGCCGGTGAAGGTGACGGCGCCGATGAACACGCCGAGGAACACCTCGACACGCATGATCGACAGTTCCACCGGCGTCTTATGGGCGAGCGTCGCGGCGAAGCCCGTGAGAAGGTCGCCTGTGCCGGTGGCCAGCGCATGAGCGACATGGGCCGCCTCGATATCGGCGTTGAAGCCGATGAACACGGCGGCCAGCCCGACGAAGGAATGGAGAGCGGCGACGAGCTCAGGCATCTGCGTCATCTGCACGCGGCCGGCGAGCCAGCCGCCAGTGAGGCCGCCGATGACGATAAGCGGCACGACCAGCCAGAGCGCGCCGACGGCGGGCCCGGTGATGGTGGCGAAGACGGCCAGCGCCATTCCGACGATGCCGTACCACACGGCGCGCTTGGCGCTTTCCTGGTTGGACAGGCCGCCCAGGGACAGGATGAAGAGGATGGAGGCGACGATATAGGACGCGCCGACGAGACCTTGGCTCATGTGATCGGCTCCCCGCTCAGCTCTTCTGGAACATTTTCAGCATCCGGCGGGTCACCATGAACCCACCGAAGATGTTGACGGACGCCATGAGGATGGCGAGCCCGGCCAGGATCGTCACGATCCAGCCGGACGAGCCGATCTGCAGCAGCGCGCCGAGAATGATGATGGAGGAGACCGCGTTGGTCACCGCCATCAGCGGCGTGTGCAGCGCATGGCTGACGTTCCAGATGACGTGGTAGCCGACGAAGCAGGACAGGGCGAAGACCACGAAGTGCTGCAGGAAGCTCGGCGGCGCCGTGAGGCCGATCAGCATGAGAAGAACGGCGCCGGCCGCCAGCAGCATGACCTGTCGCTGGCCCGCCTTCTTGGCGCTCGCCGCTTCGCGCAGCGCCTTTTCGCCTGCCGTTTCTTCGACCGCCTTCTTGGCCGGCTGCCGGGCGATGGCCTGGATCCTGGGCGGCGGCGGAGGATAGGTGATGGCGCCGGCGTGCGTCACCGTCGCGCCGCGAATGACGTCGTCTTCCATGTTGACCACCGGCACGCCGTCCTTGTTCGGCGTCAAGTCGTCCATCATGTGGCGGATGTTGGTGGCGTAGAGCGTCGAGGCCTGGGTCGCCATGCGGCTGGGATAGTCGGTGTAGCCGACGATCCGAACCCCGTTCGCGGTCTCGATCACCTCGTCGGGCACGGTGAGATCGCAATTTCCGCCCCGTTCGGCGGCGAGATCCACCACGATCGAGCCGGGCTTCATCGCCTCGACCATGTCGGCGAGCCACAGCTTGGGCGCGTCGCGGCCGGGAATGAGGGCCGTTGTGATGACGATGTCGACCTCCGGCGCCTGGGCGCGGAAGAGTTCGAGCTGCTTGGCGCGGAACTCCGGGCTGGAGGGCGCGGCATAGCCGCCGGTCGCCGCGCCGTCGGCGGCATCCGCGAAGTCGAGAAACAGGAACTCGGCGCCCATGGACTGGATCTGCTCGGCCACCTCCGGCCGCACGTCGAAGGCGCGCACCTGCGCGCCCAGCGACTGCGCTGTGCCGATGGCGGCGAGCCCGGCGACGCCCGCGCCGATCACCAGCACCTTGGCCGGCGGCACCTTGCCGGCCGCCGTGATCTGTCCGGTGAAGAAGCGGCCGAACTGGTTGCCCGCCTCGATCACGGCTCGATAGCCGGCGATGTTGGCCATGGAGGACAGAGCGTCCATCTTCTGGGCGCGGCTGATGCGCGGCACCATGTCCATGGCGAGCGCGGTGACGCCCTTCTCGCGAAGGCTTTCCAGCAGCTCGGGGCTCTGAGCGGGGTAAAGGAAAGATATGAGGATCTGACCGGAGCGGGTCTTCTCGACCTCCTCCGACTCCGGCGGGCGAACCTTGGCGACGATGTCGGCATCGGCCCAGAGCGCAGCGGCATCGGGCACCACCCTAGCGCCGGCTGCGGCATAGGCTTCGTCGGAAAAGCGCGCGGCATCTCCGGCGCCGGTTTCCACCAGGCATTCGTAACCCAACTTGCCGAGCCGCCCGACGCTTTCCGGCGTCAGCGCCACGCGCCGCTCGCCCGCCCGGACCTCCCGGGGCACACCGAATTTCATGTCTCTCCCACTCCCTCAGACTGGACCGCCGTGGCGGTCGATAGAATTCGAGCTGGCCCCGATCCGGCAGGGATCACAGGCAGGCGCGAAACCGGCCGGCGGCGAAGCCTGCAACCAGCCTCCGCCGAGCCGTCGGATGACACGGCACGATCCGCCTGCGCGGCCCACCGGGTGAGCCGAACGTTGGATCGATGCCTCGTCCGCATTGGGCGAACCGTCACCTCATCCCCCGCCGCACATCGGCGCCGGAAGGCCTCCTCAAGACGGATCGCCAGCAACGAACTGAGCACGGCTGTTCCCGAACGGCCAGCCCCGGCCCCTTTTTTGGCCGAACCGGGCCGTCCTGTCAGGAGGGTCGGCTTCGCACGAGGCCCAGAACCCGGAATGAAACGGTTTAAGATTCCATGTGGCGTACTCGCACACTTGAGCTTGCCCCGCTCGCGATGGAAGTTCGGAGCGCTTCGACGGCGAATCGCCCGAACCCTTCCGAGACAATTGCGCGCATGGTCGCGACGCGGCGACCCCGCTCCCGTCGTTGCTAAGCATTGCGAAGGATGCTCAAGTCTCGGCAGGAGGATGATTCATGACCCAACGCCTGACGGCCAAGGACTTCCATCCCGAGCTTCTTGAGCTCTACGACGGCTATGCCCATGGCCGCGTCACGAAGCGCGAGTTTCTGGAGCGAGCGGCCAAGTTCGCGGTCGGCGGACTGACGGCGGCCGCGATCCTCACGGCTCTCAGCCCGGACTACGCGCTGGCCACTCAGGTCGAGTTCACCGATCCCGAGATCGTCCCCGAATACATCATGTACCCCTCGCCCGACGGGCATGGCGAGGTGCGAGCCTATCTCGTGAAGCCGGCTAAGGCGACCGGCAAGGTGCCGGGCGTTGTCGTGGTGCACGAGAACCGAGGCCTCAACCCCTATATCGAGGACGTCGCGCGCCGCGTGGCCAAGGCCGGCTTCGTCGCGCTCGCGCCCGATGGGCTCACGTCGGTCGGACTCTATCCCGGAAACGACGAGAAGGGGCGCGAGCTGCAGGCGGAGGTCGATCCCGAAAAGCTAATGAACGACTTCCTCGCGGCCGTGGATTTCCTGACCGGGCACGAGGCGACGACGGGGCGGATCGGCATCACCGGCTTCTGCTATGGCGGCGGCGTCACCAACGCGGCGGCCGTGGCGCGGCCTGATCTCGGCGCCGCCGTGCCCTTCTATGGACGCCAGCCGAGGGCGGAGGACGTGCCCCGCATTCGGGCACCGCTTCTAATCCACTATGCCGAACTCGACACGCGCATCAACGAGGGCTGGCCCGCCTACGAGGCCGCCCTGAAGGCGAACGGCAAGACCTATGAGGCTCATATCTATCCCGGCGTGAACCACGGCTTCCACAACGACTCGACGCCGCGCTACGATCAGGCGGCGGCCGAGCTCGCCTGGACCCGCACCATCGACTGGTTCCGCCGGTATCTGACCTGACGATCTGGCCGGCGTGATGGGAAAAGCCGAACCTTCAGGCTCGGTTATGGAGGAGGACGCATGAGCCCCAAGACCACGATCTGCCTATGGTTCGATCGCGAGGCCGAGGCGGCCGCGCGCTTCTATGCCGAGACCTTTCCCGACAGCGCGGTGACGGCGGTCCATCGCGCGCCGAGCGACTTTCCGTCCGGCAAGGCGGGCGATGTCTTGACCGTCGAATTCACGGTCGCGGGCGTGCCGTGCCTTGGGCTCAACGGCGGGCCGGCGTTCAAGCACAGCGAGGCCTTCTCCTTCCAGATCGCGACGGACGACCAGGCGGAAACCGACCGGTACTGGAACGCGATCGTCGGCAATGGCGGCCAGGAAAGCGCCTGCGGATGGTGCCGGGATCGCTGGGGCCTGTCCTGGCAGATCACGCCGCGTGTCTTGACCGAGGCCTTGGCGGCCGGCGGCGAGGAAGCGCGACGCGCGTTCGAGGCGATGATGACCATGCGCAAGATCGATGTTGCCGCGATCGAGGCGGCACGAATAGGCTGAGGAATGCATGGGCTCCGAGAGAGCCGAGCGTCAGTCCGATCATGTCGGATAGCACTGCCTGCTCCAGGCGCGGACCTCGAGTCCGCCCACGGGAACCTCACGCGCGCGTGATCATTAGCCGGCAATGATCTCGAATGGCGACATCGTCCTGCGGCTTCTGACCGCCGCAGCCCTTGGCAGTTTCATCGGCTTCGAGCGCGAGCGGCTTCTCTGGTCGGCCGGCATACGAACGCACATGCTGGTCTGCGTCGGCGCATGTCTCTTCATGATCGTGTCGGCCTATGGCTTCCAGCACGCGACCGAGATGGAGCATGTGACGCTTGATCCCTCCCGTATCGCGGCGCAAGTCGTCTCCGGCGTCGGATTTCTGGGGGCCGGCGCGATCCTCCTCAGGGGAAACATCGTACGCGGGTTGACTACGGCCGCCAGCATCTGGGCCGTGGCGGCGCTGGGGCTGGCCGCGGGTGGCGGGCTGTATTTCGCCGCAGGGGCCGCGACGGTCATCATTCTCGTGATCCTCGCCGGAATGAAACCGCTTGAGGACGCCTATCGCACGCGTCTTTAAAGCTGCGTGGTGCGCATCCGGGCCGACCATGATGCGGTTTCGCCCGGAGACCTGAAAAGCCTTCTTCAGGTCCGGGGCGGACAGATCCGGCGCGTCAGGGAAACGATCGGCCAAAACGGCCAGAACGATCTCGTGGTGCAGCTCGTCCGCGTGTCTCCCGACAGCGTTCGCAATAGCGTCGCTAGGCTTGCGAAACGACCCGGCATTCACGCCGCGATAGTCGAACGGCGAAATGGCGAGTCCGACACGGCAAACTCGACAGACCAGAACGGCGACGACGCATAAGACACGGCTTGATCGGTCGAGGCCGAGCGCGCCGTTGGTGATGCTCTTCTGCGAACGAATGACAAGTATCGAAATGTCAAATGACCGGTTGATCGTTCACTAGAACTGAACACTGCTTCATCATCGGTTGCCGTTCATATCGGGCCAGAGGCAGCTTAAGTTGCGGTGCATACGGACGAGGTCTTGGCTGCGCATCTGCACGCCGGGGCGCACGTTCTTCCATCGTGATCGGAGCGTGTGCGCGCTGGTCCCGATTTGCCGCGAGAACCATCGCATGAAAAAGATCGGCTTCCTTTCCTTCGGCCACTGGTCGCCCTCGCCGCGATCGGGCACCCGCTCCGCCGCCGACACGCTGCTCCAGTCCATCGACCTCGCCGTCGCGGCGGAGGAGCTCGGCGCGGACGGCGCTTACTTCCGCGTCCATCACTTCGCGCGCCAGCTCGCCTCGCCCTTCCCGCTTCTTGCGGCGGTCGGCGCGAAGACGAGCCGGATCGAGATCGGCACCGGCGTCATCGACATGCGCTACGAGAATCCGTTCTACATGGCGGAAGACGCGGGCTCGGCCGACCTCATCGCCGGCGGCCGTCTTCAGCTCGGCCTGAGCCGAGGCTCGCCCGAACAGGTCGTGGACGGCTGGCGTCATTTCGGCTTTCAGCCCGCGCCGGGCGAAAGCGACGCCGACATGGGCCGTCGGCACGCGGAGGTCTTCCTCGAACTCCTCAAGGGCGAAGGCTTCGCCGAGCCGAGCCCGCGCCCGATGTTCCCAAACCCTCCGGGCCTCCTTCGGATCGAACCGCATTCAGACGGCCTGCGCGAGCGCATCTGGTGGGGTTCGGCGTCAGACGCCACCGCCATCTGGGCGGCCAAGCAGGGCATGAACCTCCAAAGCTCGACGCTGAAGGCGGACGAGACGGGCGAGCCGTTCCATGTCCAGCAAGCGCGGCAGATCAGGGCCTATCGCGAGGCGTGGAAGGAGGCCGGCCATGCGAGGACGCCGCGCGTGTCCGTCTCGCGCTCGATCTTCGCGCTCGTGAACGACGAGGACCGGGCCTATTTCGGTCGTGGTGACAGCACCGATCAGGTCGGCGTGATCGACAACATGCGCGCGGTGTTCGGGCGGTCCTATGCGGCGGAGCCCGATCGCCTGATCGAGCACCTGAGGGCAGACGAGGCCATTGCGGAGGCGGACACGCTGCTTCTCACCGTGCCGAACCAGCTCGGCGTCGCCTACAACGCGCATGTGATCGAAAGCATCCTGACCCATGTCGCGCCGGCGCTGGGCTGGCGGGGCGATCGGGGCGCAGCAGCGGCCAAGACGGGCGCGAAGGACTACGAGGCGGCCTGACGCGTAAGGCGGGATGGTTGGGCGGTGCCGCCCGACTATTACGCCGAGGCGATCGCCCAAGGCGGCGAACGCTTCTCCAGAAACGCGGAGATGCCCGCCCGCGCCTCCTCCGTTTCCCAACAATCCGCGAGAGCCGCGATCGAAACCTCGATCGCAGTCTCGTCGATGGCTGAGCCCAACCGCCGCGCCAGCGCCTTCGCGCGCGCCACCGCGCCGGGCGCGGCCGCAAGATAGGGTGCGACCTCCTCACGGATGGCCTGATCGAGCGACGAAGGCTCGACCACGCGTGCCACGAGACCGAGGCTCGCCGCCTCTTCGCTGCCGAACACCCGCCCCGACATGAAAACCCGCAGCGCCCTGCCTTCGCCGAGCCGTGCGATGACATAGGGTCCGATCGTCGCTGGGATGAGGCCGAGGCGGGTTTCGGTGAAGCCGAAGCGCGCGTCGGAGGTCGCGACCGCGACATCGCAGACGCTGACGAGACCCGCGCCCCCGCCCATGGCCGCGCCGTGGATCGCGCCGATCAGCGGAGTCTGCAACTCGTTCAGCGCCTTCAACATGCCGGCGAGCTTGCGTGCCTCGTCCATGCGCGTCGCCCGATCCGCCTCGACCTGCGCCTTCATCCAGCCCAGATCCCCGCCCGCGCAGAACACCTCGCCGGCCCCACGCAGCACAACGGCGCGGACGCCCGTTTCCTCGTTCAACTCGGCGGCAAACCGCGTCAGGTCGCCGATCATCGCAGCCGACAGCGCGTTGCGCTTTTCCGGCCGGTTCAGGGTGAGCGTCACGACGCCGTGCGCGCCCTTCTCCACGGCCAAGGTCTCGTAGCTCATGCCGGGCTCCTCAAGCTCTGAGCGAATGCGGCGGCCTCGGCCAGCCGAGAAGTGTTGATGCCGGTCTCGAAACCGAGTTTGGCAAGGCGCGCCACGACGGCCTCGGTCGCCACATTGCCCTTGGCCCCGGGCGCGAAAGGGCAGCCGCCCAGCCCCGCCACGGAGGCATCGAAACTGCGCAGCCCCGCTCCCAAGGCGACCTCCAGATTTTCGAGCGCCCGGCCCGACGTGTCGTGGAAATGGGCCGCCAGCCGCGCCGCCGGCAGCTCGGACAGGAGGTGATGCAGGAGCCGGCCGACTCTCTCCGGCGTCGCCCGGCCGAGCGTGTCGCCAAGGCTCACCTCGTAGCAGCCGAGGTCGAGAAGCGCGTTTGCAACAGCACTCACGGCCGTTGGCTCTACAAGCCCGTCATAGGGGCAATCCGTGATGCAGGAGACATAGCCGCGCACCGGCAGCCCTGCCGCTTTCGCCGCCTTGATGACGCCGGCATAGCGCGCCAGGCTTTCGGCAATCGAGCAATTGATGTTGGCGCGGGAAAAGCCTTGCGAAGCGGAGGCGAAGACCGCGACCTCATTGGCCCTGGCCGCGATGGCTCTCTCCAGCCCGCGTAGATTGGGCGTCAGCGCGGCGTAGGTGACGCCGGAACGCCGGGAGATGCCTGCCAGAACCTCGGACGCATCCGCCATCTGCGGCACCCATTTGGGGCTGACAAAGCTTGTGGTCTCGATCTTCGAGAGGCCTGCGGCCGAGAGGAGATCGATCAGGCGGATCTTGTCCGCTGTGGGGATCGCTCGTGCCTCGTTCTGCAACCCGTCGCGCGGACCCATCTCGAACAGTACAACCCGCTCACCCATCCGCCGCAGGCTCCAAAACCGCGAGACTGTCGCCGTCGCTGACCTGCGCCCCTTCGGCGACGAGGATTTCGCCGATCACCCCGTCGCGAGGCGAGTTAAGCGTGTGCTCCATCTTCATGGCCTCGATCACCGCGACGGGATCACCGGTTGAGACCCGCTCGCCCGCGCAAACCCACAGCTTTGTCACAAGGCCGGGCATCGGGGCCAAGATGGCGTTTCCGCCCGCAGCGTTCCCCCTGGTTCTGTCGAGCGGGTCGGGCAGCGAATAGGTCGCCGCGCCCCCGGCCTCGAAGACCGTCGCGCGGCTTCCCTTCACCACGAGCCCGAGGGAGCGGCGATGGCCCTCGCGTTCCACCACGACCCGTGCCCCGTCGCGGTGAAGCCGGACCGTCGCGCCGTCGGAAAGGCGCACGCCCCCTTCGATCAGCGCCAGCGAGAGTTCGATTTCCTCTCCGTCCCGCACCAGTCGTAAGGCAAAGTCCGGTCGGCCCCAGGACCGAAAACCGCGCAGGCGCGACCAGGGATCGTTTCCCTCGGGTGGATCGAGCAGTCCAGCGAGCGCCAAGCCGGCCACAATTGGCGCGTCCGCCGAGGGTTCGCCCGCTCGAAGCAGCGCTTCCCCGGCGCGCCCGATCAGACCGGTATCGACATCTCCCGCCACGAAATTCGCCTCCCGCGCAAGGCGGGCGAGGAAGGCGATATTGGTGACCGTGCCGGCGACTTCGATCCCGTTCAGCGCCTCGGCTAGTGCTCTGAGAGCGGCCGGCCGATCGCTTCCGTGGACGATCACCTTGGCGATCATCGGGTCGTACCAGGGCGTGATCTCGTCCCCCTCCTCGACGCCGCTGTCGATGCGCAAGGGGCTGGGTTCGAACGCTGCGGCCGGGGGAAAGCGGAGATGGTCGAGCCGGCCCGTCGCGGGAAGAAAGCCCCTGGTGACATCCTCGGCATAAAGCCGCGCCTCGACAGCGTGCCCGCGAATGCGCAAGTCCTCCTGCCGGAAGGGAAGCTCCTCTCCGGCCGCGACGCGCAGTTGCAGCTCCACGAAGTCGAGCCCGGTAATCGCCTCGGAGACGGGATGCTCCACCTGGAGCCGCGTGTTCATCTCCATGAACCAGAACCGGTCCGGCCTCAGCCCCTGCGAGCCGTCGGCGATGAATTCCACCGTGCCGGCGCCACGATAGCTGATGGCGCGCGCGGCCTCCACGGCGGCGCGGCCCATGGCCTCGCGAACCTCCTCGGTCATGCCCGGCGCCGGCGCTTCCTCGATGACCTTCTGGTGCCGGCGCTGCAGCGAGCAGTCGCGCTCGAAAAGATGAACGACATGGCCATGGCCATCGGCAAAGACCTGGATCTCGACATGGCGAGGCGCGGTGACATAACGCTCGATCAGAACCGCAGGATCGCCGAAGCTCGCCTGCCCTTCGCGCCGCGCGCCCTCCAGAGCGGCCGCGAAATCCGCCGGCCGCTCCACCAGTCGCATGCCCTTGCCGCCGCCGCCGGCCCGCGCCTTGATGAGGACGGGATAGCCGATCGCGGCGGCCTCGCGTCGTAGGGTCTCCGTCTGCTGGTCGACGCCGTGATAGCCGGGAACCACTGGCACCCCGGCCGCTTCCATCAGGCGCTTGGCCGCATCCTTCAGGCCCATGGCGCGAATGGCCGAAGCGGGCGGCCCCACGAAGACGAGGCCCGCCGCCTCGACCGCTTCCACGAAGCCAGGATTCTCCGACAGGAATCCATAGCCGGGGTGAATGGCCTCCGCGCCCGTCCGGCGCGCGGCCTCAACGATGGCCTCGCCCTTGAGATAGCTCTCACTGACGGGCGCGGGGCCGATCAGCACGGCCTCGTCGGCGGCGCGCACATGCAGCGCGTTCCGATCGGCATCGGAATGGATGGCGACCGTGCGGATGCCCATCCGCCGGGCCGTCTTCATGACGCGAACCGCGATTTCGCTCCGGTTCGCGACGAGGAGTTTATGAAACATCGCGCCTCTCCTCACATCCGAAACAGGCCGAAGCGCGTGGGCTCGATCGGCGCGTTCAGCGAAGCCGACAGCGACAGCGCCAGGACTTCGCGGCTCCTGCGCGGGTCCACGATCCCATCGTCCCACAGACGAGCGGAGGCGTAGAGCGGGCGGGACTGCGTCTCGAACATCTCGACGGTCGGCCGCTTGAACGCCTCCTCCTCCTCGGTGGACCAGTCGCGTCCGGCTTTCGCCATGGCGGCGCGGCGCACATCTGCCAGAACCCCCGCCGCCTGCTCGCCGCCCATCACCGAGATGCGGCTGTTCGGCCAGGTCCAGAGGAAGCGGGGCGAATAGGCCCGACCGGCCATCCCGTAATTGCCGGCGCCGAAGGAGCCGCCGACCAGCATGGTCACCTTCGGCACGGCGGTGGTCGCGACGGCGGTCACGAGCTTGGCGCCGTCCTTGGCGATGCCGCCCGCTTCGTATTTGCGCCCGACCATGAAGCCTGTGATGTTCTGGAGGAAGACCAGCGGAATGAAGCGCTGGGAGCAGAGCTCGACGAAGTGCGCGCCCTTGAGCGCGCCTTCGGAAAAGAGAACGCCATTGTTGGCGACGATGCCGACGGGAATGCCGAACACATGGGCGAAGCCGCAGACCAGCGTCTCGCCATAGCGCGCCTTGAACTCGTCGAAGCGCGAGCCGTCGACGATCCGGGCGATCACCTCGCGAATGTCGTAGGGGGTGCGCAGATCGGCGGGCACGGCGCCCAGGATCTCCTCCGGGTCGTAGGCCGGCTCTTCGGGCGCTTGAAGCGCAGGGGCGGCCCGCTTCTCGGAGTTGAGGCTGGCGACCGCTTGGCGCGCCAGCGCCAGCGCGTGCCGGTCGTCTTCGGCCAAAGCGTCCGCAACGCCGGACAGGCGGGTGTGAACGTCGCCGCCGCCGAGATCCTCGGCCGTAACCAACTCGCCCGTCGCGGCTTTCACCAGGGGCGGCCCGGCGAGGAAGATCGTGCCCTGCTCGCGCACGATAATGGTGACGTCCGACATGGCCGGGACATAGGCGCCGCCCGCCGTGCAGGAGCCCATGACCACCGCGATCTGTGGAATGCCGGCCGCCGACATGCGCGCCTGGTTGAAGAAGATGCGGCCGAAATGGTCGCGATCGGCGAAGACCTCGTCCTGGTAGGGCAGGTTCGCGCCGCCCGAATCCACGAGATAGAGGCAGGGCAAGCGGTTTTCGGCTGCGATTTCCTGCGCCCGCAAATGCTTCTTCACGGTCAGCGGAAAGTAGGTGCCGCCCTTTACCGTGGCGTCGTTGGCGAGAACCATGACCTCGCGACCCGAGACCCGGCCGATGCCGGCGACCATTCCAGCCGAGGGAACGGCGTCGTCATAGAGCCCATGCGCGGCGAAGGTGCCGATTTCGAGAAAGGGCGAGCCGGGGTCCAGGAGATGGTTCACCCTGTCACGCGGCAGGAGCTTACCGCGCTCGACATGCCGCGCGCGGGCGGAGGGGCTGCCGCCGGCCTGCACCGTCTCGGCGACACGTTCGATCTCGGCGATGCTCACGAGATGGGCGGCCCGGTTGGCGGCGAACTGGGCCGAGCCGGCGACGAGTTTCGACCGGAGAACGCCCATCAGCGCTGCGCCCCGACCAGTTCGCGGCCGATCAGCATCCGGCGGATTTCGCTGGTTCCCGCCCCGATCTCCATCAGCTTGGCATCGCGGAACAGGCGCGAGACCGGCATCTCGTTCATGTAGCCGGCGCCGCCCATGGCCTGCACGGCCTGATGCGCGACGTTCATCGCCTCCTCGGAGGCATAGAGGACGCAGGCCGCCGCGTCCTGGCGCGTCACCCGCCCCCGGTCGCAGGCGCGCGCCACTTCGTAGACATAGGCTCGCGCCGAGTTCAGCTTGGTGTAGATGTCGGCGATCTTGGCCTGCATGATCTGGAACGAGCCGATCGGCTGGCCGAACTGCCGGCGCTCGACCATGTAGGGCATGATCTCGTCCATGCAGGCGGCCATGACGCCGAGGCCGATGCCCGACAGGACGACGCGCTCATAATCCAGCCCTGACATCAGGACCCGGACGCCCCGCCCCTCCTCACCCAGCACGTTCTTGAAGGGAACTTCGACATTCTCGAACAGAAGTTCAGCCGTGTTGGAGCCGCGCATCCCGATCTTGTCGAAATGCGGCGAGGAGGAAAAGCCCTGCATCCCGCGTTCGATCAGGAAGGCGGTGATGCCGCGCGAGCCCGCCGCCGGGTCGGTCTTGGCATAGACCACGAGCGTCGTCGCATCGGGGCCATTGGTGATCCAATATTTGGTGCCGTTCAGGACATAGCGGTCGCCGCGCTTCTCGGCCCTGAGCTGCATGGAAACGACATCGGACCCCGCCCCTGCCTCCGACATGGCGAGCGCCCCGACATGCTCGCCCGAAACGAGCTTGGGCAAGGTGCGCGCCCTCTGTTCGGGCGAGCCGTTCAAGCGGATCTGGTTGACGCAGAGATTGGAATGCGCGCCGTAGGAAAGCGAGACGGAAGCACTGGCCCGGGCGATCTCCTCCACCGCCACGACATGGGCGAGATAGCCCATGGCCGCGCCTCCGAACTCCTCCTCCACTGTGATTCCGAGAAGCCCGAGCGCGCCCATCTCGCGCCAGAGCTCGTTCGGAAAGCTGTTGGTGCGGTCGATCTCGGCCGCGATCGGCTTCAGCCGCTCCTGCGACCAGTGGTGAACCATATCGCGCAGCGCGTTCACCTCGTCGCCGAGGTCGAACACCATGGAATTGTTGAACATCAGCGTCCTCCCGAACTCGAACTCATTCCGCCGCGATCGCCACCAGCGCCCCCCGCGCCGCCTCGATCTCGGCGCGCAGCGCCTCGCGCCTCGCCATGGCCTTTTCGAAGGCCGCCTCCTTCACCGGGCCGAATCCGCGGATGTCCTGGGCCAGCCCCAGCAGCGCCTTGGTCGGGGCAAAGGTCAGGGGAGACACGTGCGCTTCGGCGAAATCGAGATCAGCCTCGTAAAGCGCGATGAGCCGGCGCTCGAGCTTGCGGTCGGCCGTGCGCCCGAACGGATCGAACGCTGTGCCGCGCAGACGCTTGAAGCGGGCGAGCAGGCCGAAGACCGGCAGTATCCAGGCGCCGAACTCGCGCTTCTTCGGCCTCCCATTGGCGTCCGTGCCCGGCAGCATGGGCGGCGCGAGGTTGAGGGATAGGCGCAAGGAGCCGTCGAACGTCTTTTGGAGCCCTTCGCGGAAGCTCGGTTCGCTGTAAAGGCGCGCGACCTCGTACTCGTCCTTGTAGGCCAGCACCTTCGCGTAGCCGATGGCGACGGCGCGAGCGAGATCGCCCTTCTCGTCCCATTGCGCAGAGGCGCGTGCGAAGCGCTCCACCCGCTTGCCGTAGCGCCGCGCGAGAGCCGAATTCTGATAGGCGGTGAGATGCGCCTTGCGATGGGCGATGATTTCCTCGTTGGTCATCTCCGCCAGAGGCTTCGGGCGCTCCTCATCCTCCATCAGATGCGCGATCGCGGCGGGATCGTCGGCCAGAATCCGGCCCCAGTCGAAGGCCGCGAGGTTGAAGGGCACCGAAACCGCGTTGATCTCGATCGCCTGGGTAATTGACTGGCGCTCCAGCGGCACCAAGCCCTTCTGCCAGGCGTAGCCCAGCATCAGCATGTTGGCCCCGATCTCGTCGCCATACAGAGCGACGGCGAGCCCGGAGAAATTGCGGAAATTCTCGCGGTGGCGGACGGCCCGCTCCACCGTGCGCTCGACCGCCGCTTCCTTGAAGTCAAAGTCGCGCTGCCGCACGAAATCCGAAACGGGCATGGTCCGCGTGTTGAGAACGGCGTGGGTGCGGGCGGGATCGCAAAGGACGATGCTGTCCTTCGACGCCGCCACGACGGAGTCGGCGGCCAGAAGCAGATCGGCGCCCCCCGCCGCGATGCGCGGTGCGGCGACCGGCCGGTCGGCCCGCGCGATGCGCACATGGCTGAGAACGGCGCCGCCCTTCTGGGCGAGACCCGCCATGTCGAGGATCATCGGGATCTTGCCTTCCAGATGCGCGGCCATGCCGAGCAGCGCGCCGATGGTCAAGACCCCGCTGCCGCCGACGCCGGTGACGGCGATGTTCCAGGCGCGGTCGATCTCCGGCAGCGTCGGCTCGGGCAGCGCGGCGGTATCCGGGCGACCCAGCGCCTCGCGACGCTTCGGCTTGGCGCCGCGCACGGTGACGAAGGACGGGCAGAAGCCCTTGGCGCAGGAAAGGTCCTTGTTGCAGGCGGATTGGTTGATGCGGCGCTTGCGCCCCATCTCGGTCTCTTCCGGCTCCACCGCGATACAGTTGGAGGTCTGCGAGCAGTCCCCACAGCCCTCGCAGACGGCCGGATTGATCCAGAGCCGGATGTCGGGATCGACCGCCGTGCCGCGCTTGCGCCGACGCCGTTTCTCGGCGGCGCAGGTCTGCTCGTAGACGATCACCGTGACGCCCGGCACCTCGCGCAACTCACGCATCACGACGTCGATCTCGTCGCGGTGTCGAATCTCGGTCCCCGGCGCCAGTTCCGTCGGGCTGTAGACGTCCGGCCGGTCGGACATGAGGACGATGCGCGCGACGCCCTCGTATTGCATCTGATGCGTGATCTGTTGCGGCGTCAGCACGCCGTCGATCGGCTGGCCGCCCGTCATGGCGACGGCGTCGTTGTAAAGGATCTTGTAGGTGATGTTCGCACCGGCGGCGACGGACTGGCGGATCGCCAGATGACCGGAATGGAAGTAAGTCCCATCGCCCAGGTTGACGAAGCGGTGACGCTCCTCAGTGAAGCGCCCGATCGCCGTCCAGGGCACGCCCTCCGCGCCCATATTGGTGAAGGTTTCGGTGTTGCGGTCCATCCACTGGACCATAAAGTGACAGCCGATCCCGGCCATCGCCTTGGAGCCTTCCGGCACGCGAGTGGAGGTGTTGTGCGGGCATCCGGGGCAGTAATGCGGAAGGCGGATCACCGGCGCCGTGTGGGCGCTGCCGCGCGCCTCCGCTGCCTCCACGACGGCCAGCCGCTCGCGGATGCGCGCGGCAAGGGGGGCCGGCAAGTCGAGACGCAGCACACGATCGGCGATCGCCCGCGCGACGGTGGAGACCGTCAGCCCCGCCGAAAGCGATAGGAACGGATGGTCGTCGTGGTCGAACTTGCCGATGATGCGCGGTCGCACGTCGGCGCGCCAGTTGAAAAGCTGCTGCTTGATCTGGTTTTCGATGATCTCGCGCCGCTCCTCGACGATCAGCACCTCCTCCAGGCCTTGCGAAAAGGCCCTGATGCCCTGCGGCTCCAGCGGCCAGGGCATGCGCACTTTGTAGAAGCGCAGGCCGATCGCGTCCCATTCTGGCTGGCGCAGGCCCAACTCGGCCAGCGCCTGGCGCACATCCTCATAGGCCTTGCCGGAGGCGACGATGCCGAAGCGCGCGTTCGGACTGTCCGCCACAACCTGGTCCACGCCATTGGCGCGCGCGAAGGCGATGGCGGCATAGGCCTTATGTTCCTGCAACCGCTCGTCCTGCACCAGCGGCGGGTCGGGCCAGCGCAGGTTCAGACCGCCCTCCGGCAGGTCGAAATCGCCGGGCAGCACAAACTGCCGTTTCTCCTGCGCGAGATCGACGACAGTCGAGGTTTCCACCGTCTCGGAAATGACCTTGAAACCCACCCAGCAGCCGGAATAGCGCGACATGGCGACGCCGAGCAGGCCGAGTTCCAAGAACTCGTGAACCGACGATGGATAGAGAACCGGCATCACCGCCGAGATGAAGGCGTGGTCGGACTGGTGCGGGATCGAGGAGGACTTGCAGGTGTGATCGTCGCCGGCAATGGCCAGCACGCCGCCATGGCGCGCGGTGCCTGCGGCATTGGCGTGCTTGAACACGTCGCCGCAGCGGTCGACACCCGGCCCCTTGCCGTACCAGAGGCCGAGAAGGCCGTCCTTCTTCGCCCCTGGCGAGAGGCGAAGCTGCTGGCTGCCCCAGACGGCCGCCGCAGCGAGATCTTCGTTCAGGCCGGGCTGGAAGACGATGTCATGCTGGTCGAGGAACTTGCGGGCTTTGAGGAGCTGCTGATCGTAGCCGCCGAGCGGCGAGCCGCGATAGCCCGAGATGAAGGTGCCGGTGTCGAGGCCAGCGGCCCGGTCCCGCCGCATCTGCGTCATCGGCAGGCGAACCAGAGCTTGGATACCAGTCAGGAAAACAGAGCCCTGCTCCGCCGTGTACTTGTCGTCCAGCGTCAGAAACTTGGTCATGACGTGCCTCCCAGCATCATGACGTTGGCACGATGCGAAGAGGCCACGGTCCCTCTTTTAGAGCCGTTTCAAACTCATTTCGCGATTCTGTCCCAGAATGATACGTTCTCCGAGGACCGCATCCTCCCGAGCGCCCACCAGAGGTGACAGGCTGTGATCCAAGGGGACGGGAGGCCCCGCCGATGGAGATCGACGACGCGGACCGGCGCATACTTCGGGTCATCCAGCAGAAGCCCGATCTGACCATGCGCGAGCTCGGCGAGCAGACCGGGCTCAGCCACACGCCCTGTTGGCGCCGGCTCCAAAGGCTCCAGGACGCCGGCATCGTCAGCGAGAAGCGATACCTCGTGGACCCCGAAGCGGTGGGCTTCGATATCGTGGTGTTCTGTTTCGTCAGGATCGTCGAGCATAGACGCGAGCGCCTGCAGGAGTTCGAGAAGGCCGTCGCCGACGTGCCCGAAATCCTCCAATGCTATTCGCTGAGCGGCGAGCACGACTATCTCCTGCAGGTCGTGTCGCGCAGCGTTCGCGACTACGAGGCGACCGTGAAAAACGCGCTGACGGAACTGCCGAACGTGCGCTCCATCAGCACGAGTTTCACCTTGAAGCGGGTCAAGGCCTCGACCTACGTTCCGGTTTGACAACGCTTCAGGCGGCGAACGGGCGGCGCGGCGAAACACACCGCGCGCGCCGCCTGTTCAAAACTCGCCTAAGCCGACTGCGGAATGATGTTGATCATCTCGTCCTCGCTCGGCGCCTTCGCCGGCTTCAGCTTGCGCGCCTGGTCCGGCTCGACATGGCGATCGCGCGTCCTCGGCTCGAGCATCACCGTTTCCCCTGTCTCCAAGGAGCGTTCGACGGCGGCGAGGACGCGCATGTCGAGGAGGCCCTCCTCGCCGTCGGCTTCCGGCTGGCGGTCGTTCAGGATGCAGTCGGAGAAATATTCGGTTTCGTTTCCGAACTGCTCGACCGGGTCGAACTCGTGCTTCGTCTCGCCAGCGTCGGTCTTCTCGACATAGGTGATGCCGGTGCTCGGCCCAAACATGAAGCAGGGCGAGGCATGGATGCTCGCCGTGCGGCCGACGAGGTCGAAGGATTCCGAGGGTGCGGTTGCGTAGCTCACCGTGAACTGCCCGACGCGATCGCCGGGGAAAAGTAGCGTCACCGCCACCGTATCGTGAAAGTTGAAACCGCGGCTGGGCGTCTTGGTCCCGACGGCATGCACCGCGATCGGCTCCAGACCGAACAGGTTGCGCACGGCGTTCAAGGGATAGGTCCCCATGTCCGGCACCGGGCCGCACCAATAGCCGTTGTGGCCGCGCGAATTCTCCTCGCGGATGTTCTGGGTGAAAGTCGAAACGAAGCTGCGCAACTCGCCGAACTCGCCCTTGCGGGCGCGGGTGATCATCTCCACCGTTCCCGGCTCGTGATGCAGGCGATAGGCGATCATCAGCTTGGCGCCCCCCTTCCTCTGCGCGGCGAGGATGGCCTCGGCCTCCTCGACGCTGGCGGCCATGGGCTTCTCCAGAAGAACGTGGATGCCGGCTTCGAGCGTCGGGACGGCATAGGAGAGATGCAGGAAATTGGGGGTCGCGACATACACCGCGTCCACCTCGCCCGAGGCGAGCAGTTCGCCATACTGCTCGTAGCTCCAGGCCTTGATGCCGTAGAGCTTGGCCAGCTTGTCGGCCTTCACCGGATCGCCCGTGACGAGCGCCGTCAGTTCCGAATTGCTGGTGCGGGCGATGCCGGGCATGAACGCCTGCTGCGAGATCTGGCCGCCCGCGACGACGGCGTAACGGACCTTCTTGTGACTTCCGAACATTCTTTCTTCCGTGCTGAGAAACGAGGCTCGCTTCGTGATGAAGGGCCAAGAGATGCAACCGCGCGATTGTTCCCGAGGGATTGCTTGGCGCCCTCGTGGCGCGGCTTCTAAGGTGAGCAGAGCCAAACGAGGGAGGGACGGGAATGAGGCTTCTCTTGCTGGGCGCGACGGGTCTGGTCGGCGGTGAGGTTCTCAAGCAGGCGCTGCGCGATCCTCGCCTCACAGAGATCATCGCGCCCGTACGCCGTGCCATTCCCGCGCAGGGAAAACTGCGGGCGGCGCAGATCGACTTCGAGCACCTTCCCGAGCAGGCGGAATGGTGGGCAGCCGAGGCCGTAATCTCAGCGCTCGGAACGACGCGAAGAAAGGCGGGTTCGGCAGCGGCTTTCCGGCATGTCGATCATGACCTCACCCTCAGCGCCCTGCGGCTGGCGCGCGCGCAGGGCACGCCGACCCTTGCGCTCGTTTCAGCAGCAGGCGCCAACGCCGGCTCGCCTTTTCTCTATCCTCGGGTCAAGGGCGAGACCGAACAGGCGGTGAAGGAACTGGGCTTTTCGTCCGCGACGATCCTACGGCCGGGGCTGATCGGCGGCGAGCGGTCCGAGCATCGCGCGATGGAGCGCATCGCGCTTACGCTCGCCGGCGCGGCCGGACCGATCCTTCCCAAGGCTCTGCGCATCAATCCGGCCGAGCGCATCGCCAGCCGGCTTCTCGACGCGGTCCTCACCGCCCGTCCCGGTCTTCACATCGTCCGGTCGGCCGAGCTCGCGTGAGATCGGCCAGCCGCCGCACGGCAAGCGAGGCTGGCCCTCTCGACTTTTCCCCGTTCCGCCCGAACTGTCTGCTTCGGAAGCTTCCGTAAGTCCGCCTGACCAATCACAGGCGGCGGGCAGATCGACTGGAGACGATGCGATGAGCGAACAGACCTCGATCCCCCTGAACGATGGCCGGTCCATCCCGCAGGTCGGCCTCGGCGTATGGCAAGTGCCGGACGACACGGCCACGGGCGCGGTGGCCGAGGCCCTGAATGTCGGCTATCGCCATGTGGACACGGCCGCGATCTACGAGAACGAGCGCGGCGTCGGTGAGGGTCTACGAAAGGGATCGGTGACGCGAGACGACGTCTTCCTCACCACCAAGCTCTGGAACGAGAATCAGGGTTTCGACAGCACGCTGCGCGCATTCGAGGAAAGCCTCAAGCGGCTCGGCACGGATCATGTCCATCTCTACCTCATCCACTGGCCCTCGCCCGCACGCGGTCTCTTCGTGGACACATGGAAGGCATTCATTCGCCTGAGGGAGGAAGGCCGGGCGAAATCCATCGGCGTTTCCAACTTCACGGCCGAGCATCTCGACAGGCTGATCGGCGAGACCGGCGTCGCGCCCGTTCTGAACCAGATCGAGCTTCACCCCCGCTTTCAGCAGCGCGCCCTGCGCGAGGCCCATGCGGCGCGCGGCATCGCGACCCAGTCCTGGAGCCCGCTCGGCCAAGGCCAGCTGCTCTCGGACGGCACGATCGCGAAAATCGCGCAACGGCACGGCAAGACGCCCGCGCAAATCATCATTCGCTGGCACATCGACAATGGGCTCGTGGTCATCCCGAAATCGGTGACGCCGAGCCGCATCGCCGAAAATCTCGACGTTTTCGACTTCCGGCTCGATGCGGATGACCTGTCGGCCATCGCCGCGCTGGACGCGAGCGACGGCCGCATCGGTTCCGATCCGATGACCGCGAAGTTCTGAACCGGAAGCTTGTCTCGGCGTGGGGGGCGAGGCCTCTCGCCTGCCCCCCACGCCGTTCACTGAGAAAAATGTCGATCCAAAAAGGCCGTACGAGGATCGACGGACAAGATCGCGCTCTGGTTTTCCTCTACCGAGCCCCCGTTGCCGCAATCAGTTTCAGCAACGGTTCGGCGCGCTCGTACTCGATGAGCTCGCCTCCGAGGCTTTCCGCCTCGGCCGCGAAACCATCCACATCCGTAAAGACGAGCCTGTTCGACACTCTAAACGGACCCAGCATCGTCACGCCGCACCGCACGGCGAGGAGTGACTCCTCGACCCCGCCTTCGAGATAGGCGTGGACCTCGGCGATCTCGCGTGGCAGCCCACGGCGCTCGATCTCCGCGTCGATGTCGCAGGCTACCTTGTGCCAGGCGCTCGCGACGCCGGCATCGGACCAGAGCGACAACCCGCCCAAGCGGAACGGAAGATCGGAAGCATAGGTGTCGGCCCAGGCATGGCCGGCGGCCGCAAGGGAGAGGTCCTGCGCTTCGAGCTCGTCCTCCGACAATTCCGTCGTGTCGATCTCCACCGCCACGACGCCGACGAGGAAACCCGACACCTCGCCTTCGCCGTCCGTTTCCGGCATCAGCGAGGGCATCCATTCGAGAACCATGTCGGCCTTTTCCTCGAATGTCAGCGCTCCGTCCGCTCCGTCCGGCGTCAGCAGGGTTTCGGCGAGAGACTTCGTCAGCATATAGACGAGATCCGGACCCGACAGATCGAGATCAGCGGAGAAGGCCGCGATGACGGACGGCATGATCGCGACGGACGAACGCTCCGGCACGACGCCGGACTCGCGCAAGGATCGGGCGAGCCCGGCAAGCTTCGCCTCGTCGGCGGCGAAGGCCTCAAGCGTCGCGCGCTTTCCGACGACCGGGAACAGAACCGTCTGAATGTCGAGGGCGATCTCCTCGCCCTCCGCCGACGTCGCCGTCACCTGAAGCGATGCCGCGTCGTCGAACAGCGCGCGTCGGAAAAGCGGAAAATCCTCTTCGAGCTGATCCCAGAGAACAGGCTTCAGACGATCCCAGGCCCGATCCATGTCCTCCATCGAGAAGTCGATCTCGATGGGCCGGTCCGCCATGAAATCGGCCGCCGCCTTGAGAAGAGCCTTGGCGGCGGGTGAACGATCCCCCTTCGCCGCCTGCCGCGCCAGCTTGGCCGCGTAACGTCGATCCTGCCTGTTGGCCATGGTCGTCCCTCTCCTGCTTGCGGCCGACTATGTCACCGAGGCGAGAACGTCAATGGATTGTCCGTGACCATCGTTCCGACTCTTCTCCGAGCGCGGTACGGCGTCGCCCTGCGATGCGTTTGCCGGACCGAACCCCGCCTCGGAAATGAAATAAGGCGGCATCGCTGCCGCCCTATCAACTCCGAGTCACGTTTGCAAAGTCTGGGCCCTTGCGCCTCTATTCCGGCTCAAGCCGCGACGGCGAGACCGGACTGGTCGAAGCGATGGATGCGGTTGGCTTCGGGCGTGAGGTAGACGGGATCACCATGGCTGACGCGGTAGTCGCCGAGGCCGCGCGCCGTCACCTGCTCGCCATTGTCGAGACGCACGTGAATGAACGTGTCGGAGCCCAGATGCTCGGACACCCCCGCCGTGCCCTTCAGCTCGCCGCCGTCCTTTGAGATGGCGAGATGCTCGGGGCGCACTCCGATCGTGTTGGCGCCGTGCTTGGCGGCCGCCGCGCCCGAAAGGAAGTTCATCTTCGGGCTGCCGATGAAGCCGGCCACGAACATGTTGCGCGGGTTGCTGTAGAGTTCCAGCGGCGAGCCGACCTGCTCGATGTTGCCCCGGTTCAGGACGACGATCTTGTCGGCCATGGTCATGGCCTCGACCTGATCGTGCGTCACGTAGATCATCGTGGTCTTCAGCTGCGCGTGAAGCTCGGAAATCTCCAGGCGCATATTGACGCGCAGCGCCGCGTCTAGGTTGGACAACGGCTCATCGAACAGGAAGCCTTTGGGGCTGCGCACGATCGCCCGGCCGATCGCCACCCGCTGGCGCTGGCCGCCCGAAAGCTCGCGCGGCTTGCGCTGGAGATAGTCGGTCAAGTTCAGGGTGGCCGCCGCCGCCCGAACCTTGCGGTCGATCACGTCCTTGCTTTCGCCCGCCATCTTCAGGGGAAAGCCGATATTGGCGCCGACGCTCATGTGGGGATAGAGCGCGTAGGATTGGAACACCATGGCGAGGCCGCGCCCGGCCGGCGGCACGTTGGTGACGTCCCGCCCGTCGATCGAAATCACGCCGTCCGACGTGTCCTCCAAGCCCGCGATAAGGCGCAGCAGGGTGGACTTGCCGCAGCCGGACGGCCCGACGAAGACCACGAACTCGCCGTCGCGAATATCCAGATTCAGGTCCGGGATGATCACGGCCTCGCCGAAGCGCTTGCTGACGTTCTTGAGTTGGATCGATGCCATGTCGTCTACTCCCTTACTTGACGGCGCCGAAGGTCAGGCCACGCACGAGCTGCTTCTGCGAGAACCATCCGATGATGAGAATGGGCGCGATTGCAAGCGTCGAGGCCGCCGAAAGCTTGGCGTAGAAATTCCCCTGTGGGCTGGAGAAGGATGCGATGAAGGCGCTGAGCGGCGCGGCGTTCGTGGTTGTGAGCAGCAGCGTCCAGAACGCCTCGTTCCAGGCCAGGATGACGTTCAGCAGAATGGTCGAGGCGATGCCCGGCACCGCCATCGGCGCCAGGACGCGGAACAGCTCCTGGCGCAGGTTGGCGCCGTCCATGCGGGCCGCCTCCAGGATCTCACCGGGTATTTCCTTGAAATAGGTGTAGAGCATCCAGACCACGATCGGCAGGTTGATCAGCGTCAAGACGACGATCAGACCGAGCCGGCTGTCGAGCAGGCCGAGCGTGCGGAACAGGATGGTGATCGGCACGAGCGCGCCCACGGCCGGCATCATCTTGGTCGACAGCATCCACAAGAGCACGTCCTTGGTGCGCTTGGTCGGCGAGAAGGCCATGGCCCAAGCCGCCGGGATCGCGAAGACGAGGCCGAGGAAGGTCGAGCCGAGCGAGAGGTAGATCGAGTTCATCAGGAAGGAGAAGTAGTTTCTCTGTTCCTGAATGGCCGCGTAGTTCTCCGTCGTCCAGTTGAAGAACAGGAACTTCGGCGGAATGGCGATCGCCTCGATCTCGGGCTTGAACGAGGTCAGTATCGTCCACAGGATCGGGAAGAAGATCAGGAAGCCGACGACCCAGGCGACCACGGTCGTGAAAATCTTCTGACGGTTGGAAACAGCGCGCGCCATGGATCAGGCCTCCAGATTCTTGCCGACGAGGCGGACGAGGAAGATCGACACGATATTGGCGAGGACGACCGCGACAATGGCGCCCGCCGACGCCGTTCCGACATCCCCTTCCAGCGAGATGATCGAGGCGATCAGGAAGGGCAGGTTCGAGGACGCCTCGCCGCCGCCGGTGGTGACGAAGATTTCGGCATAGATCGAAAGCAGGAAGATCGTCTGGATCAGGATCACCACGGTGATGGCGCGCTTCATGTGCGGCAGCGTGATGTAGAAGAAGGAGGAGATCGGGCCGGCACCGTCCATCTCGGCCGCTTCCTTCTGCTCTTCCGAGAGAGACTGAAGCGCGGTCAGGAGGATGAGCGTGGCGAAGGGCAGCCACTGCCAGGCGACGATGATGATGATCGACAGGAGCGGATGGTCCGTCAGCCAGTTGATCGGCTGCAGCCCGACGGTGGTCAGTGCCCAGGCGATCACACCATTCACCGGGTTCATGATCATGTTCTTCCAGACCAGAGCGGCGACGGTCGGCATGACGAAGAACGGGGCGAGCACGAGAAGCCGCACGACCGTCTGGCCGTAAAAGGCCTGATCGAGCAGGAGCGCGATGAGAACACCGCCGATCATGGTGATCGCGAGCACCCCGGCGACGAGGATCAGCGTGTTCTGGAAGGCGCTGATGAAGCGCGGATCGGACAGGAAGTAGGTGTAGTTCTCGATGCCGACGAAGGGCGTGATCGGGTCGTAATAGGTGTATCGCAGGGTCGAGAAGTAGAGCGTCAGGGCGAGCGGCACGATCATCCAGATGAACAGTGCGACCACCGAAGGCGCCATCATCCAGCGCGCGACCGATTTGGTATGCGTTGTCGCCATAGTTCCCCCCGGGCGAAGCGCCCGCCTTCTTCCGTGCGGGCTGGTGATGGATAGCGCGCGATCTCGGCGCCACGCGTGCGCCGGCCGAACAGGTCTCAGGCCGGCAAATGTCTCCCGATCATCCGACGACGACATATGAATCCTCCGGCCGGCACAGGGCCGGCCGGAGGATCGATTCGGAGCTTACTTGATGTAGCCGGCGCGTGTCATCTCGCGCGTGGCCTGCGCCTGCGCGGCGGCGAGCGCCTGATCGACGGTCGTCGAGCCCGACAGGGCGGACGCCATCTGCTGGCCGACAGCCGTGCCGAGACCCTGGAACTCAGGAATGGCAGCGAACTGGAGACCGACATAAGGCTTGTTCTCGCCCATGGACGGATCGGCCTTATTGATGGAGTTCAGCGTCTGCTGCGCGAAAGGCGCGGCCTTCAGGTAGTCGGCGTTCTTGTAGAGCGATTGACGCGTACCCGGAGGAACGTTGGCGAGGCCCTTTTCCTTTGCGACGAGGTCGAGATAGGCCTTGGAGGTTGCCCAGGACACGAAGGTCTCGGCCGCTTCCTTTTTCTGCGACGAAGCCGGAATGCCGAGCGACCAAGCCCAGAGCCAGTTCGCGCCGTCGTTCGGGCAGTTGTCGATGCCGCAAGGCGCCGGGGCGAAGCCGACCTTGTCCGGCACCTGGCTCTGCTTCGGGTCGGTGACGAAGGACGCCGCGACGGTGGCATCCATCCACATGCCGCACTTGCCCTGGCCAAAGAGCGACAGCGTCTCGTTGAAGCCGTTGGAAGCGGCACCCGGAGGGCCGTACTTCGTCATCAGGTCGACATAGAGGGCGACGGCCTTCTTCCAGCCGTCGCTCTCGAACTGCGGCTTCCAGGTCGCGTCGAAATAGTTGGCGCCGAAGGAGCGGGCCATGTTGCCGAGGAACGCCATGTTCTCGCCCCAGCCGGCCTTGCCGCGCAGGCAGATGCCATACACGCCGGCCGACTTGTCGGTCATCTTCTCCGCCGCTTCGGCGATGAAGCTCCAGGTCGGCTTCTCCGGCATCTTGAGGCCGGCCTTGTCGAGCAAGTCCTTGCGGTACATCGTCATCACGCTCTCGGCGTAGAACGGCGCCGCAAAGAGCTTACCGTCCGTCGAGAGCGCCGCGCGGATCGGCGGCAGCAGGTCGTCGGCGTCGTAGTCTGTGCCGAGCGCGTCGAGCGGCGCGAGCCAGCCCTTCTTGGACCAGATCGGAACCTCATAGGTGCCGATCGTCATGATATCGAACTGGCCGCCATTGGTCGCGATGTCGGTGGTGACGCGCTGGCGAAGGACGTTCTCCTCCAGCGTCACCCAGTTCACCTGGATGTTCGGATGAGCCTTGGTGAACTCACCGGTCAGGCTCTGCATGACGATCATGTCATTGTTGTTGACGGTGCCGATCGTCAGCGTCGTCGGCTGCTGCGCATTGGCATTGCCGGCAAGCGCGAGCAGGCTCGCGGCCGCTACGAAACAGTTCATCTTTCCCATGCGCATATCGATTTTCCTCCCTGACGCCCCGTGCGGGGCCCTTGTTCCGAGATGATCTCAGCTGGCGACTCACGATGGCCTCGACTCCATCGCGAACGAATTGATGCCGTGCGAGCGACATTGGCACCGATCTGCGGTTTGAACGCAAGAGCGACATAACATTCCGTCACCCGCAATCCCCGTCGGATTGAACGGCGGTTCAACCGCCCTTCCCAAGCCTCGCTCTGACCGCCCTGCCCCAAAGGAAGGACAGGTCCACCCTTCGACGCAGCAATTTCGAGCCATGTAACCTCAGGTGAAAAGGCCGGTCCAGACCGAACGCCCATTATACAGGAAAATCTCAGTCTGCCTTCGCTTTCCCAACCGGTACGGAATCCTCCCGCGATCGGCCGAAGCCGATCGCGGGAGGACCCCAAATCCAGAGACGAGATGATGGCGTGTTCAACAGCGGTCGCGAAGACGCGTAGGCAAGGAAGATTGGGCTCCTCACTCGCCTCAAGCGCATCGCAGGCCGCATCATGCTCGCTCGACCTCAGTTCGTCGCAAGGCGGATCTGCCCGTCCTCGTGAACGGCGATGCGCTGCTCGGCGGCGAAGAAGCGGATCTGCTCCTCGTCCAACCGCCGCTTCAGGCGGCGATTGAACTCCCGCCCAACGCTCCATTGCTGCAACGGCTTGCAGCGAATCGCGCCTTTGATGACGACGCCTTCCCGCGTGAAGCCGTCAACGCCCCAAATCTCCAACGGCGCCAGCATGTCCACCCCGAAGACGGGATCGGTCAGGATCTGGCGGCCGACCTCCTGCATGATCTCCATGGTCCGGTCCGCATCCGAGCCGAAGGCGATGGACACGTTGAGGGGGAAGATGCCGAAGCCGCGCGAGTTGTTCTGCAGCGCCTTGATCTGGCTGAATGGAACCGAGTGCAAGGCGCCGTTGCCATCGCGGATGCGCACGGTGCGAATCGTCAACCCCTCCACCGTTCCGGTCCGATCGCCCGTCGAGATCACGTCGCCGACCGCGATCGTGTCCTCGAAGATGATGAAGAAGCCGGTGATGACGTCCTGCACCAATTGCTGCGCGCCGAAGGAGAAGGCCAGACCGATGACGCCGGCACCGGCCAGTAGCGGCGTGACGTCGACGCCGATATTGGCCAGCATGGCGATAACGGTGACGATCGATAGGACCACGAAGACGAGGTTGCGCAGAAGCGGAAGCAGCGTGCGAATGCGGCCCGAACGGGTGCGCGCCCGGCCCCGGCTGTCGGTCGGCTCCAGGAGATGGGTGACGGCCGTGTCGATCGTCGTCCAGATGGCGTAAATCACGGCCGGTACGATGACGAGCGAGAGCATGGGCTGAACGAAGCGCTGGCCTCGCTCGGAGCCGAGCCAGCCGGCGAGGTCGAAGCCCCAGACATCCACCGCCTGCACCACCACGAAGGCGGCGACCGCGATCTGCAAGAGCAGGTGGAAGATATCGAGATAGCGCCGCGTCACCGCGCTCCGCAACGTGATGCGCCCTCGGCTCATATTGCCGGACAGACGCCTGAAGCCGGCATTGGCCACCGCCAGCAGCGCCAAGCCGCCGAAGATGTAGAGAAGCGCCGCCGTGCTTTCGAGAATGAACATGCCGTTGCCCGTCCCCGTCAGACGCGCGACGACATTGGCGACCACGAAGGCGAGCGCCACGAGATGCCACGACGTGGCGAGGCCCCGAAAGGCCGAGGACAGGACGCCGGACGAGCGATCCTTCGCCCTACCCTCACGATGGCCGCGAATGAGAAGACTGCGCACGGTCAGCCGGTGACGAAGGATGAAGGCCGCCGTCAGAACAGCAAGGCACAGGTCGATCACCAGCGAGGCGACGTCGGCGACGTTGAAGCCGACCACGGTTCGCAGGCTGAACTCGCGAAGGATCGCCGCCGTCGCCGCAAGGGCGGCCAGCGTCGACACCCAGCGCAGGAGGCGGCGTTGCGCATAGCCGATCAGCCGCCAGCCGCGCGTCGGGCCAAGCGCGATCAGCATATAATAGAGAAGCTGGCGCGTCACGAGCGCGGCGAAGAGCGGCGAGAACAGGGCGACGAACAGCCGACCATCCCGCCAGGTCGGCGCGAAGGCGGCGGCCCAGGCCGAGGCCGCGCCCACCACGATCAGGAGCGGCACGACGCCGAAGGGCACGCATTGTGCAATCCGGCGCGCGATCTGGAAGCCCGTGCCGGTCGGGCGCTGCTGCAGCTCGCGCCGCCGACGCAGCCAGCGGTTTCGAAACAGGAACACGTAGAGGCCGACGACCACGACGGCGCCGGGCAGCGCCCAGGTCAAGAAATCGAGCGTCGCCTTGCCGCCGAACGAACTGTCGATGCGCGATTGAAGCTCGTCGGCCGCCTGGGTGAGCTTCTCCTCCACAGGCGCGCCGAGGGATGTCGTCTGCGCCGCCTCGCCGCTTTCCGCAAGGCTCGACGAAATCGCGCCGATCAACCCCTTTTCTCCGATGATGGGGGCTTTCTCGCCCCCGGCCGGGGGTTCGGCCGGAGCCCCTTGTGCCCCGTCCGCACCCGCCTTTGCGGCCTCCCCCTTGCCGGCGGGCAGAGCGCCCTCGAGCGAGCGCAGCTCGTTCAGCAAGGCTGCGCGGCGCGCATCGTCCGAGAGGAGGCCGATCACCCGTTGCAAGGCCTCGCGGTCCGCCTGCGGATCGGTCGCGGCAGCGGTTGGTTCGGTCTGCGGCGTCTTTGCCGCTCCGCTGGTCAGGCCGGGGATCATCGGGATCTGGGCCAGCGCGGCGGTCGGTAGCGCGGCGATGACAAGGGCATAAAGGGCCGCGATCGCGACAAGTCGTTTCAGCAAGAGGTCCTCGTTCGGTTTCGCGTCGAACCGGCTCCCCACGCAAAAGCGCCGTTCGGGAGCTTGGTCGGGTCAGAGCGTCGTCGGTCTCTCTCCTCTCGCCTTGGTCCGGCGGCGAGATGGTTGGAAACGTCGGGGAGTCGTTTCTGTTGCCTTGCAACATAAGCGTGGCGAGAGTTCGCCGAAGATCGAGCCTCGGAGGAAGACAGCGTTAAGGATCACCGAAGCGTGAGCAGCCGGATCAGGCGGTGGAGATCGGTCGCTCCCCCTTTTGCCGCTTGCCCCTTACGCATCTTGCCGCATCTTTGCTCACGGATCCGCGAGGGTTCGGACCTGTCATTACCGCGAGGCGTCGCTCGCTTAAGGACAGGCCGTCGCTCGCTTAAGGACAGGCCATAGTGAAGAAGCACCGAAGGATGTCATGCACGGTCGCGCCTCGGAACCGAAATCCGCCTCACCGCACTCTCTCGACGCAGCGAAGGCAGTCCAATTTCGCCCTGGCGGGAATTGCCTCTGCGTGGCGGAGGCCCATCGCGCCGCGCTGATCGTGGATGCGGACGAATATTTCGTTCACGCGCGCGCGGCCATGCTGCGCGCCAAACGCCGCATCGTCCTGGTGGGCTGGGATTTCGACGCGCGCATTCGCCTTGGCCGGCCGGAAGGCGACAACGCGCCGGAAAAGGTCGGTGACTTCATCTATTGGCTTGTGGACCAGAACCCGGCCCTGGAGGTTTATCTCCTGCGCTGGGACCTCGGCGCCCTGAAGACGCTGGTGCGGGGCTCCACCCTCTTCACAGTGATGAAATGGATGAGTCATCGGCGCATCCACACCAAGCTCGACAGCACCCATCCGCCCGGCGCTTCGCATCACCAGAAGATCGTCGTGATCGACGAGAGCCTGGCCTTCTGCGGCGGCATCGACGTGACGGAGGAGCGCTGGGACACGCGCGAGCACGTCCATCACGATCCGCGCCGGCTTCTGGTCAGCGGCAAGCCGCACAAACCCTGGCACGACGCGACGACAGCCGTGGACGGCCCGATGGCGCTGGCGCTGGCGCAGGTCGCGCGCGACCGCTGGCACGATGCCGGCGGGCGACCGATGGAGCCGCTGGGCCGCACCTACGACCCGTGGCCCGAGAAACTGAAGCCGCATTTCGAGAATGTGCGAATGGCCGTGTCGCGATCGAGCCCGCCCTCGCACACCCATGGGCCGATCACCGAGATCGAGACGCTCTATCTCGATCAGATCGCCTCGGCACGCCGGACGATCTACGCCGAGAGCCAATATTTCGCATCGCGCCGCATCGCCGAGGCGATCGCCAAGCGGCTGGACGAGGAGGACGGGCCGGAAATCGTCCTCATCAACCCTCTGAACGCGCAGGGCTGGCTGGAACCGCTGGCGATGGACACGGCACGCGCGCGCCTGCACGAGGTCCTGCGCCAACACGACAGGCATGGCCGCTTCCGCATCTACCACCCGTTCACCGATGGAGGCGACGCGATCTATGTCCACGCCAAGATCCTGATCGTCGACGATCGCATCCTGCGCGTCGGCTCCTCCAACCTCAACAACCGCTCGATGCGCCTCGACACGGAATGCGACGTGACGATCGACACCTCGCTGCCGGGCAATTTCGACAAGGGGCCGACGATCCTCCATCTGCGGGACGATCTGCTCGCCGAACATCTCGGCGTAAAGCGCGATGTCGTGACGGCCCAGCTCGAGCGCACCGGCTCGCTGATCGCCACGATCGAGGCGCTGCGCGGCGAAGGCAAGACGCTTCGCCCCTATGAGCGACCGGAGCTTACGGGCATGGAGCAATGGCTGGCCGACAACGAGGTTCTGGACCCGGAAGGGCCGGACGAGATGTTCGAAGGGTTCGAGAAGCGCGGTCTGTTCCGACGGCTGAAGCCCCGCAACTGGCGAAAGGCCAAGCCCGCCTGATCCGGACACAAATGAGCCCGCTCTGGGGAGGACAGAGCGGGCTCTAGCAATGCAACGTTCTGGGAGGAAGTGTTGCAAGTCCCTTGAACCATGTTCCAGCCGCGTGAGCCACACCTTCCAGCGCATGGCTCCCATGCACGCAACGGCTGCAAGGTGGTATCATCGGCGCAGGAGAGGCCAAGGGGCCACTGCTCAGACAACCATACCCTCGAAGGCAACCCAGGCCGGTTCCGTCGCTTGCGCTTCCGGCCCTCGTTTCACGCAGAGCAACCCGTCCAGCGCGGCGACGACATCCGCCTGGAACGCCGTTTCGCGGGCCAGCCGCCAAGCCGCACCGTCGCGCCCGTCCGGCCTCGGCGTGTTCAACGCTTCCAGAATGGCACTCACCATGTCGGTGGCGCCGTTGGCGACACGAAGGTCCAGCGGCGGATCGTCGATGCCGCGCAGCGCGATCGATGTGGCGACGGTCGGCACACCGAGGCCCAACGTCTCGATCGTCTTGATTTGAATGCCCGAGCCGACGGTGCTCGGGATCACCACCACCGCGCAGCTTCGTAGAAAGGCGCCGGCATCCGGCACGAAGCCGGCGAAGCGAACCGGGCCGAGCGACGTTCCCGGCGCATGATGGCTTCGCCCTGCGACGACGATCCGAAGATGCCTCGGCAGGCGCGGCGCGACGTTCGCCAAGAACCAGTCGAGACCGGCGCGGTTCACGTCCCAGTTCCAACTACCGAGAAGCCCGACATCGACGCTGGGGTCCGGCAGCGGCTGCGAGGCCCCGCGAAACGCCTGGCCGGGAACGCCGAAGGTTCGAACCACCCTGCCCGGTTCCAGCTGGGCGAAGGCTGATCCGTCGTCCTCCGATAAGGTCCAGACCTGCCCCGCGCGGGCCACCGCCGCCCGTTCGATCCGCAGAAGAGTCTCGGCCTCGCGCCGATAGATCACGCTTTTCAACCGCTGCCGTAGGCCCGGCTTGGCCGCGCCGGCGATCGCATCGCCATGGCTGCCATAGAGCCGATGCTCGACATTGTGCGCGATCAGCACCACCGATTGCTCGCGCGGCAAGGCGGGAAGAAGCCAGCTGGCCTGCGCATGGTCGACCACGACGAGATCGGCGAGCCGGGTGCGAAGCCGAAGGCGCACGAAGCGCTTCATCGCCGCGCCGACATATTTTTGCACGGAGTAAGGCCGACCGGTCAGTAGCGCGCGGCCCATCCAAAGGCCTGCCTGGAGCGGCCGACCCGCGCTTTCGATCGGCCAGTCGCGAGGCGACAGGAAGCCCGGGGGAGGATTGGTGTCCTGCCCCTGCCGGTGATAGCCGACCACCTCGACCTCGCAGCCCGCAGCCTTCAACCCGTTGATGAAGTTCATGGAGGCGATTTCGCCGCCGGTGGTGCGGCCATGCGGCAGAACGGTCGTCAAAAACAGGACCCGGCGACGCCCCGGCACTACCGGCTCCGCCGGCTTGGCCTTGAAAAAGGCGCCGGCCGCCAAAGCGAAGATCACCGGTCCGCGCTTGAGATAGCGCCCGGCCATGCGCCGGGGATTGCTCACCAAGCGGTGCAGCCATTCAAGGCCCGCCCGCCGCATCGGCTCGGGCGCGCGGATCTGGCGCCGCGTCAGAAAATCGACGCTGGCGCCGACGCAGAGCGCCAAGCCGCGCTGGCGCCCGGCAAGCCCGAGATCGCGGGCGAACAATTCTTGCTTGGGAAAGGACAGGCAGACGAGGAGAAGGTCCCACTCCGCCGCCACGGCCCGCTCCACCGTCTCCCGCCACTCGGCCGAACCGACGGCAAGCCGGGCGGCGCAGGGCACGTGACGAAGGGCGATCGAGGGAAAGCGCGCCTCCAGATCGCGAAAGGCCGCCTCGTCCGGCCCGATCACCGCAATGCGCACGCCGCGCTGAAGCGGGTGTTCCAGAAGATCGCGCGTCAGGTCCGAACCGGGATAGGGCGTCAGATGCACGCCGGAAAGAGCGGCGAGCTTCGCGAGGACCTGGCTGTCGCAAATCTGAAAGCGAGCGCCGTCATAGACCTCGCGCAGGGCGGCGTCGCCGCGATGATAGGACACGACATGATCGACATTGGGCGTGACGACATAGCCGAATCCGCCCTTCAGCGCCTCCCGAAACGCGGCGCGCACCCCCGAGGGATTGGCGTCCAGAAAACGCATCCCGAGATACTCGATCGTCGACATCATGCAGCGATCCTTCCGTCTGGCGGCATGATGACCGTCAAATCTTAAGGACACCCTTGGAATGCGCGCTTGGGCCGCGAACGCCACGTTGAGGCCGAAGCCGCCTCGACCGTGCTTGACGCTCGGCCGGGCTTCGGTCTCCACTCCTTTCGAGTTCCCGCCTTCGAGGTCTTGCGTCCATGTCCCATTCGTCCCCGCTCTGGACCCCTTCGCCCGAGCGCGCTGCCGCCAGCGGCATGAACGCCTTTCGCGCCTTCTGCGAGGCTCGGCGGGGAGCGGCCATGGCGGACAGCGCGGCGTTGCAGGCCTGGTCGCTGGCCGAGCCGGACCTCTTCTGGGATGCCGTCTGGGACTTCTTCGAGGTTGTCGGCGATAAGGGCGGAGCGCTGATCGCGGATGGGGACCGGATGCCCGGCGCGCGCTTCTTTCCCGAGGCGCGACTGAACTTCGCGGAGAACCTCCTGCGGCCCCTTCCCGGGATCGACGGCGAGGCCGACGCGCTGGTTTCCATCTGTGAGGACAAAGCGGAAAGCCGCTGGTCCTGGCACCGGCTTCGGGCCGAGGTTTCCCGCCTTCAGCAGGCGATGCGGGCGGCCGGGATCGAGGTGGGCGACCGTGTCGCCGGTCTCATGCCCAACATTCCCGAATCGATTGCCGTCATGCTGGCCGCGACTTCGCTCGGCGCGGTCTGGTGCTCGGCCTCGCCCGATTTCGGTCCGCGCGGCGTGCTCGACCGATTCGGCCAGATCGAGCCCAAGCTGCTCGTGACCGTGGATGGCTACTGGTACGCGGGCAAGCGCATCGACCTGCGGGAGAAACTGGCCGAGGTTCTGCCGCAGCTTCCGACGCTGACGAAGCTCGTGATCGTACCGCTGATCGGCAGCGATCTCGACCCCGCGAGCCTGCCGGGCAGCACGAGTCTAGACGCTTTCACCGCAGATTTCGAACCGGCGGAGCTTTGGTTCGAGCGTCTGCCTTTCGACCACCCGCTCTTCATTCTCTTCTCGTCCGGCACCACGGGCGCACCCAAATGCATCGTGCACCGGGCGGGCGGCGTGCTGCTCCAGCACCTGAAGGAGCATGGGCTGCACACGGACGTGAAGCCGGGCGATCGGCTCTTCTATTTCACCACGCTCGGCTGGATGATGTGGAACTGGCTCGTCTCGGGGCTGGCGCGCGGCGCGACGCTGCTTCTCTTCGACGGCTCCCCCTTCCACCCTTCGGCGCCCGTCCTGTTCGACTATGCCGAACGGGAAGGCATGACGCATTTCGGCACCTCGGCCAAATATATCGACGCGCTGCGCAAAAGCGGCACGAGGCCCGCCGAGAGCCACGACCTGACGAAGCTGCGCGCGATGATGTCCACCGGCTCGCCGCTCAGCATCGAAGGTTTCCGCTTCGTCTACGAGGGGATCAAGTCCGACCTGCACCTCGCCTCGATTTCGGGCGGCACGGACATCGTCTCCTGCTTCGTACTGGGCGACCCGACACGGCCCGTCTATGCCGGCGAAATCCAGGGGCCGGGCCTCGGCATGGCGGTGGAGGTCTGGACCGACGAGGGTAAGCCCGCCCCGGTCGGCGAGAAGGGCGAGTTGGTCTGCACCCGGCCCTTCCCCGCCATGCCGCTCGGATTCTTTGCGGACGAGAGCGGGGCGAAATATCGCGCCGCCTATTTCGAGCGCTTCCCCGGCGTCTGGTGCCACGGCGACTTTGCCGAAACCACGGAGCATGGGGGCCTCGTCATCCACGGGCGCTCGGACGCGACGCTGAACCCCGGCGGCGTGCGCATCGGCACGGCCGAGATCTATGCGCAGGTCGAGACGATTCCTGAGGTTAACGAGGCGATCTGCATCGGGCAGGAGAATGAGGGCGACGTTCGAGTCGTGCTCTTCGTCACGCTACGAAACGGCGCCGAACTGACCGACGCGCTGAAGGACACGATCCGCCGCACGATCCGCACGGGTGCTTCGCCGCGCCATGTGCCGGCGGTGATCGTCGCGGTTTCCGACATCCCACGCACCAAGAGCGGCAAGATCGTGGAACTCGCCGTTCGCGACACGGTGCATGGCCGCGAGGTCAAGAACAAGGAGGCGCTGGCCAACCCCGCCGCGCTCGATCTTTACCGCGATCGGCCAGAGTTGCAGGGTTAAACGGTCAGGTGCTTGCGCACCTCGGGGTCATCGAGATCGGCCCCGACGCCTTCGAAGACGATCTGGCCGCGATCCATGATGTAGACCTTATCGGCGAGCTCTCGGCAGAAATCGAGATATTGCTCGACCAGGAGAACGGCGATCCCGGCCTCGTCCTTGAGGTATCGGATTGCCCGGCCGATATCCTTGATGATCGAGGGCTGGATGCCCTCGGTCGGCTCGTCCAGCACGAGAAGGCTGGGGCGCGTGACCAGCGCCCGGCCGATCGCCAGTTGCTGCTGTTGGCCGCCCGACAGGTCACCCCCGCGCCGGCCCAGCATGGATTTCAGAACCGGGAAGAGCTCGAAGACATGCTCGGGGATCGTGCGCTCAGCGCGCTTTACCGGCGCGAAGCCCGTCTGCAGATTTTCCTTCACGGTGAGCAGCGGAAACACCTCGCGCCCCTGCGGCACGAAGCCGATGCCGGCCCTCGCCCTCGTATAGGGCGCCGCGCCCTTGAGGTCGGCGCCGGCCAGCGCGATCTCGCCCGAGCGGATCGCCTGCTGGCCGACGATGGCGCGCATCAGCGAAGTCTTGCCGACGCCGTTGCGCCCGAGGACGCAGGTGATCTGCCCCTTTTCCGCGCTCATCGACACGCCGCGCAAGGCCTGCGCCGCGCCATAGAAGAGATCGACATCGGAAACACGCAGCATGGCTCAGCGCCCCAGATAGACTTCGATGACGCGCGGATCGGCCGAAACCTGATCCAGCGGTCCTTCGGCCAGCACATGGCCCTCGTGCAGACAGGTGACCTTGACGCCGAGCGCGCGCACGAAATGCATGTCGTGCTCGACCACGACCACCGAGCGGGTCTGCGCGATTTCGCGAAGGAGCCGCGCCGTTTCCTCGGTCTCGGCGTCGGTCATGCCCGCCACCGGCTCGTCCACCAGAAGGAGTTCGGGGTCCTGCGCCAGCAGCATGCCGATCTCCAGCCATTGCTTCTGGCCGTGGCTGAGATCGGCCGCCGGCAGATGCCGCTTGGCCGAAAGGCGCACGGTCTCCAGAATGCCGTCGATCCGCGCCCGCTCCTCGCCCGTGCGCTTGTGGAACAGCGTCGCGAAGACGCCTCGCCGGCCGGACAGGGCCAGAACCAGATTGTCCTCCACCGTGTGGCTTTCGAAGACGGTCGGCTTCTGGAACTTTCGGCCGATGCCCATGGAGGCGATCTCGGCTTCGTCGTGCGTGGTGAGGTCGGTATTGCCGGCGAAATAGACCTCGCCCGCATCGGGCCGGGTCTTCCCGGTGATGATGTCCATCATCGTCGTCTTGCCGGCGCCGTTCGGGCCGATGATGGCGCGCATCTCGCCGCGCGCGACGACGAGCGACAGGTCGTTGATCGCCTTGAATCCGTCGAAGCTTTTGGTGACGCCGTTGAGATAGAGCAGCGTTTCGCCACGCGGCGGCTTGCCAGCGTCCTCCCTTTCGCGCGCTTCGGCCAGAAGCGTGGCGTAGGGATGGGGCGACAGTCGTGGAGCGGTCTGGGTCGTGGTCTCGATCATGGCGCTCACTCCGCCGGGCTGGGATTGGGAACGGGCTCACCGGCCACGCCCTTTTCGGCGCGCGCGGCGCGGCGTCGCTCGCCGAACGCCCGCCAGCCATGGTCGATCGTGCCGACGATGCCGCGCGGCAGGAAGAGCGTGACCACCACGAAGAGCGAGCCGAGAACGAAGAGCCAGCTTTCGGGGGCTGCGGCGGTGAAGTAGCTCTTGCCGCCATTGACGAGGAGCGCGCCGAGCACCGGGCCGAGGATCGTCCCGCGCCCTCCGACCGCCGTCCAGACCACGACCTCGATCGAGTTCAGCGGTGCGAACTCGCCGGGATTGATGATGCCGACCTGCGGCACGTAGAGCGCGCCGGCGACACCGGCCATGACCGCCGAGAGCGTGAAGGCGAAGAGCTTCACATGCTCCGCCCGCCAGCCGAGAAAGCGCGTTCGGCTTTCGGCGTCGCGCACGGCGACCATGAGCAGCCCGAGCTTGGAGCGCGTGACGGCGGAGACGACGAGGACGAAGAGCGCCAGCGTGACCGCCGTCGCCGCGAAGAGGCCGGCGCGGGTCGAGGCGGCCTGGATCGGGAAGCCGAGAATGTCCTTGAAGTCGGTCAGCCCGTTGTTGCCGCCAAAGCCCATGTCGTTGCGGAAAAAAGCGAGCAAAAGGGCGTAGGTCAGAGCCTGCGTGATAATCGAGAGATAGACGCCCGTCACGCGCGAGCGAAAGGCGAAATAGCCGAACAAGAAGGCCAAGAGGCCCGGCACCAGGAGCACCATGAGGGCTGCGAACCAGAACTGGTCGAACCCCTGCCAGAACCAGGGCAGCGCCTTGTAGTTCAGGAAGACCATGAAGTCCGGCAGGACCGGATTGCCGTATACGCCCCGGCTGCCGATCTGGCGCATGAGATACATGCCCATCGCATAGCCGCCGAGGGCGAAGAAGGCGCCATGGCCGAGCGACAGGATGCCGACATAGCCCCAGACGAGATCGAGGCTGAGCGCCAGGATGGCGTAGGAGAGATACTTGCCGAAGAGCGGCACGAGATGGTCCGGCACGCGCAAGGGGTGGCCGGCGTGAAGCGCGAGGTTCGAGACGGGAACCAGCACCGCGACAAGAAGCAGGATCGCGGCGAGCCAAAGGGCCCGGGGTCCGAGAAAGCGGGCAGTGATCATGCGTCGACGAACCTTCCCTTGAGGGCGAAGAGGCCGCGCGGGCGTTTCTGGATGAAGAGAATGATGAGAACCAGCACCACGATCTTGCCGAGCACCGCGCCGGCATAGGGCTCGAGGAACTTGTTGAGGATGCCGAGACTCATGGCCCCTACCAACGTGCCCCAAAGATTGCCGACGCCGCCGAACACCACGACCATGAAACTGTCGATGATGTAGCCCTGCCCGAGATCGGGCGAGACGTTGTCGACCTGGCTAAGCGCGACGCCCGCCATGCCGGCGATGCCGGAGCCGAGAGCGAAGGTCATGGCGTCCACCATCGGCGTTCGGATGCCCATCGCGGCGGCCATTCGGCGGTTCTGCGTCACGGCGCGCATCTTGAGGCCGGCCGAGGTGCGATTCAGCGCGAAGAGCAGCGCGGCGAAGACGGCGAGCGCGAAGACGATGATCCAGAGACGGTTCCAAGTCACCGACATCAGCCCGACCTCGGAGGAGCCCGACATCCAGGACGGATTGGACACCTCGCGATTGGTCGGCCCGAAGATCGTGCGCACGGCCTGCTGCAGGATCAGCGAAACGCCGAAAGTGGCGAGCAGCGTTTCCAGCGGGCGGCCGTAGAGGAAGCGGATGATGCCGCGCTCCATGACGAAGCCGACGAAGCCCGCGACGAGAAAGGCCAGCGGCAGGGCCAACGCGAGACTGTAGTCCAGCCATTGCGGTGCGTTCGCCCGCAGCGCCTGCTGCACGACGAAGGTCGTGTAGGCGCCGATCATCACCATCTCGCCATGCGCCATGTTGATGACGCCCATGACGCCGAAGGTGATGGCGAGGCCGATGGCGGCGAGAAGCAGAACCGAGCCGAGCGAGATGCCGTACCAGATGTTCTGCGCTTGGCCCCAGAATGCGATCGTATCGGCAATGGCGGAAACGCCACTTGTGGCGGCTTTGGCGACGGCGGGGTCGGCATCGTTGGAGAAACCGGCGAGAACGTTCTGCGCCGTGCGGTCTCCGCGCGTGGCAAGCACCTTCACCGCCTCGGCGCGCTCGGCGCCCGGCCGGTCGGAGCGAAGCACGGCGACCGCCCTCGCCTCCTCGAAGCGCGTGCGGATCGCCGGCTCGCTCTCCTTGGTGATGGCGCCGTCCAGCGCCGCAATCTGATCCGGCGCGGCTTTTTCGAACAGGCTGCTCGCGGCCCGCATGCGCTCGGCCGGATCCTCGGAGCCGAGCGTCAACGCGCCTTTCAGTTCCGCCACCAGCGCACGGATGGAATTCTTGACGCGGACCTTCTCCAGGCTCGCCTTCGGCAGGTCGCCGAGCGGGGCCGACGTCAGGGGGTCGATGGCCGCCAGCGTCGCGCCTCGGCCCGTCGCGATCACCACGCGGTTGTCGGTCTTGGAATAGTAAAGGTCGCCCGAGGCGAGAGCGTCCATCGTCGGCGCGACGCGGGGATCGCCCGTCGCGGCCAGAGCGCGCAGATTGGCCTCCGTCTCCTCGAAGCTCTTCTTGCCGGCAAACCCGGCGATGATCGCGGCCGGGTCGGCGCCTTGGGCAAAGGATTTGCCGCCGGTCGCCAGGAACGCGCCGGCCAGAAGCGCGAGGGCGACAGCCAGCACTTCCAGAAAGCCGGTCAGCACGGCTCGAAGCTCAGTCAACATCGAAACGTCCCACATTGGGGGTAAGGCGGAGGAATGCGCCGGACCGAGCCGGAGATGGAAACGGTCCCCGCGAGGGGGACCGTTTCGCAGGTTCCCGACCGCCGCGCATCGACGTGTGGGAAAGCCGAGATCAGTTGGAAGCGGCCTGCGCGCCGGCGCCGCCGCACTTGCCGGTCTGCGTGTTGAAGTTGCCGCAGTTCATGGGCTTGCGCCAATCGGAGATCAGCGGCGCCGATTCCGGCAGGTAGTCCGACCACTCGTCGCCCAGCACAAGGCCAGAGGTTTCGTGCACCACCTCGAACTGGCCGTCAGCCTGGATCTCGCCGATCAGAACAGGCTTGGTGATGTGGTGGTTGGCGCCCATCGAAGACATGCCGCCCGTCAGGTTGGGCACGGCGACGCCGACCATGGCGTCGATCACCTTGTCCGGGTCGGTCGTGCCGGCCGCCTCGACGGCCTTAACCCACATGTTGAAGCCGATGTAATGGGCTTCCATCGGGTCGTTAGTCACGCGGTCGGTGTTCTTGGTGAACGTCTTCCACTTGGCGATGAAGTCCTCGTTCTCCGGCGTGTCGACCGACTGGAAGTAGTTCCAGGCCGCGAGATGGCCGACGAGCGGCGCCGTGTCGATGCCGGCGAGCTCTTCCTCGCCCACCGAGAAGGCCATGACCGGCGTGGTCTCGGCCGAAACGCCCTGGTTCGCCAGTTCCTTGTAGAAGGGCACGTTGGCGTCGCCGTTCACGGTCGACACGACGGCGGTCTTCTTGCCCGAGCCGCCGAACTCCTTGATGGCCGAAACCTCGGTCTGCCAGTCGGAGAAGCCGAAGGGCGTGTAGTTTACCTTAATGTCCTCGGCGGCGACGCCCTTGGACTTCAGATAGGCTTCGAGGATCTTGTTCGTGGTGCGCGGGTAGACATAGTCCGTGCCTTCCAGCACCCAGCGCTGCACGCCGTCGTTCATGAGATAGTCGACGGCGGGGATCGCCTGCTGGTTCGGGGCTGCGCCGGTGTAGAAGACGTTGCGCTCGGACTCTTCGCCCTCGTACTGCACGGGGTAGAACAGGATCGAGTTCAGCTCCTTGAACACGGGCAGGACCGACTTGCGCGACACCGAGGTCCAGCAGCCGAAGGTCGCGGCGACCTTGTCCTGCGCGATGAGCTGACGGGCCTTTTCGGCAAAGAGCGGCCAGTCCGACGCGGGATCGACCACGACGGCTTCCAGCTTCTTGCCGAGGAGGCCGCCCTTCTTGTTCTGCTCGTCGATGAGCATGAGCATGGCGTCTTTCAGTGTCGTCTCCGAAATCGCCATCGTGCCCGACAGCGAGTGGAGAATGCCGACCTTGATCGTGTCGTCGGCGGCGAAGGCGCCATGAAGCGCGGTGGTGGAAAGGGCCGCAGCCAGCGCGGCGCCAAAGAAACTGGCCTTGAACGTCATGATTCGAACCCCTCTTCGTCTTCCCCGAGCGACTGGCACCCCAGGGCCCGCCGCGTTCGGATTGGACTATCGGTTGCGCGCGACGCTTCGCACATACGTCGAATGACGTAGGTCGGGCGGTGGGGTCGCTGGTCTTGCGTTTCGGCCCTCGGCCGGAAACAATGCTCAAAACCCGGTCAATGCGGACTGACAACCAGAAAACAGGCATGACCGCGCGCCAACGCATTCTTCCCATCCGCCGCGAATACAATCGCTGGGTCGCCAACCAGACGTTGGAGGACTATGCGCTGCGCTTCACCGCCAAGCGCGCCCGGCGCTGGACGGCGCCGCGCGTGTCGCAAACGGCGATCGGTGCCATCTCCTTCCTGGCGCTGGAGGCGGTGGGCGGGGCGATCACCTTGTCCTTCGGCTTTTCCAACGCGGCGCTGGCGATTATGGTGGTCGGCTTCGTGCTGCTCGTCACCGGCCTGCCGATCAGCTACTATGCTGCGCGCTACGGCGTCGATATCGACCTTCTCACGCGGGGCGCGGGCTTCGGCTATATCGGCTCCACCGTCACCTCCCTGATCTACGCGACCTTCACCTTCATCCTCTTCGCGGTGGAAGCCTCGATCATGACGGCGGCGCTGGAGCTTGCCTTCGGCGTTCCGCTCTGGCTCGGCTACATCGTCTCGGCCCTCGCCGTCGTGCCGCTGGTGACGCACGGCGTCACCTGGATCAGCCGGTTCCAGCTCGCCACCCAGCCGCTCTGGATCGGGCTCAACATTCTGCCGGTCGGCTTCATTCTCTGGCACGACTGGGGCTCGATCCAAGCCTGGGTGAACTTCCCTGGCCTCGAGGCAGCGCCGGGCACCGACGCGCTCAGCCTGGTGAAGTTCGGCGCGGCGGCCTCGGTGATCCTGGCGCTGATGCCGCAGATCGGCGAGCAGGTGGATATCCTGCGTTTCCTGCCCGAGCAGCGTCGCGCCTCGCTGCGCGACCGCGCGGGCCGCTCGTGGTGGCTGGCGCTTCTCTCGGCCGGTCCGGGCTGGATCGTGCTGGGCGCGCCGAAACTCTTCTTCGGCTCGTTCCTCGCCGTCCTGGCGCTTCGTGCCGGTGTCGCGCCCGAGCACGCGGCGGAGCCGGCCTACATGTACAATGTCGCCTTCGGCTTTGTCCTGCCCTGGCCTGAGGCGGCGGCTCTGCTGACCGCCGGCTTCGTGGTGGTGTCGCAGCTGAAGATCAACGTGATGAACGCCTATGCGGGCTCGCTCGCCTGGTCGAACTTCTTCTCGCGCCTCACCCACAGCCATCCCGGCCGCGTCGTATGGCTGATCTTCAACGTCGCGATCGCGCTGCTCCTCATGGAGCTCGGCATCTACGAGGCGCTGGAGGTGACGCTCGGCCTCTTTGCCAATGTCGCCGTCGCCTGGCTCGGCGCGATCGTCGCCGATCTCGCGATCAACAAGCCGCTGGGCCTGTCGCCTAAGGGCATCGAGTTCAAGCGCGCGCATCTCTACGATCTCAACCCGGTGGGCCTCGGGTCGATGGGACTTGCGACGCTCGTCTCGCTTCTGGCCTTCGGCGGGTTGTTCGGCGCGACGGCGCAGGCGCTTTCAGCCTTCGTCGCGCTCGGCGTCGCGCTCGCGGCGGCGCCGCTCATCGCCTACGCCACGGACGGGCGCTACTATCTCGCCCGCAAGCCGCGCGCCGCCTGGGCGCGGCGGACGGAGATCACCTGCCGGGTGTGCGAACTGCCCTTCGAGCCCGAGGACATGGCCTATTGCCCGGCCTATTCCGCGCCGATCTGCTCGCTCTGCTGCTCGCTCGACGCGCGCTGCCATGACCTCTGCAAGCCGCATGCGCGCTTCTCCGCGCAGGTCGCCTCGCTCGCCACCGCCCTGCCCGAGCGGCTTCGGCGGCGGATCGACGCCAAGGTCGGCCACTATCTCGGCGGCCTCGCTCTGCTCGCGGGCGTCATCTCGGTGGTGCTTTCGCTGATCTACTATCAGGCCGTTCTCGCGAGCCCGGACGATACGGAGGTGATCGCCAAGGCACTCTGGGCCGCCTTCTTCGTCCTGATGATCGTCGCGGGCATTTCGACTTGGTTCTTCGTCCTGGCGCAGGAAAGCCGGCGGGTGGCGCAGGAGGAATCGGCGCGCCAGACGACGCTGCTCCTGAAAGAGATCGAGGCGCACCAGCGCACCGACGCCGCCCTGCAGAGGGCGAAGGAAATGGCCGAGGCGGCGAGCCTTGCCAAGAGCCGCTACGTCGTGGGCATGAGCCACGAGTTGCGCACGCCGCTCAACGCCGTGCTCGGCTATGCCCAGCTTCTGGAGCAGGACGCGGCCATTCCCTCGGCCAAGATGGGCGGCATCCGCACGATCCGCCGCTCCGCCGAGCATCTCTCAGGGCTGATCGACGGGCTCCTCGACATTTCCAAGATCGAGACCGGGCGGCTGCAGCTCCAGCGCGGCGAAGTGCGGCTCGCCGACTTCCTGGCCCAGCTGGTCGACATGTTCCAGTTGCAGGCGAGCGCCAAGGGGCTCGACTTCCGCTTCGTCCGCCCCGAGCGCCTGCCCGAGGTCGTGCGCACGGACGAGAAGCGGCTGCGGCAGATCCTCATCAACCTCCTGTCCAACGCCGTAAAATACACGGAGTCCGGCCACGTCACCTTCGAGGTCGCCTATCGCAGCCAGGTCGCGATCTTGACCGTCACCGACACGGGCCCCGGCATTCCCGAGCCGGAGCTCGGCCGCATCTTCGAGCCGTTCGAGCGGGGCAGCGCGGCGCAGGGCAAGACGCCGGGCCTCGGCCTCGGTCTCACCATCACTCGGCTTCTCGCAAATCTCATGGGCGGCGACATCAAAGTATCGTCCACGGCCGGAGAAGGAAGCCGGTTCGAGGTGCGCGTCATGCTTTCGGCCGTGCCCGACGCGCGCGTCTCGCCGATCCCGGCCGGCGCGGAGCGAGGCGCAGCCAGCGCAATCCAGGGCTATGCCGGGCCGCGGCGAACGGTTCTCGTGGTGGACGACGACGAGACGCATCGCGATCTCATGGTGGAGGTTCTGCGCCCGCTCGGCTTCATCGTGCTGACCGCGCCGGATGGTCCGGCGGCCCTGGCGGTCACCGCCGAAATGCGACCCGATCTCTTCCTGCTCGACGTGCAGATGCCCGGCATGAACGGCTGGGACCTCGCCAAGGCCCTGCGAACGGGCGGCCAGACCGGAACGGTCGTCATGCTGTCGGCGACCTTCGCGGAGGCGCCCGGCGCGGGCGAGACGGCGCCGGAGGCCGCCGCGCAACTGGCCAAACCCTTCGACCTGCGCCAACTCCTGGCGACGGTCGGCGACGTGCTCGGCCTCGAATGGACGCGGGGCAAGCCGCCGGCGAAGGTGACAGAGCCGCCCCGGCCCCTTCGCTATCCGCCACCGGCCGATATCGCTCAGCTTCTCCAGTTCGGACGGATCGGCTATGTCAGGGGCATCGAACAAAAGCTCGCAGCCATCGAGGACGACCCCGACATGAAGCCTTTCGTGGACGCGATGCGAGTTCACATCGGCAGGTTCGACCTGCGCCGCATGGTGAGCGCGCTGGAGGCCGCGCCCGGTGAGTGAGGCGCGCCCCGGGGCCGGCGAGCGGGAGCGCGACATCGTGCTCGTGGTGGACGATTCGCCCGACACGCTGCGGATGCTGACCGACGCGATCGAACAGGGCGGCTCGACCGTTCTGGTCGCGCTCGACGGCGAGCAGGCACTCGGCATTGCCCAGGCGATCACGCCCGACATCGTGCTGATGGACGCGGTCATGCCGGGCCTCGACGGATTCGAGACGACGCGGCGCCTGAAGGCCGACCCGGCGCTTCGCCATGTTCCCGTGATCTTCATGACGGGCCTCGCCGATACCGAGCATGTCGTGCGCGGGCTGGAAGCCGGCGGGGTCGACTACGTCGCCAAGCCCATCGTGCCGGACGAGCTTCTGGCGCGCATGCGCGTTCATCTCGCCAATGCCCGCGCCGCGCAAAACGCCCGCGCCGCGCTGGACACGGCCGGGCGCTTTCTTCTGGCGAGCGACGGCGCCGGCGTCGTGCTCTGGTCGACGCCGCAGGCAACGCGGCTTCTGGCCGGTGTCTTGGAGCCGATCGACGGGCGCCCGGCCCTGCCCCAACCCTTACGCGACTGGCTGCAAGACGGCGCGGCCGGGCAGGCTCCGGTGGCAAGCGAACTCGTCTCGGAAGCCGGGATGCGGCTTCAGCTGAGCCCGCTCGGCAAGGTCGGAGACGACGAACATCTGTTCCGCCTCACGGTGGACGACACGGCGGGCGAAGAAGCGCTCCTGCGTCAGCATTTCGGCCTCACCATGCGCGAGGCCGACGTTCTTCTCTGGCTCGCGCGCGGCAAGTCCAACCGCGATATCGCCGCGATCCTCGACCTCAGCCCCCGCACGGTGAACAAGCACCTCGAAGTGGTCTTCGCCAAGCTTGGGGTCGAAAACCGCGCGACGGCCACGTTTCTTGTGATGAAGACGCTGAGCGAGCGGTGACCCCGCTCAAGCGGTGACGGCGTCGCGATATAGCTGCCAGCGGCGTGGGCGCACGTGGAGTTCGGTGCCCGGCTCGCCGCCTCGGTCGGCCGGCATCTCGACTTCGATGCGGCGCCGATCCGGCCCCAGTTCGAACTCGGAAATGCGCGAGCCGCCGGCCCGGCGCGACAGCGAGACCGTGCCGCTCAACGCCGGGCTGCCCGGCTCCACGATGTCGAGATCATGCGGGCGGACATAGAGGTTCCAGCGCCCGTCCGCCTCCTCCGTCCGGCCGAGGAGAATGTCGCCATGGCGGATCTCGCCCGAGCGCACCTCGACCGGCACGAGGTTGGACTGGCCGATGAAGGAGAAGACGAAAGGCGTGCGCGGCCGGTCGTAGATGTCGTCGGCCGAGCCGACCTGCTCGATCCGGCCCTGGCTCATGACCACGACGCGGTCCGCCAGCTCCAGCGCTTCTTCCTGGTCGTGCGTGACGAAGACCGTGGTGAGGCCGATCTTGTCGTGCAACTCGCGCAGCCAGCGGCGCAGTTCCTTTCGCACCTTGGCGTCCAGCGCGCCGAAGGGCTCGTCCAGAAGAAGGACGCGAGGCTCGATGGCGAGCGCGCGGGCGAGCGCCACGCGCTGCCGCTGACCGCCCGAAAGCTGCTGGGGATAGCGCTTCTCCAGGCCAGAAAGCTGCACGAGATCGAGCAATTCGCTCGCCCTGCGGCGAATCTCGGCCTTGGCCGGACGGCTGCTGCGCTCGCGAACGCTGAGGCCGAAGCCAATATTCTCGGCCACCGTCATATGCTTGAACAGCGCATAATGCTGGAACATGAAGCCGACATTGCGCTCCTGCACCGTCTTCGACGAGGCGTCCTCCTCGCCGAAGAAGATCTGGCCGCTGGTCGGGAACTCCAGTCCGGCGATGAGGCGTAGAAGCGTCGTCTTGCCAGAGCCGGAGGGTCCGAGCAGCGCGATCAGCTCGCCCGAGCGAATGTCCAGCGAAACATCGTGGAGCGCGGGATAGAGATCGAATTCCTTGCGGATGTTGCGAACGCGAATGTCCATGGGAAATGTCCTTCGATCTCAGTGGCCGCCGCGCGCGGAGGCGATGTCGCCGGCATAGCGCCATTCCAAAAATGCCTTCAGACCCAGCGTGACGAGCGCGAGGAAGGCCAGGATGGAGGCGACGGCGAAGGCGGCGGAGAAGCTGTATTCGTTGTAGAGGATTTCGACATGCAGCGGCATGGTGCTGGTCTGGCCGCGAATGCGGCCCGAGACTACGGACACCGCGCCGAACTCGCCCATGGCGCGGGCGTTGCACAGGAGCACGCCGTAGAGCAGCGCCCATTTCACATTGGGCAGCGTGACGCGGAAGAAGGTCTTCCAGCCCGTGGCCCCAAGCGAGATCGCCGCTTCCTCGTCACCCGTACCCTGCTCCTGCATGAGCGGGATTAATTCCCGCGCCACGAAAGGCAGCGTGACGAAGACGGTGGCGAGCACGATACCCGGTAGGGCGAAGACGATGTGGATCCCCGTCCCTTGCAGGAGCGGCGCGAAATAGCCCTGCGCCCCGAACAGGAGGATGTAGACGAGGCCCGCGATCACCGGGGAAACCGAGAACGGCAGATCGATCAACGTGATCAGGAGCGCCTTGCCCTTGAACTCGAACTTGGCGATCGCCCAGGCGGCGGCGAGGCCGAACACGACGTTGAGCGGCACGGCGATGGCCGCCACGAGCAGGGTCAGCCGGATGGCGGCCAGTGCGTCGGGCTCCACGATCGCCGCCCAATACATGGCGACGCCGTTGCGGAACGCCTCAACGAACACCGCAACGAGCGGCAGGAACAGGAAGAAGCCGAGAAACACGAGCGCGACCGCGATCAGCGTCCACTTCACGGCCGGCCCTTCGGTGGTCACCGGGCGGCGCTTGCGGACGACCAGAGGCGGCGCCGCGTTCAGGGAAGCCTCAAGCACCATGACCGTATCTCCGGCGGCTCCAGGCCTGAATGAGGTTGATCGCGAGAAGCATGAGGAAGGAGATGATGAGCATCACGGCCGCGACCGCCGTGGCGCCGCCATAGTTGAACTCCTCCAGCCGAATCACGATCAGAAGTGGCGCGATTTCCGAGACATAGGGAATGTTGCCGGCGATGAAGATCACCGAGCCGTACTCGCCGACCGAGCGGGCGAGCGCGAGCGCGAAGCCCGTGAGCAGCGCCGGCATGATGCTGGGAAGCACGACGCGGGTCACCGTCTGGAAGCGGTTGGCGCCGAGCGTCGCGGCGGCCTGCTCCACCTCGGCGTCGATCTCCTCCAGCACGGGCTGAACGGTCCGCACCACGAAGGGCAGCGACACGAAGACCAGCGAGACCACGATCCCGAGCGGCGTATAGGCGACCTTGAGTCCCAGCGGCGCCAGGAACTGGCCGACCCAGCCATTGGGCGCGTAGAGCGCGGTCAAGGCAATGCCGGCGACGGCCGTGGGCAGCGCGAAGGGCAGATCGATCACCGCGTCCACCAGCCGGCGGCCGGGAAAGTCGTAGCGAACCAGCACCCAGGCGATCAGAAGGCCGAACACGGCATTGACCAGCGCGGCCACGAAGGAGGCACCGAAGGACAGGCGCAGCGCGGCCAGAACACGCGGGTCCAGCGCCAGCCGGACGAACTCGTCCCAGCCGAGGCTGGAACTGCGGATTGCCAAAGCCGACAGGGGAACGAGAACGAGAAGGCCGATATAGGCCAGCGTGAATCCGAGCGCGAGGCCGAAGCCTGGGATGACGCTCGGCGCGCGAAAGCGCGGCAGAACGGATGACGCCATGGATCAGCGCAACCCGCGTCTGGCCCGGCGGGCGGGCGGTTGCGGCCGGAAACCGGTCCGGTGCAGCATTGGAAACCCTTCGATCCTGCCGTGAGCCGGCATCATGCGTAGAAAGAACCCGGCGGGACAAGTCCCGCCGGGGTGAAGTCCCCAAACCTCTGGGAGGAGAAGGCCTTGGGGACCGCCCGTTCAGTTGGCGGGCTTGTAGATCTGGTCGAACACACCGCCATCGCCGAAATGCTCCGGCTGCGCCTTGGCCCAGCCGCCGAACTGCGCGTCGTCGATCGAAACGAGTTCGAGCTTGGGGAAGCGTTCCAGAAGCGCCTTGTCGGCGACCTTCTCCGGCTCGGAGGGGCGGTAGTAGTGCTTGGCGGCGATCGTCTGACCCACGTCGCTATAGAGATGCTGGAGATAGGCCGTCGCGGCCTCGCGCGTTCCCTTCGCATCCACATTGCCGTCCACCAGCGCCACCGGCGGCTCGGCGAGGATGGAGATCGAGGGAACAACGATCTCGAACTGGTCGGGGCCCAGTTCTTCGAGGGCCAGGAAGGCCTCGTTCTCCCATGCAAGCAGGACATCGCCGATTCCGCGCTGCACGAAGGTCGTGGTGGAGCCGCGCGCGCCGGTGTCGAGAACCGGGACATGACGATAGATGTCGCCGACGAACTGCTTGGTCTTGGCCGCGTCGTTGCCGAAGGCCTTGTTGGCATAGGCCCAAGCCGCCAGATAGTTCCAGCGCGCGCCGCCCGAGGTCTTCGGGTTCGGCGTGATGACCTGCACCCCCTCCTTCACCAGATCGCCCCAGTCCTTGATCGCCTTCGGATTGTCCTTGCGGACGAGGAAGACGATCGTGGACGTGTAAGGCGCCGAGTTGTGCGGAAGGCGACCGCGCCAATCGGCCGGGATCTTCTTGGTGCCCTTGGCGATGGCGTCGATATCCGCTTCCAGCGCCAGCGTCACGACATCGGCGTCGAGACCGTCGATCACCGTGCGGGCCTGCGCGCCCGAGCCGCCATGTGACTGGCGAATCGTCACGGCGTCATGGCCCTGGGCGGCCCAGAATTTCGAGAACTCGGCGTTGTAGTCGCGATACAGTTCGCGAGTCGGATCGTAGGAAACGTTGAGCAGCGTCGTCTGCGCAGCCGCGGGAAGAACCGCAGCCAGCGAAAGGCCGATCGCGAGAAGGCTGGAACGAAAGCGTTTCATGAACGGCCATACTCCATCGAAGATATGGATTGATCCTGTTCTAAGGTGGGGTTTCCGACAAGACGAATTGGTCCCGGCCTCGGCCTCACCAGAGAAATGAAACCGCTGCCGCAGAGGGTTTCGGGGAAAAATTCGACTTATCTAGCCCGCTCGGACCCGATTCTGGCTTTGCCAGTCCACCATTCAAACGGAGCTGTGTGTCCCACGAAACTGGTGCGAAACCGATCTAACCCCCAGAAAAATGCAGGCTTTTCCCGATTTTATTTTTGCATTCGCAGAAAAAGATGCAATTTTAATCTTTATGCGCGGACGTTCGACAATGAGGAAAACCTCCAGCGTGCGCGCTTTCTGTCGGGGGGACACGATGCGAAAGATGACCGATCCGCTTGCGATGGGCCGCGGCCTCACCATCGGTATGTTGGTGTCGTCCATGTTCTGGCTGACGGCGTTGAACATCGCATTGGCGATGTAGAAACCAGCTCTCTTCTCTCGCGCACTCGACAAGTCCTACCGGCCTTCAAGTCGGGGGTCGCCTTTCTCTGGCGTTTGTGCTTATAGACGGCGCATTCTCGCGGTTGAGGCGACACTCTGGCTTGCCCTGCGCACCGGAACACATGCCCCGCTCCGCGAATGGAATCGTGTGCCCCCGAGCGGGATCACGGTTCCATGCCACAATGGAGCCATGACAGGGGGCGGCGGTCGGTTTGACCGCAGTTCGATGGAACGGCACAATCTTCAAGGAATTCCGGTGCCCTTCCGCCCGACACACCCCGCCCTCTCCGCCGCTCTCGAAGAACGCGGCTATCAGGACCCGACGCCCGTTCAGGACGCGGTCCTCGCGCCCGAAGTCGCCGAGCGCGATCTTCTCGTGTCTGCCCAGACCGGCTCGGGCAAGACCGTCGCCTTCGGTCTGGCCTTCGCCTCGACGCTGCTGCGCGGAGCGGACAAGCTGCCCGAAGCGGGCGACCCGCTGGCGCTCGTCGTCGCGCCGACGCGCGAACTGGCGCTGCAGGTGCAGCGCGAGCTCGATTGGCTCTATGCCGGGTTCGGCGCGCGCATCGTCACCTGCGTCGGCGGCATGGATCCGCGCGCCGAGCAGCGCTCGCTGCAGCGCGGCGCGCATATCGTCGTCGGCACGCCCGGCCGCCTGCGCGACCATTTGGAGCGCGGTCGCCTCCTGATCGGCGGCCTGCGCGTCGTCGTGCTGGACGAGGCGGACGAGATGCTCAATCTCGGCTTCCGCGAAGATCTCGAATTCATCCTGGAGGCGACACCGGACGAGCGACGCACGTTGCTCTTCTCCGCTACGCTTCCCAAGCAGATCATCACGCTGACCAAGCGCTACCAGCGCGACGCGGTGCGCATCGAGGCGAGCGCGCGCAACTCAAGCCATGCCGACATCGAGTACCGGGCCGTGCGCATCGCGCCGACCGAGTCGGAACTCGCCGTGGTCAACCTTCTTCGGCAGGCCGAAGCGCCGGCCGCGATCGTCTTCTGCAACACGCGGGAGCAGGTTCGCCATCTCCATACAGGGCTGGTGGATCGCGGCTTCGCCGCCGTGTCGCTATCGGGTGAACTCGGTCAGGCCGAGCGCAACCAGGCGCTCCAGGCGCTTCGCGACGGTCGGGCGCGCGTCTGCGTGGCGACCGATGTCGCCGCGCGCGGCATCGACCTGCCGAGCCTGACGCTGGTCATCCACGCCGAACTGCCGAACGACGCCGAAACGCTGCAACATCGCAGCGGGCGCACCGGCCGCGCCGGCCGCAAGGGCGTGTCGGTCATGCTCGTGCCGCTGTCACGCCGCCGCAAGGCCGAGCGCCTCCTCGCCGACGCACGCATCAAGCCGGTCTGGAGCGGCGCGCCCTCGGCGGACGAAATCCGCGCGCTGGACCGCGAGCGGCTTCTGGCCGACCCGATCCTGACCGAAGAGCCGAGCGAGGAAGACCAGGACATGGTCCGCGAGCTCGTTTCTCGCTGCTCTCCCGAGCAGATCGCCGGCGCCTTCGCGCGGCTCTACAATCAGCGCCTGCCCTCGCCCGAAGACGTCTACGATCCCGGCGAGCCGCGCGGCATGAAGCCGCGCCGCGACGACGACGGGCGCGACGACCGGCCGGAGCGCGAGGAACGCGCGCCGCGCAGCCGCGATGTCGGTCCCACCTCGTGGTTCGTCATGGATATCGGCCGGCGCAACAACGCCGACCCGAAATGGCTGCTGCCGCTTCTATGCCGCCGCGGCAAGATCACGCGCGAGGATATCGGCGCGATCCGCATCTTCGATCGTGAGACGCGATTCGAGATCGTCGAGGCCGCCGCCAAGCGGTTCGCCGCGAGCGCAGAAGGCCTGGACGACGACATCACGATCTCGACTGCCGAGGCCCCGCCGAAGGGCGAGCGCGCCCCGGAGCGCCCGCGCACCGGCAAGAAGCCGGGCGGCTTCAGCAAGCCCGACCGTCGCCCGGCGGCGGGTGGGGACCGGCCCGAGCGTCGCGGTCCGCCGCCCGCCGGCGCCAAGCCCCGCCGTCCGCGCCCGCCGAAGGCCTGAACGGGCCAATCGTTCCTAACCGCGCGATCGCCCGCTAGGCGTCGCGATACACGACGGCCAAAGCGCTTCCGGAAGGGATGCGCTGGCCTTCCAAACTTTCAAAGCCCGGGTCACGCACCCGGGCTTTTTTCGTTGAACAGCCGGAAATCGCGAACTTCGATCTGCGCGGTCAAGAATCTGTCAGGCGGCCACTGGAAATTGGCGTTGTTACGTTATAACAGTTCAGCACGATGTCTGGCTCCGATCCCATGTTGCAACGCTCCACTCCCTCCCCGACGCTTCGCCCTTCCGCCCTGCGCCGCTCCGCCGCGCAGCGTCTGGCGTTCCTGGCCGGGCCGATCGTCGTCTTGTGGGTGCTGGTCGCCCTGGTTCTCTGGGCTTGATCGCAATGGACGCTTCGGTCTCGCTGGACGATCTGACATTGGCCTATCGCCGCCATCCGGCCGTAAGCCAGGTGTCCGGCCGCTTCGCGCCGGGGTCGCTCACTGCAATCGTCGGGCCGAACGGCGCCGGAAAATCGACGCTTCTCAAGGGCCTGATGGGCATCGTGCCGGTCTCGCGCGGGCGCATTCGGCTGGACGGCATTTCGCGGCGCGACGTCGCCTATCTTCCGCAAAGCGCGGAGATCGACCGCAGCTTCCCGATCGACGTCATCGATCTCGTCTCGCTCGGCGCATGGCGCAAGGTCGGCTTCTTCGGCAGCATCGCGGGGCGCCATCTCGATCGGGTCCGCGAGGCCATCTGCGCGGTGGGCCTGGAAGGGTTCGAAGCGCGCACCATCGGCTCGCTGTCCGGCGGCCAGTTGCAGCGCGCCTTGTTTGCGCGAATGCTGGTGCAGGACGCCAAGCTCCTGCTTCTGGACGAGCCCTTCACCGCGATCGACGCGCGCACGACGGCTGATCTCCTGCAGATCGTGCGCAACTGGAATGCGGAAGGGCGCACGATCATCGCCGTCCTCCACGACATGGATCTGGTGCGCGAGCACTTCCCCGAAACGCTGCTGATCGCCCGCGAGTTGATCGGCTGGGGGCGCACGGCGGAGGTGCTCACCAAGGACCGCCTGCGCGAAGCGCGCAACCTGTCCGAGCGCTGGGCCGATCCGTTCGAGAGCGTCGCGGCATGACCCTCGTCGAGTTCTTCGCCAGCCCCTTCGCGGATTATGGCTTCATGCGGCGCGCCATGGTGGGCTGTCTGGCGCTTTCGCTCGGCGCCTGCCCGCTCGGCGTCCTCCTGGTTCTCCGGCGCATGAGCCTCGTGGGCGACGCGATGTCCCACGCGATCCTACCGGGCGCGGCCGTCGGCTTCCTGATCGCCGGTTTCTCGCTGTTCGCGATGACGGTCGGCGGCATCGTGACGGGGCTGCTCGTGGCGGGCCTTGCCGGCATGGTCTCGCGCTTCACCCCCTTGCGGGAGGACGCGAGCTTTGCAGCCTTCTACCTCGCCTCGCTCGGCATCGGCGTGCTGCTGGTGTCCGTCCACGGCTCGAATGTCGACCTGCTTCACGTGCTGTTCGGCACGGTCCTGGCGCTGGACGATCCCGCGATCCTGCTGATCGCCGGCATTGCTACCGCCACGCTCGTTCTTCTCGCCCTTCTCTACCGACCGCTCGTCGCCGAATGCCTGGACCCGCAGTTCCTGCGCGCGGTCGGCGGCAGCGGCGGCTTCGTCCACATGGCCTTCATCTCGCTCGTGGTGCTCAATCTCGTGGGCGGGTTCCAGGCGCTGGGAACCTTGATGGTGGTCGGCATTATGATGCTGCCCGCGACGGCGAGCCGCTTCTGGTCCGCCAGCGTCACCGGCCAGATGATCATGTCGTCGGCCATCGGCATCGTTTCCTCCTATGTCGGGCTTCTGATCTCCTTCCATCAGAACCTGCCCGCATCGCCGGCCATCATCCTTTCGGCCAGCGTGATCTACGCGCTTTCGGTCCTTGTCGGCCGGATCGACAGCGTCATGGCGAGAAGCATTCAGCTCCGCCGCCCCATCTGAACCCGGCCGTCCTTCGAGGACCTATCGATGACAACTCGCTCGCTTTCCCTCGCGCTGGCGCTCGCCGCCTCGGCGCTGGCCTATTCGCCTGCCTTCGCGGAACCGCTGAAGGTCGTCGCCTCCTTCTCGATTCTGGGCGACATGGTCAAACGCATTGGCGGCGACGACGTCGCGGTGACGACGCTGGTCGGCCCGAACGGCGACGCGCATGTGTTCGAGCCGACGCCGCGCGACGCGAAGGCCCTGGGCGAGGCCAAGGTTCTGGTCGAGAACGGCTTGAATTTCGAAGGCTGGATGCCGCGCCTGGTGAAGACCTCGGGCTTCTCGGGCGAGGCGGTCATCGCCTCTACCGGCGTGAAGCCGCGCGAGCTGACGCCAGAGGAGCAAGCGCTCGAGGAAGCCGAAGAGGCGCACGAGCACGCCGGCGAGAAGACGGCAGAGGCCGCGCACGAAAATGACCATGGGCACGACCACGGGTCGGTCGACCCGCATGCGTGGCAGAGCCTGACGAACGGCGCGATCTATGCTCGCAACATCACGGACGGGCTCGCCAAGGCCGACCCGGCCCATGCCAGCGATTATCGCAAGCGCGGAGAGGCTTATATCGCCGAGATCAAGGCGCTGGACGGCAAGATCCGCGCGGAGATCGACACGGTTCCCGAGGATCAGCGGCTGATCGTCACCTCGCACGACGCGTTCGGCTATTTCGGTCAGGCCTATCACGTCCGCTTCCTGGCGCCTCAGGGTGTGTCCACCGAAGCCGAGGCATCGGCCCAGGATGTCGCCAAAATCATCGACCAGATCCGTGCGCAGAAAATTCGCGCCGTCTTCGTGGAAAACATCTCCGACACGCGCCTGATCGACCAGATCAGCCGAGAGACAGGCGCCAAGGTCGGCGGCGCCCTCTTCTCGGACGCGCTCTCGCCCGCCGATGGCCCGGCCTCGACCTATCTCGATATGTTCCGCAACAATGCGGATGAGATCGTCAAGGCGCTGAAGACGAGCTGATCCCGAACGATCCGCATCCGGCTGGCGCGAGCGCCGGCCGGATGGGCTAACTCTCGTCAGCCGCAGACGGCACGGTCGATGAAGACCGAGGAAACGCTGCCCGCCGCGCGGTAGCGATATTCCACCGACGTGACCTGACGCGCGCGAAGCGCCTTCTTCCACATTTGGCAGCGACGGGACTCGTCGCGTGTGCGCCACGCATCCATGCCCACCCGTTCGTCCGCCACGAATTGCAGCGTGACGACGCGCCCGTCGAAGGTCACTTCCTCCAGAACGCTGCCGTCGCCCTGCTCGGCGGGGAGTGTTTCTTGAAGGCTGGAAATCTCGTGCCGAATGTCCGTCGCGCCGCGCGCGAAGGGGATGATATCGATTCGGTCGTAGAGAAGAAAAGCTGCTGTCGCACAAAGACCGGCTGCGCCGGCCACGTGCATTTTACGGTCACGAAACGCTTGCATAGACGCCTCCGCTCACCAGTTGGGGATCGAAGTCGATCTAATCGATATTTGTTGCAGCGCAGTGAAAAATGAATCTTGCGGCAGCTAAAAGACGGATATTCCACCGCTTTCCACAAGGCTGCCTTGCTATTTCCCTTGAGTCATCTGGGATTGGCGCATTCGCAGAGCGTATGCGCGCTCGGGCGTCAGCCGGTCGATGCAGCGCGGGCAGGAAACGCCGGACTCATAGGCCGAATCGGCCTGCTCCTCAACGGTGACGGGTTCGCCGCACCCGAAGCACCGGCGCCATTCGGCGGTCTGCTCCAACTCGTGTCCGACGGCCGTGCGCGAATCGAAGACGTAGCATTCCCCCTGCCAGCGGCTTTCGCTGGCCGGCACGTCTTCGAGATACTGCAGAATGCCGCCTTTAAGATGAAAGACCTCCGAGAAGCCGTGCGCCAGCATGAAGCTGGAGGCCTTCTCGCAGCGAATACCGCCGGTGCAGAACATAGCGACCTTGGGCTGACGCGTGGGGTCGAGCTTCTCGTGAACGAAGGTCTTGAACTCGGTGAAGCTGTCGATCTCGGGATCGACCGCCGTTTCGAACGTGCCGACCCGCGTCTCGTAGCGGTTGCGCGTGTCGATCACCACGACATCGGGGTCGGCGATAAGGGCGTTCCAGTCCTTCGGCTCGACATAGGTTCCGACCTGCCTGGTCGGATCGGCCTCGGGCGCGCGCATGGTGATGATCTCGGGGCGAATGCGCACCTTGAGCCGCGCGAAGGGGCGCGCGTTGGCGGTGGAGAACTTCACCTCGCCCTGTCGAACGCCGAGGGTTCGATCCAGCTCATCCACCAGATCAGTGATGGCGCCCTGCGTGCCCGCCACGGTGCCGTTGATCCCCTCGCCGGCCAGAAGCAGCGTGCCATAGATGTCCCGCGCCTTGGCGAAGTCGAAGAGATGCGCGCGCAGGGCCGGCAGGTCCGGGATCGCGACGAAACGATAAAGGGCGACGATGGTCCAGGTCATGGCGCCCTATAGCGCCTGGACGCCCCCGTTTCAAACCTCGCCTGCCCAAACGCGGCTTGACTTGGCTGCCGTGAGGTCCGACCTCATGAGCCGATGAGCCTCGATCTCGATACGACCTTCCAGCCTCAGCATGGGCGCCCCGTTCCGGTCGCGCCGGGTGTGGTGCGACTGACGGCCCCCAACACCGGGCCCATGACCTTCACCGGCACCAACACCTATCTCCTGGGGCAGGACACGCTGATGGTGATCGACCCCGGCCCGCAGGACGAGGCGCATCTGAGCGCGCTGCTACGAGCGATCGACGGGCGGCGCGTGGAGGCGATCCTCGCCACCCACACGCATCTCGACCACACGGGTCTGCACGCGGCGCTGCGAGACGCCACCGGCGCGCCGCTCGTGGCGGAGGGGCCGCATCGCACCTCGCGTCCGCTGGCGCCGGGCGAGATCAATCTTCTGGATGCCGCGGCCGACCACAGCTTTCGACCCGACATCACGCTGGGCGACGGCGAGCCGTTTGAGACGGCGGCGGGGCGGCTCGTCGGCATCGCGACGCCCGGGCACACCGCCAATCACATGAGCTTCGCGCTGGAAGATCAGGGCCTTCTGTTTTCCGGCGATCACGTCATGGCGTGGTCCACCACGATCGTCGCGCCACCGGACGGGCGCATGGCCGATTACATGGCCTCTCTCGACAAGCTCTCGGCCCGGGCGGACAGGCTCTATCTGCCGGGCCATGGCGGCCCGGTGGAGAGGCCAGCCGCCTTCCTGCGCGCCACGCGGGCTCACCGCCGGATGCGCGAGCAGACGATTCTGGAGCGCGTGCGCGCCGGGGACCGCTTCGTCGCCGACATGGTCTCCGCCATCTACCGCAGCACGCCGAAGGCGCTGCACGGCGCGGCAGCCCTTTCGGTCCTGGCTCATCTGGAGGATCTCTGCGAGCGCGGCCTCGTCGCAGCGACCGGCGGGGTGGAGCTGACGGCCCGGTTCGAGCCGGTCTGACGAAGTGGCTTAGCTCTCCGGCGCGACGCCTTCGAGAACCTTCATCGCCTCGTCCAGGCGGGCCAGAAAGCCCTGTATAAGCCGGCGGTTCTGGCCGAGGTCGCGCTCCAAGCTTCGCGACACGGAGCGCAGATCGACATAGGTCGTACCATCGGTCTCGACGATGCGGATGGTGACGTCGCTGGGAAAGGCGAAAAGCGGGGCGTAGCCGACGGCCTGAATCGTGTAGTCGTCGGAGTCGAGATCGGCGAAGGGCTCGCTCGCGTCATCCTCCTCCTCGTCGTCCAGATTGAGCGAATCGCGCAAGGTCGGGATGGGGACCGAAACGGTGCCGGACACGCCGAGATCGGGGCCGTCCAGCCGCGCCATGTCGGGCGTGCGGACGTCCGCAATCGTCATTCCGCTTTTTTCCATGGCGGTGCGCGCGGCCTGGTAGACGGTCGCGGCGGTCGCCTGGAAATCGCGCCCGACCAGAACGCCGTCGAGCGTGGAGACGGTGGCGGGCGCGGTCTCGGACAGCGCCGCGCTCATGCCGGTCGTTTCCGCGGCATGCCCGTCGGGATACTTGGTGAAGAGATAGGCCGCTCCCAGAAACGGCGCCGCCGCCACCCCGCCCACCAGAAGCGCCCCAACGGCCCGACCGCCCCCACGCGCGCCGCTGCGCCAGATGATGAGGATGGCGAACACGGCCAGGAGAAGCCCCAATGCGGCGATGCCGCCGGCCAGGAGAAGCGACAGCGACAGGATCGACTGATCGAGGAGATGCAGGCGGAAGAAGCCAACCGAGATCGGCAGAAGCGCGAAGGCGAAGGCCGCGAGGTTCCAGGCCCAGATCGCGCTCCGGCTGCGCCCCGTCAGATAATGTCCCGCCACACGCTCGCCCTGCTTGCCGTCCGCCGCCGATCCTCGAGCTTTCTAGCAGATCGCCACGATCGGCAACAGTTCACGCCACCGGGTCGGCGCTAGGCAGGCGATAGTCCGCGAAACTCTTGCGCAGCTCCATCTTTTGGATCTTGCCCGTCGCCGTGTGCGGAATTGCTTCCACGAACACCACGTCGTCCGGCATCCACCAACGCGCCACGCGCCCGCTGAGATAATCGAGCATGGCCTGACGCGTGAGCGAGGCCCCCTCGCGCGGCACCACGACCAGAAGCGGGCGCTCGTCCCATTTGGGATGCGGCACGCCAATCACCGCCGCTTCGGTCACGTCGGGATGGCCGACGGCGAGGTTTTCGAGTTCGATCGTGGAGATCCACTCGCCGCCCGACTTGATGACATCCTTGGCCCGGTCGGTGATCTGCATCGTGCCGCTGGCATCGATATGGGCGACGTCGCCCGTGTCGAACCAGCCATCCGCCTCGAAGGCCTCCGCCCCCGCACCCTTGTGATAGGCCGAGGAGACCGCCGGCCCGCGCACCTTGAGCCGCCCGAAGCTGCGCCCGTCGCGCGGCAGGTCGTGGCCCTCGTCGTCGGTCACCTTCATCTCGACACCGAAGGGAACGCGGCCTTGCTTCTCCTTCAGGCGATAGAGCGCCTCGTCGTCCAGCCCTTCCCAATCCGCCGTCGGAACGTTCAGCGTGCCGAGCGGGCTGAGTTCGGTCATGCCCCAGGCATGGACGACCTCGACGCCGTAGCGCTTCTCGAACGCCTCGCAGACCACGCGCGGACAGGCCGCGCCGCCGATCACCACGCGCTTCAAGTCCGGAACCGCGCCGCCCGTCGCCTGCAAATGCTGAAGCAGCATCATCCACACCGTAGGCACCGCCGCGCTGAAGCTGACGCGCTCACTCGTCAGGAGTTCGTGGATGGAGGCGCCGTCCATCTTCGGCCCGGGCATGATCATCGCCGCGCCCACCATGGGACAGGAAAAGGCGATGCCCCAGCCATTGGCGTGGAAAAGCGGCACCACGGGCATGACGCGATCGCGCGCGGAAATGTTCATCGCGTCCGGCTGAACCGCGATCATGGAATGAAGGACGTTGGAGCGATGGGAATAGACGACGCCCTTCGGCATGCCCGTCGTGCCGGATGTGTAGCACATGCCGGCGGCGTCCCGCTCCTCGGCGGGAACCCAGGCGAAGTCCTCGTCCGCCTCCGCCAGCCATTCCTCGTAGGGGACGGCGTCCAGCGTGTTGGGCGGCAGATGCGCGGCGTCGGTCAGAACGACGACCCGGCGCAGGCTCCGCACGCGCGGCGCGATCGCCTCCAGGATCGGCAGAAAGGTGAGGTCGGCGAAGACGATCTCGTCCTCGGCGTCGTTCATGATCCAGGCGATCTGGTCCGGGAACAGGCGCGGGTTCAGCGTGTGGTAGACGGAACCTGAACCCAGAATTCCGTACCAGCATTCGAGATGGCGCCAGGTGTTCCAAGCCAGCGTCGCGATCCGCGCGCCGCGCTTCACCCCGTCCCGCTGCAGCCGCTTGGCGAGGCGCAGTGAACGCCGGCGGACATCGCGATAGGTCGTGCGATGGATCGGCCCTTCCACGGAGCGTGACACGACCTCGCGCCCGCCATGATGCTCCGCCGCGTGGTCGATGACCTTGGTGCAAAGCAACGGCCAGTCCTGCATCAGTCCTAGCATCGACCTCTCCTCCTCAGATTCGCGCCGTTGCCCGGCGTCTGAAGGCCGAGAGTTGAGGAGAATGCGGGTCTTGTCCAGCGTGAGGCGAAGAGGTCAGCCGCACGCTCGCGTTATCGTCACTTGCTCAAACGCCGGCCCTCACCGGCCAATGCGGTAGAGCCCGAGCCTCTCGATCGACAAGGTGCGAATTCGGGACCCGGAAGGCTTGGTTTGAGGATGAAGCCGGTCGTAGACCGCAAAGGCTGAGGTCAAAGCCTTGTCCCCATCCCCGCTGGGATAGAGCATCACGTTGAACACCGTCACGAGAAAAACGCCGAGCTTGGTCAATCCGAGGTTTTCTTCGATTGCCTAGGCGATGTCCGCGTAGTCGTCCTGGAGCTTGAGCTTGGAAAAGACGTCCTTGATCGCAGCACGATAGTCCACATCCGATGCGAAGGCGTGCTTCCGCACGCCGAGGGCTTCGGCCGTCTTCTCGAACAGGACGAGCTTCCTCTGCGTCGAATTCGTCGTCGTGTCGAACAGCGCTTCCGCAACTCGGGCTTTGGCTTTAGCGTTGGCGTCGGGTCGAAAGGAACAGCGCTAGGAAGAGCCAAAACCGAAACATGGCCCAGCTGTTTCTTGACGCGCCGAACCTTCTCGTCGCTCAGAACCGCGTGCGGGTCTTGGGTGCGGCAGCCGTGCGGAGCGCCCGCTCGAAGCGGATCGCGGCCTGTGCCGCCGCAAGGCGGGCGATAGGCACGCGGTAGGGCGAGCACGACACGTAGTCGAGCCCGGTGCGCTCGAAGAAGGCGATCGAATTGGGATCGCCGCCCTGCTCGCCGCAGACGCCGAGCGGAATATCCGGACGCGTGCGGCGCGCCTTCTCGACGCCCAGCGCGATCAGTTCGCCGACGCCCTCGATGTCGAGCGTCTGAAACGGATCGCGCTCGATGATGCCCTGCCGCTCGTAGGAGGACAGGAAGTTCGCCGCATCGTCGCGCGAGATGCCGTAGACGGTTTGGGTCAGGTCGTTGGTGCCGAAGGAGAAGAAGTCGGCCACCTCGGCGATCGTGTCGGCGCGCACGATGGCGCGCGGGAGTTCGATCATCGTGCCGACGAGATAGGTGATCTCGCGCTTGCGCTCCGCCATGACGAGCTGCGCCACCTCGTCCACCCGCGCCTTCACGAAGTCGAGCTCCTTGCGCAGCCCGACCAGCGGCACCATGATCTCCGGCACCACGGCCTTGCCCTTGCGCTCGCCAGCCTCGATCGCGGCTTCGAAGATCGCGCGCGCCTGCATTTCCACGATCTCGGGATGCGAGATGGCGAGCCGGCAGCCGCGATGGCCGAGCATGGGATTGAACTCGTGCAGCGCGTCGATCCGCTCGGTGACGACGGCGATGCTGATGCCGAGCGAAGCGGCGGTCTCGGCGATCTCCTGCTCGCCCTTGGGCAGGAATTCGTGCAGCGGCGGATCGAGAAGCCGGATCGTCACCGGCATGCCGGCCATGATCTCGAACAGCTCGATGAAGTCCGATCGCTGGATCGGCAAGAGCTTGTCGAGCGCCGCGCGGCGGCCCGCCTCGTCCCGCGCCAGGATCATCTCGCGCATCATCGAAATGCGCTCGCCCTCGAAGAACATGTGCTCGGTGCGGCAAAGGCCGATTCCCTCGGCGCCGAAGGCGCGGGCGGCGCGGGCCTCGGCCGGCGTCTCGGCATTGGTGCGCACGCGCATGCGCCGCGCCCGGTCCGAGAACTCCATCAGCGTGGCGAAGTCGCCCGTCAGCGAGGGGCGCTTGAGCTTGGGCGCGCCGGCGATCACCTCGCCGGTGGTTCCGTCGATCGTCAGCCAGTCGCCATATTGGAGGACGCGTCCGGCGGCGGTCAGCGTTCCCGCCTCGGCGTTGACGCGCAGCGCACCGGCGCCGGTCACGCAGGGCTTGCCGATGCCGCGCGCCACCACCGCCGCATGGCTGGTCGTGCCGCCGCGCACGGTCAGAACGCCCTCGGTGACATGCATGCCATGCACGTCTTCCGGCAGGGTCTCGTTGCGCACCATGATGGACTTGCGCCCTTCCCCGGCCAGGGCGATCGCCTGTTCGGAGGAGAAGACGATCTGGCCGCTGGCGGCACCAGGCGAGGCCGGCATGCCCTTGCCGATGACGACCACCTCCTCGCCGCGCTCGATCGTCGGGTGGAGGAGCTGATCCAGCGCCGAAGGTTCGATGCGCAGGATCGCGTCTTCCTCGCGGATCAGCCCTTCGCGCGTCATGGTGACGGCGATGCGGATGCCCTCCGCCACGCTGCGCTTGAGAACGCGCGACTGCAGAAGAAAGAGCTCGCCGTCGCCGACCATGAAGTCGATCTCGCTGGCGTCGCCGACATGCTCCTCGATGCGGCGGGCATGGTCGGCCAGCGCCTTGAGATCGGCGGGGAACAAAGCGCCCGCGTCCGCCGCGCCGAGATCGATCGGCGGCACCTGCGGCCCGATCTCGTCGCCGCCGCGCCCGCCCAGGGCGAATTCGCCCGACAGGCAGGGCTCGCCGGTCTTGAGGTCGCGCGACAGAGCGCGCCCGGTGCCGGACTTTTCGCCCCGCTCGTTGAAGATCATGGCATGAACGGTCACGGCGAGGCCCGCGTTCTCTCCGATGCCGTGGACGATGCGGAACGCGCGCGCGACCGGGCCGCGCCAGCTGGCGAAGCTCGCCTCCACGACCCGGTACAGCTGTTCCAGCGGCGATTGCGGCATGGCCTCGCCCACTTCGTCCTCGACGAAGGCGAGATAGGCCGCGATCAGCGCGCGCCAGTCGACCAGCGAGTGCGGCTCGGCGCCCTCCCAGCCGGCGCGCGCGCGCTCGGCATCGGCCACGTCGTCGAACTCGCCGGGGTCCATGCTGTAGACCAGCGAGCAATAGCTCTCGATGAAGCGGCGGTAGCAGCGGAAGGCGAAGCCGAGATCGGCGAGTTCGCCCGCGAGCTTCTCAACGGTCCGACTGTTGAGGCCGACATCGAGAACCGTGTCGGCCAGCCCCGGCATGATGGCGCGTGCGCTGGTGCGCACGGCGAGCAGCAGCGGCTTGTCGGCGCCGTCGAACTGGCGGCCCGTCACCCCCTCCAGCCATTCGATCGCGGCCAGCGTCTCGTTGCGCAGGGCCGGCGGAAGATCAGGGCCGGAAGCCGCCTCGCGCCAGGCCGAGGTCGAGATCGTGAAGCCGGGGGGCACGGGCAGATCCAGCGAGGCCAGCAGCGCGAGATTGGAGCCTTTCAGCCCGAGCGCTTCCGTCGCATCGGCCGTGCGGTCGGCTGCGCCCCGTTTGAAGGTGAACAGTCTCTTGGCCATCGGATATCTTGGAACCCCGGCGCGGCGGTGGTGCCGCAGTCCTTTCGGACTCCTACCTTTACGCAAACTGCGACGCCGCGCCAATGCTGCGCTGCGGCATTCCTTTCGAGTCCAAACGAGGAAACGGCACTTTCCGATGGGAAAGCGCCGTCAATTCGGTATCAGAGATGCTTCTCGATGATGGCCGCCATCTCGTCCGCCGACAAGGCGCCGGCATATTTCTCGCCATTGATGAAGAAGGTCGGGGTGGCGGACACGCCGAATTCCTTCTGCCCGGCTTCCTGCACGGCCACGACCTTGCCCTGAAGCTCGGTGTTCTGGAGGCAGGCCTTGAACTGATCCTGCGATAGGCCCGCAAGCTGCGCGATCTTCAGAAGCGCGACGGAGGCGTTCTCGGCCGCAGCCCATTCGCGCTGCTGGTCGAACATGACATCCACCATGGCGGTGCGGCGCTCGTCTCCGGCGCAGCGGGCCAGCATGAACGCGGCCAAAGCGCGCGGGTCGAACGGGAACTCGCGCAGGATCAGCTTGGCCTTGCCGGTGTCGAGATAGTCCTTCTTGATCGCGGGATAGCTTTCGGAGTGGAAGTCGCGGCAGTGCGAGCAGGTCATCGAAGCGTATTCGACGATGGTCACAGGTGCGTCGGCCTTGCCGATCACAACGTCCGGCAGCGCCTGCGGGCTCATCAGCTTGGCGACGTCGACCGTGCCTTCGGGCTTGGGCGCGGTGGCCGCCGAAGGGTTGGTGGCGCGCTCCGCCGGCTGCGCGGGTTGGGTCGTTGCGGCGGGGACCTCAGAGG
>NZ_BBWL01000043.1:0-4229 GCF_001463785.1 Aureimonas sp. AU40
CCTCAGAGGTGGTCGCGCTCTGGGCGAAGACGCTGCCCGCCGTTCCAACCGCCAAAAGGGCCGCGCCGCCCAGGATGACCGAGCGCCGGCGCAGGGCCGCGCCGCGAAGAAACAGGCGGTTCGTGTCGTTCGGGTTGGTCATGGTCGGAACTCGGCCCTTTGCGAAAGAAGCCCCACGGCTTCGCCGAGCCCGAACTAGCGTAGCGAATGTGGCAAATCCAACATTCCCACCGCGCAAAGCGACGCAATTCGCGGTGAAAAGAGCCCTAGCGACCGTTTCTTTCGCGATCCGCGGCGTTGCGACCGAGAATCGCCTCGCCGAAACGCTCGAGAGCCGAGCGCAGGCGCGGGCTTTCGATTCGGGCCGTGGCCTCGGCGATCGTGCGCTGGTCGCGCGGGGTCAACGGCTTCACGGGGATCTTTCGGTTAATCCGGTGATGCTCCACGGGCTTCTGGACGATCTTCAATCGCGCGACGGCGGGGTAGCCGAAATAGCCGTTCACCCGGGCGATCAGCTCGTGCGACTCGTGCTGCAGGCGCAGGACGAACGCCCCTTCGCAGGCCACCACCAGCGTCGCGCCCTGGAACGGATCGTCCTCGCTGCGCCGGGCCGGCCAGAGCAGCTTTTCCGGACGGCACCCCTGCTCCAGTCGCAGGCCCGCGATCTCCGGCCAGGCCGAAAGGAGCCCCGAGGTCATGCCCGCCTTCTTGGAAACGATCGGGTCCACCAGATCGGCCACGAGATCGCTCAAGGGGCGCGGGCCGCGCGGCCGCTTCTTGCTCTCGCCGCTGCCCTTCTCGCCTGGGCCCTTGTCACTCTGGCCCTTGTCGTCGCTCATCGCATGGTCCGCTTCTCGATCCGACTGGACAACGTGGGTTTCCGCCCGATCGCCGCCAGCAGGGTTCCCATCGTGCCGAACAACGCGATCAGGGTCCACTCGTTCAGAAGCACGCCGTGAAACGAGCCGAAGGTGAAGAGGAAACCGACCAGAAGCAGCGCGGCTTCCCGCGACGGTCGATCCCGGGTGCCGCGAAAGACGGTGGCGAGAAAGGCCGCGAAGACCGACAGGAGAAGGGCCAGTCCGATCATGCCGCTCGATATAGCCTCGTCCAGAAACAGATTGTGGAGATGCTGGTAGTAGGTGACCATGTAGCCGTTCGCGCCGGCCTTCTCGCCCGCCGCCGCCATTTTGGACGTTCCGCCGACGCCCAGCAGCGGGTGCTCGCCGATCACCGCCAGCGCCGAGCGCCACATGACGATGCGCACATCCACCGAGCCGGTCACCTTGCCGGTCTCCTCGAAGGAGCGCATCTCGGTAACGCCGCTCTCGAACCGATCGCTGACGATCAGCCCGGCGGGATAGCTGAGCAGCGCGAGGCCGACCAGAGCCAACGCCACGACACGCTTCGACGGCCTGCCAAAACCCCGACCGAACAGGCGAAGGAGATCGACCAGGGCGGCGAGGCCGACGATCAGGAAGGCGGCGCGCGTCCCCGAAAGCAGGATCGGCACGGCGGAGAGATAGGTCCAGCCCGCGCCATTCGGCAGCCAGCGCCAGGGCCGGCACGCAGGAAGCCGCGCCGCGACGCCGACGACGCCGGCGACGAACGCAAACAGCGCCTCGTTGGCGCCGAGCCCGACGCGCCCGTCCGACAGGAGATAGTCGATAGGCGCTGCGACGAGCAGCAGGACAAGCCCCAGGCGCGCGCCGGTCGCCAGCGCATCAAGCGGGCGTGGCACGAGGCAGAGCCCGACCGGCAGGAACACCATGGCGAACTCGATCGCGGCATAGGACAGGACGCGATTGCCCGAGACCGGCTCCCCTCGCACGAGGCTGAGGCCGATCTGCCAGAGCGCCCAGGCCAACAGAAGCGCGCTGAACGCCTTGGGCGCTTGGCGAGAGACCCGGTGGCGGATCGCAACCAGATAGAGGCCGCACGCGGCGAAAAACAGAAAGGCGACCTTGCCCGCGCCCAACATCAGCGCGAGCGAGAGAATGCCCGCGCCGAGGATCAAAGGGTCGATCCGTCGTCGGACGAGGAGCATGCGGCGAACGGAGATCATGCGGGCGTCCTCGGCAGGCGCGCGGTGCGCCCGATGCGGCGGGCGAGATCGCCGGCGCGAAACAGAAGCGTCGGCCAGCGGCGCCAGACCGGCAGTTTCATCGCGCCGTAGCGGCGGGTCTCGCGCGTCAGGCTGGTCTTCGACAGAGCGCCGAAGCCGACGAGATCGGGCCAGATGTCAAGCGTGCGGCAGCCCGTCGCCCAGCCGCGCTCCAGCGCGACATCGAAGGGAAGCTGCATGGGAACGAGCGCGTCGGCCAGCCGCCCGGCCGCCTCGCGTCGCACGATATAGGCGGCAGCGCTTCCGGTCGGACCGAAGTAGGTGGCGAAGAGTTGCCGACCTTGCGCAAGGTTGCGGATCGCCTTGCGGCGAACCCGGCGATGATGGGCGAAGCGCACCACGTCCCAGTCGTCGGCCTCGCTCAGCGATTGGAGAACGGGCAGGAGCTCGGGCAGCGGGCGCACGTCGTCCTCGAACACGACGCCGGACTCCGCCTCCCCGGCGGCGATGCGGCGCAGTGCCGCGACATGGCTGACATAGCAGCCATATTCGCCCGGCATCGGCCGCTTTCCGTGGCGGCGCAGGAAGCCCGCCCGGTCCAGCGCATCCTGGTCGGCCTCGGGGACAGTCTTTCCATCCACGGCCGGGACCCGTATCAGGTCGATGCCCAGCGCGGCGGCTTCCGCCCGAACGGCTTCAAGGCGCTCGCGGGACCGATCCAGGTTGATGACGAAGAAATCGATCTTCAAACACAAATCCCATTCGGCGGCGGCCTCGGAGACCGTCTTTATCGGGCAGGTGGTCGCGTCGGATGGACGGCCCCATGCCCGAAGTCAAGCGAAGCACGCGGCATGAGCGCGGCGCTTCCCGTCTCCGAGCGGCTTCTCGCCTGGTATGATCGCCACGCCCGCACCCTGCCCTGGCGCGTTTCGCCGGCGGACCGGGCACGCGGCGTCCGGCCCGAGCCCTATCGCGTCTGGCTGTCGGAGGTCATGCTTCAGCAGACCACGGTCGCGGCCGTGAAAAACTATTTCGCCGCCTTCACCGAGCGTTGGCCGACGGTCCAGGCGCTGGCGGGAGCGGAGGACGAGGCGGTGATGTCGGCCTGGGCCGGGCTCGGCTACTACGCCCGCGCCCGAAACCTTTTGGCCTGCGCCCGCGAGGTGACGCTCCGGCGCAACGGCCGCTTTCCCGACACCGCCGCAGGCTTGAGCGAATTGCCAGGGATCGGCGACTACACCTCCGCCGCGATCGCCGCGATTGCGTTCGACGAGCCGGCCCCGGTGGTGGACGGCAATATCGAGCGGGTGACGAGCCGTCTCCATGCGATCGAGACGCCCCTGCCCGCGTCGAGAAAGCTGATCCGCGTGCATGTGGCCGCCATGACGCCTTCGAGGCGCGCGGGAGATTTCGCGCAGGCGATGATGGATCTCGGCGCCACGATCTGCACGCCGCGTTCGCCCTCCTGCATTCTCTGCCCGATCGGCGAGGACTGCGAGGCGCGGATCGAAAGGCGGCAGGAGGAGTTCCCGAAAAAGGCGGCCAAGAAGCCCAAGCGCTCCCGGCGCGGGGCGGCCTTCGTGGCGAGACGGCGCGGCGACGGCGCCGTTCTCCTGCGTCGGCGGCCGAGTTCGGGCATGCTCGGCGGCATGGCAGAACCCTTCACCACAGACTGGAGCGCCAAGGCCGACGGCGCGACGGGCCGCGATGCCGCGCCCTTCGCGGCGGACTGGACGCTCGCTGGCGAAGTCGCCCACGGCTTCACGCATTTCGACCTCGCGTTGGAGGTCTGGCAAGCAACCGTGGAAGAAGCTCCGCCTGAGTTCGGCACCTGGATAACGATCGATCGGCTGGACGAGGCCGGCCTGCCGACGCTGATGCGCAAGGCCGTGGAGATTGCGGTCAGCGGCGCTCCGGTTCGGAAGCCACGCTGATCGCAGGGCTGAGAGCGCCTAACAAAACCTCTGGGTGGAGGATGGTTGAGGGGTTTTCGTTGGGGGCAACGAGCGAGGCGCAGTCGATGCCGGCGGCAGGGCCAAGCATTTGCGACGAAGTCCACAGCGGAAAGACTAAGCCCAGCCGACCCCGGAAGGATTTGTCCCGAGTTCTAGAATCCTACAGCCCCGCCTTGGCCATGGCGTCGCGCACGGTCTGTCTGAGCGCG
>NZ_BBWL01000044.1:0-113581 GCF_001463785.1 Aureimonas sp. AU40
GCGGCCAGGCGCGGCCCGCCAGCATGTCCCAGGCCTGGAACTGCGCCTGCCGGTGCCCCTCCGCATGGGGGGCCTCGTGCGGGCGGTGCGGGTCGGTCACGACATTGATGACGGGATCGGCATGGACGAAGCGGGCGCTGGGGTCGACCCGCCAGATCGCCTCCATGGCCGCGATCGAGGCGCGGGAGAGCTGCACCTTCAACTCGTGCGCCCGGCCGCGCGCGAAGGGGTTGAGATAGCCCGCATCCCCGCCGCCCCAGGCGAAGAAGGAGATCTCGTTGACCGGCGCGTAGAAGGGCGCGCCGCGCGTTCGCGCGCCGATCACCCGCGCGGCTTCTGCCGCGAAACGGGCGAAGCGATCGACGAATTCGGGGCGCCAGATGTCGAGATCGTCCGGCCAGCCGTAATGGAGAATGTCCCAGACGACCTGCGTGCCCGTCCGCTCAGCGGCGGAAAGCTGGGCTTCCAGGCTCCGCCAGTCGTAGCGCCCGGGCTCGGGCTCGATGAGATGCCAGCGCAGCCCGTCGCGCACGGTGCGGATACCGTGAAGGCCCAGCGCGGCGTAGTCCTCGGCCGCGAACCGGTCGTGATAGCTCGCCGCGATCATGTCGAGCCGGCGCCGGTCATGCGCCCGGCGGTGGCTGGAGGATTCGAACCCGCCATGGAAGAAGGAGCGGAAGAGGCTCGGGCGATGTACCGGCGCGCTGGCCTCGCGATGCACCTCCTCGAAGAGCCGTTCCCAGCGCGGCGCCAGCGCCTCAGCGGAATAGTCGCGCTCGACCTTGGCGCGCAGCGCGGCACCCAATCGCCGAGCCCGCGCCGGGTCCGCCATCAGGCCGAGGAGGGCATGCGCGACCTCGGCCGAGCTCTCGTGCGGAACGAAGAGCCCGCTCACCCCGTCCTCGATCTGCTCCAGCGTGCCGTTGTCGGCGGTGGCGACGACGGGAAGGCTGGCCGCCCCGGCCTCCGCCACGACATGCGGCATGCCCTCGCCGCGCGAGAGCCAGACGAAGAGATCGAGCGCGGCTAGAAGCTCGGGAATGTCGGCACGGTCGCCCAGAAAACGCAGCTTGCCGTCGAGGCCCAGCGCCTTGGCGCGCTCGTGCAGCTCCACGGCATAGTGCGGCAGGAAGGCGTCGGGCCCGCCGACCACGAGAAAGCGCGCGTCGGGCCGGATTTTGAGCACCAAGGCCGCTGCGTCGAGGAAATCCTCCACGCGCTTCTTCGGGTCGAGCCGCCCGACCCAGCCGACGAGCGGCGTGCCCTCCGCGATGCCGAGCGCGCGGCGCATCGCCTCGCGCCCGCCCGGCCGAAAGGCGGAAAGGTCCACCATGGAGGGGATCTCGATCGCGTCCGTCTCGCGGCCCGGCATGCGCGAGGCAGCGGCGTCGCGGATGGTCCGGCAGACGCCGACATAACGGCTGGTCTTGTGCTTCGGCCCGGCCAGGGCTTCCGACACCAACCCGCCATGCTCGATCAAGGGCGGATGGGCGTGCATCCCTTCGAGGGCGGGATAGATGTCGGCGACGTTCTGGCAGGAAACGACGAGATCGTAGCCGGCGATCTTGCCCCTCAGATACGCGATCGTGTCCTCGAAGGAGAGGGCATAGGGCGTGCGATCGACGGACACGCCGAGCTCTTCCAGCTGCCGATGCGTCTGCTCCGGCATGCCCTCCTTGCGGAAGCAGGCGACCACGTCGATCCGGTATCGCGCGGGGTCGAGATGGCGCGCGAGAAGCCGCACCTCCGTCTCCTCGCCGCCCACCACCAGCCAGGCGAAGACGAAGAGAATGCGCATCGGCTCGGTTTGCGCGTCTCCCCGTTCCGAGCGATCCCCGCTCTCGCGATCCCAGCCGTCCATCAGTCGGCCACCTTGAAGACGATCTGCAGGAAGTCGGGCCGGTTGGCGACGAGATCGCGCAGGAACGCGGGCGCCTCCTCGAAGGGCACGACATGGGTGATCATGTGCCGGGCGATGTCGGCGCCGCGCTCGGTGAGCAGCCCGATCGTCTCCTCGGCAAGGCGGCGCTTGTTCCAGCTAAAGCCCAGGCCGCGCGGCACGCGGTTGATCTGCGCGCAGCGGATGTTCAGACCGTTGTGGTGGAACTCCTCGCCGAGCCGCACGGCTTCCGCGCCGCCCTGGTAGAAGGCGAGGTCGATCACCGTACCCTGCGGGCGCAAGGCGCGAAGCGCGGCGTGCAGCGATCGGGCGTCGGCTCTCGTCTGAAACACGAAGTCGGCGCCGCGATCCCCGCCTCCATGGTGCCAGCGCGCTTTCGCGTGGTTCCAGGCGCCGTCCTCGTCCATGGCGGTGAAGCCCAGCGCCTCGATCCGCTCGCGCCGGAAGGGCGAGGGGTCGGCGACCACGATCTCGGCCGCGCCGGCGCGCCGCGCGAAAAGCGCGACAAGCAAGCCGACCACGCCGCCGCCGATCACCAGGACGGGCCGACCGGCGACGCCCTGTCCGAGCCGCGTGACATCGGCGCCGCCGAGCTCGGCATCGGCATGGAGCAGCCCGTTGGCCGCGATCGGCCCCATCTGCGCGACATAGATGCCAAGCATCGGATCGACCGAAGCCGGCATCTTCACCAGGAGATCGTGGAACGGATCGGCCGTGTGGCCGGACTTATGGGCATAGGTCGAGGCGACCACTTCACCCGGCGCAAAGCCCCCGGCGCGGGATTCGGAAACGCGGGCGACTTCCATGTAGCCGAGGAAGGGCAGGGGGAAATGCTGGCCCGCCTCGCCCGGCACGAAGACGCCGCGCCCGCCATCCCATCGCGAATGAAGGTAAGGGTTCGTGTTCTTGAGGAAGGTCAGCTCCGTGCCCGCCGAGAAGCCGGTGTAGAGCGTGTCGAGCCGCACCTGGCCCTCGCCCGGAGGGCCTTCCTCGTACTGGAAATGATAGGGCTCGCCCGGACGCTCGACGCCGAGCGAGCGGATATGCCGGTGGCCGGGCGGCAGGGCGTGCGGTTCGCCATGGTGCTCGGGGCGCGGCTGGAACTGCAGCGGGGCCAGCGGCGCGCGCGGCGGGGCGTCGAGCGGCAGCTCGATCACCTCGCCGCTGCGCCCGGATTCCACCACGGCGAGCGCCAGACGATGCGTCGCGACAGCGTCGCGATAGGGGCAGCGGATGCGGTTCTCGCGGCCGGCCACCGCATCCACGAAGTCGCGATCCTCGCGCCAGACCGGGTCGCCATCGGCGCCGCGCACCGGGCGGCCCCGGCCGACATCAACCATGATGTCATGGTCGGTCAGCTCGATCGCCAGCCGGTCGGCGAAGATGTGGAGGCCGACGCGGTGGTTCCAGCCGAGAAGGCAGGTCGAGGCGAGATTGGCGACCAGCCCGCTTTCGAAGGTGAGGCTGGCGGTGGAAACGGTCGCGACATCCAGGCCGGGAAAGGCCTCGCGGTCCATGTGCCCGGCGCGGCCATAAACCTTTTTCACTTCGCCGAAGAGGAAGCGGGCGAGGTCGAGAAGATGGGTCGCCTGCTCCACGATCTGACCGCCCGACCTATCCTCGCGCCACCACCATTGCGGCGGCGGGGTGGAGTCCAGCCAATAGCCCGACAGAAGCTGGGCCGCATTGTCGGCCAGGAGACCGCGCGCCTCCTCCACCGTGTCGAGATAGCGCCAGTGATAGCCGACGGCGGTGACGAGCCCCTTGGCCTCCACCTCTGCGGCGATCGCCTCCGCTGTGTCGAGATCCAGCGCCACCGGCTTTTCCACGAAGAAGGGAATGCCGCGCTCGATCGCCGCGCGCTCCGGCGCGCCGTGAGCGAAGGGCGGGATGCAGATATAGACCGCGTCCGGGCGGCAGGCGTCCATCATCTCGGCGGCGTCCGCGAAGGCACGCGCGCCCCGCGCGAGCGCGGCCTCCTCGGCTTTGGCGCGGTCGGTGTCGGCAAAGCCCACGATCTCGACATCGTCGAACCCGTCAAGAATGCCGAGATGGCGGCGGGCGATGCCGCCCGCGCCCACAAAACCGATCCGAGTTCGCGTCATCTGCACATCCTGCATGGGGAAAGGGGAGGCGGCGAGGCGCCGCCGATAAAGCGCGCCGGTTTCGCGCGCCATGCGGCTGGCGCGAAACGCGGCTTCGAATCTCACACGTCCGGACGCGCCCGCCCGGCGCAGCGCCGCCGGGTCGCCAAGGGCCGCACCGATGGCCTCGCTCAGCGCCGAGGCTTCGCCGGGCTCGGCCAGCCAGCCCGTCTCGCCCTCCGCCACGGCCTCGTCCGTGCCGCCGATGCGGGTCGCGACCACGGGGCGCCCGGCGGCCATGGCCTCCAGGACGGCGAGCGGCAGGCCCTCGAAAAGCGAGGGAAGAACCAGGAGATCGGCGGCGGCCAGAAGGTCGGCGACATCGTCGCGATGGCCAAGAAAGCGCACGCAGCCGGACGAGGAGACGAGGGCGTCCCTCGGTCGGACGGCCAGATCGAGATCGTCGCCCGCCTCCGGCGCGTCGTCCCAGGCGCCCACCGCGACGAGGCGGCGCGCTTCCAGAACGGGCTCGGGAAGGCCCAGCAATCCCGCCGCTTCCGCCTGCGCTTCCAGCGCCGCGCGCAGCGGGCCGTCGCCCGCCAGGAGGCAGACGAGGCCCGGCACCGCCGCCCGAAGCGCCGGCAGCGCCTCCAGAAGAACGCGGTGGCCCTTCTGCTCGGTCAGCCGGGCGGGCACGAGCAGCACTGGAGCCTCAAGAGGAAGGCCGAGCGCTTCGCGCGCCTCCTCGCGGCTGCGCGAGGGGGCGGGCTCGGGAATGCCGTTGCGCACCACCTCCACGCTGGCGGGATCGACGCCCGCCTGAACGTAGGTTCGCGCGGCGGCGTCGGAGACGCAGAGCACGGCGTCGACCTCCCCGACGCTACGGAGATAATCGCGGATCTGCTCGGGGTCGGTCAGCACGAAGGGCAGGTGCTCGGTGCGCAGCACCGCGCGCGCGCCGCTGGCCCGGCCGGCAGCGGCCAGCCCATGGCCTTCCCAGCCGATCCCGGCCTGGATGTGAAGAATGTCGGGCCGCCAGGGGGAGAGGGCGGTCGTCAGGGTTTCCGGCTCGCCCGCGTCGAAGCCGATCGCGGCAAGGCCCGCCCGGAGCGCGCGCTCCAACAGGCCGCTTCTCGGATCGGCGGCGATGATCACCTCCGCCTCGTCCGCGAGTTCCCGCGCCAAGGCCAGCATATGCTCGCCGACGCCCGACGGGATCAGGCTGTCGGTGGCAAGGCAGACGCGCAGCAACGGCCGGCTGGGGCTCAAGTCGAGGACCCGGCGGTCAGCATGGCGGCGGCGGCCACGGCGCCGGGGCAGCGGCCCGGTCCGACTTCACCCTCGGCCTCGGCGCTCTGCGCCACGCGGGCGAGATAGGGGGCGAGCGCAGCGCTCGCGCCGTCGGCCTCGTCATTGGCCGCCCTTGTGGAGGCGAGGCGCGCGGCGAGCACGGCTTCAGTCAGAAGCCGCGCCATGTCGGCCTGCGTCCGGTCCCAGCTGATGCTGGCGAGCAGCGCGTCGGCCTGCCCGAGCCAAGGCCCGGCCCGCCCGAGCGAAAGCGCCCGCTCGCAGGCGGCGGCGAAAGCCGGCGCGTCGCCCGCGATGGCGACGCCTTCCAGCGCGCCGTAATGGCGGATCACGTCGTTGATCGCCGTCGAGACGACGGGCCGCCCGCCGGCGAGATATTCCGGCGTCTTGGTCGGGCTGATGAAGCGCGTCGCCTCATTGATGGCGAAGGGCATCAGCGCCACGTCCCAGCCCGCGAGATAATGCGGCAGCTCGCCGTAGGATTTGGGGCCGAGCCAATGGAGATTGGGCCCGCGCGGCAACTCGGCCGGGTCGATCTTGGCGATCGGGCCGAGCATGACGAAGCTCCAGTCCGGCCGCAGGCTTGCCAGCTCGCGCAGCAGTTCGAGGTCGAGCCGCTCGTCGATCACGCCGTAGAAGCCGAAGATCGGCCCATTCAAGCCCGCCTGATCCCCCGGCGCGGCGCCGTTGGCGCGGCGCGCGCGGCCGAAATGCTCGGCATCGACGGCGGAGGGGAAGGGGTGGATGTTGTCGTGCAGTGTGCGCTTGGCGTCGAACAGGCTCCAGCCGCCGGTGAAGACGAGATCGGCGCGGCGCATCAGCGCCGCTTCCATCTCAGTCAAGCGCGGGTCCGCGAAGCGGAAGCCGCTGAGTTCGTCCATGCAGTCGTAGACCACGGCCGCCGCCTCGATCTCGCCCGCAAAGGCGAACATCATCGGCGTGTAAAACCAGAGAACCGGCTCTCCGGCGCAGGAAATCTCCACCAGCATGGCGAGAAGACCGCGCAGACCCGCCTCGCGCTCGGCCTCGTTCCACCAATGCGGCAGGCGCGGGCGCAGCGCGACGATGCCGTCGGCGGGGAAGGGGTGGTATTCGAGATAGGGCAGGGGGTGGTCGCAGCCGATCGGTTCCTCGAAGAAGAACACGCGGTGATCCCTGGCGAAACGCCGCATTAGGTGCTGCGGTCGCTGGGTCACGAAATCCCAGCGCAGATGCGAGAAGCAGATGATCGTCGGGCCGCTCGGCCGAACGCCTTCGCCGGATCGGTGGTGGGTCGGCGCGGAGGCGTCCTGTATCAGTCGCGGCAAGTCGAGATCCTCGTCCACTCGAGTTCAATCCGGGGCCGGTGCGAACCGGGACAACGGGACGTCGGACGCCGCCATCCGGCAGGCGCCGGACGCTTTGCGCTGCACCAACGCGCCGAAGCGCTCCACGGTTCGCGGCCAGATCCAGTTTTCGAGAACCGCCTCGCGCGGCCGAAAGCGGCCGAGATCGTCCAGCATGGCGACGAGGGCCTCGCCGAAACGCTCGGCCGGCGCCGCGCGCCCCGTTTCGGGACGGATGAAGTGCAGGCCGCAGGCGAGCTTCTCGTTGGCGAGAACCGGCAGGCCGGCGAGCATGTATTCGGTGAGGATCGCCGGCGCGCCGTCGTCCACGCCGCAGACGACGCCGATCCGCGCCTGGTTCATCAGGGCATTGACCTCGGCGAAGGGCACGCCGGGCGGCCCGACGAAATCGACCTGGAGGCCGCGCTCGTGCGCCTCGCGCCGCAGCGCCTCGCCCATTTCACCATAGCCGAAGACGCAGAGCGCGCGGAGCGGGCGCGGGGCCGAGGCGAGCGCGTCGAACAGGATGTCGTGCCGCTTGTAGCCTTGCGCCGCCGCGACATAGACGACGTCGTAGGGCTTGTCCGTGCCGAGCGGGCGGAAGGTCTCGGGATCGGCGAATTCCGGGCCGATGGGCATGACGGCCGTCGCCATGCCGGGATGGCGCGCCTCGACCTCGGCGGACTGCCACTCGGCGCCGGTCAGAACCAGATCGAAATGCCGGCTGACATCCGGCGGCACGCGAAGCGACGGCGCGTCGATGGAATTGTAGACCTTGAAGCTCGTCTCGCAGGCGTCCAGCACGCGCTCGTTGACGCCAAGGCCCAGCACGACCAGAATCGCCGGCGCGCCGAAGCGCTCGATATGGCGCAGCATATGTGTCGAGGAAAAGGGCGCCCCTTCCCGGTCGAGCCGAAAGACGCGGCGGGTCAGCCAGGGGCTTTCGTGACGCGTCGGCGGCAGATCGTGCGAGCGCGCGAAATGCCAGATCTCGGCCTGGGCGGCGAGGCCGGCGGCGACGCAGGAGAGCGGCAGGCGTTCGAGATAACCGCCGATCACGGGCGGCGGGGGCTCGGTTTCCGGCGCGGGCTGGGGCGGTTCGAGCCCGTCGAGGGCCAGGCGGTCCAGCTCCTGTGCGCCGAGATCATGGGGCGGCCAGCCCTCGACCAAGTCGCCGATCACCACGATCGAGCGCCCGTTGGCCCCCGCAACCGCATCGATCCTCATGCTGGACTCAATCCTCGATGGCGGGCGCGTGATCCGCGCGTGATAGGGGGAAGGGTAGGGCGCAAAGGGGTCGCCCGACAGAGACCGAAAGTGTCGCAGCCTAACGACCCCGCCCGGAGCGCGGCGGCGCGGCGTCTCCCGCACATGACAAGCCGCTCGTCTCGAATGCGTTGTGGCACTAAAGTGCATACAATACGAGTTGGATTTCGTGGATCGGAGAGCGTGTCTTCTGCCTTCTTTGCCCGCCTAAGACGTGCTACCCCCAGCGAAACGGGCGCGGAAGGACGGCAGGGCGTGACGAAGGACTCGACACCCGACGGTCAGGCGGATGCGACGGACCGTGCGTCGGTGATCTGCCGCGCCATCCGGCGGGCCATTCTGGAGCGGGCGCTGGCGCCGGGCGACAAGCTGCCGGAGGACCAGTTGGGCGAGCGCTTCGGCGTCAGCCGGACGCTGGCCCGCCACGCGCTCGGCCAGCTCGCCTCGGAAGGGCTGGTGGAGCTCAGGCGCAACCGGATCGCCGTTGTGGCGACGCCCTCCTTCGAGGAGGCGCGCGACGAGTTCGACATCCGTATCGAGCTGGAGCGCCTCGTGGTGCGGCGCCTCGCCGGCCACCTGTCGCCGCGCCAGCTGGCCGAGCTGGCCGAGCATGTGGCGGCGGAGGAGGCGGCGCGCGGCGGGCCGGAAACCACCTCGCTGCGCCTTGCCACCGAGTTCCACGTACGGCTGGCCGAGATGACCGGGCGTCCGACCTTGTCGCGCTATGTCCGCGAGACCGCCTATCGCTCCTGCCTGTCGCTCGCGACCTTCGGCCGCCCGCATTCCTCGGAATGCGCGATCTCGGAGCATCGCGAGGTGCTGACGGCGCTGGAGGCGGGCGACGAGATCAGCGCCGCCGAACTCATGGCCCATCATCTCGACCAGGTTGCGCAGCGCGCGCTGTTGAAGGCACCGGAGGCGCGGGGCGATCTCATGGAAATCCTCGCCCCCTACGCCGAAACCGACGCGCCCGCCCCGCGCCGCCGCCGCAAGCAGGCGGCCGAGGGCTGAGAGACTGTTTGACAACCCGGTCGGGTCAGTCCGTCGGCGCTTTTCCGCTGAAGCCCCAGGGCGCGACATGCCGCGCATGCGCGGCGGAGTTGCGTGAGCACATCAGAGCCGCGCTCGCGCGGCAGATGTTTCGCCCGTCTGCACGGACCGTTTCCAATCCTCGCTTATGCCGCCGGCATCGGATGCGTTTGGTGCCTTGCGAACGTCGAGGCATCACTCGACGGCCCGCCGCCGCCGGGTTGTGAAACAGTCGCTAAAAGCACCCGGCAAAGATCTCGGGGAGTCGGGTGCCTCAGTCTTTCTGCCGGGGGCGTCGTCGCGAATGCTTGGCCCTGCGGCCGGCATCGAGTGCGCTTCGCTCCTCGGCCCCGGACAAAAATCTCTCGCCCATCCGCCGCTGAGAGATTTTGTAGGCGCTCCCAAAGCCGGACGCCGTTTGTCCGCTCGTTGAGGCGCGGCCCGGCGTGCCCGGCGTTTCCTCTCAAGATCGAGACGCCGAGCCGCCCCCGGACGCGGAAAGGGGAGGGGGTCGGCGGCGGCCCTTCACAGCGAGACGAAGACCGTTCCCGCGCCTGCCGCGCCTGAGACGACGCCCGAGCGCCGTGCGCTTTGAGGGCGACCGTGCTCTCCCAGCGCCCTGTCCACCGGCCGCCGCCCCTCCCGTCAGCGCCGCAGAGCGGGGTCCAGTATCCATTCCGCCGAGTCGTTCCAGACATCCATCTTGGTGATACGCCCGTTCACGACCTCGAAGCGATCGACATAGCGATTGTTGTCGAAGGGCGTGCCGTCCGGCCATTCGCCATAGAGATAGCCGCAGGAATAAACGGTGGTGACGCCGTCGCCCGGCGCCACGTCGAAGCGCTCCATGCGCTTCTTCACCCATTTGTAGCGCGCCGCGTTGACCGAGGTCGGGCCGCTGGGATGGCTGAACGCGCGGCCCCCGGTAAAGGTGATGGTGCAGCCCGGCGCCATGAAGCCGGCGGCCCGGTCGGGGTCGGGCACCATGGAAGCTTCGAGATAGGCGCGGACGATCGCGACATCCGCTTCGTTTTGTTCTGTATGCAATTTATCAGTCATCCTGTTTTTTCCTCTTCACAAAGCTCCGTACACTCCATACCATTGATCGGTGGAGTGCATTGCACAAGCCTGACCAATTTTTGTTCACGTGCCGATCGAACCCGTCGTGCCGCCAACAGGCCCGATGGTTCGCCGCTTCGTCCCTCTCGTTTTCTGGAGCCGACATGACCCGCATCAAACTGGCCGCGCTGGCCGCCGCCCTCCTGACGATCGCCAGCCCCGCCGCGGCCAAGTCGCTGACGGTCGGCGCCAATATCGGCAACGTGCCTTGGGAGTTTCAGGACGAAAAGTCGGAAACCGTGGGTTTCGAGGTCGAGCTGGTCAAGGAAATGGCCAAGCGCATGGGTTATGACGAGACGAGCTTCGAGAACATTCCCTTCAACGGCTTGTTCTCCGCCGTCCAGTCCGGCCGCATCGACGCTGCGATCTCGTCCATCACCATCACCAAGAAGCGGCTGGAATCGGTCTCCTTCGCCCAGCCCTACTACGACAGCGACCAGTCGCTCTCGGTTCTCAAATCCTCCGGCATCGAGGGCCTGAAGGGATTGAACGGCAAGGTCGTCGGCGTCGACACCGGCTCGACCGGCGACATCTACGCCACCGCCCACGAGAAGGAACTGGGCCTCTCCGAGATCCGCCGCTTCGAGGGCCTGTCGCCCGCCATGCTGGATCTCGCCGCCGGTCGCATCGACGGCTACATTTCCGATATTCCGGCCGTCGCCTATTACATCAAGGACAAGCCGCAATATGCTGTGGTGGAGCGCATCCCGACCGGCGAACAGTATTCGGTCATGTTCGCCAAGGATTCGCCCCTCGTCGCCGAGGCCACCAAGGCGATCACGGCCATGAAGACGGACGGGTTCCTGTCCGGGCTGCACGAGAAGTGGTTCGGCACCAAGCCGGACGCCGCGACCTCGACGGTCAAGGTCGCCGAGCCGCCCAAGCTCTAAGAGGCTGTTTGGAAATTCGGCGGCGGAGGGCCGGCGAGGGATTTTTGGGTGTCGCGAGGCGCCAAACTTGAGTGATGCTAGGGCGCATCGGCGAGGCTTGGCAACGGTCCATGCGGACGGGCGAGACCTCTGCTGCGCTTGCGCAGCATGTCTCGCCCTGTGGTGACAGCGAAAAAGACCCGTCGGACCGACCCGACTGAGTTTCCAAACAGGCTCTAAGATCGGACGGCGGCGCTCTAGCGACCGCCTCCTGCCTTCGCGAGGCGGCGAAGCTGACCCTTCGCCGCCTGCCCTTTGTCTCCTCGCCCAAGGCCCGGCATGGACATCGTCACCACCTTCTTCAACATGGATGTGCTCTGGCGCTCCATGCCGCAGCTCCTGCAGGGGCTCTGGCGCACGATCCTGCTCGGCGGCCTGTCCATCGTGCTCGGGCTTCTCGGCGGGCTGGGCCTGGCCCTGATGCGGCTCTACGCGCCGCGCCCGCTGCGCTGGCTGAGCATTGCCTATATCGACGTGTTCCGCGCGCTGCCCGTCCTCGTCTGGCTCGTCATCGTCTATTACGCCTTTCCCTTCATCGGCATTCGCCTCTCGCCCTTCGCCTCGGCCTGCCTGGCGCTGACCACCGTCTCCTCCGCCTACACCGCCGAGATCTACCGCGCCGGCATCGAGGCCATTCCGCGCGGCCAGTTCGAGGCCGCGCAGTCGATCGGCCTCAACGCCGTGGATGTGATGCGCGACGTGGTGCTGCCGCAGGCCGTGCGCATCGTCATTCCGCCGCTCACCAACAATTCGATCAACGTCATGAAGGACACCGCGCTCGCCTCCGTCGTGGCGCTGCCGGACCTTCTGAAACAGGCGACGCAGGCGCAGGCGCTCGCCGCCAATCCGACGCCGCTGATCGGCGCGGCCATGCTCTATCTCATCCTGCTTCTGCCGCTGGTGCGCCTCGTCGCCCGGTTCGAGAAGCCCTATTCGGCGCGGGAGGCCCGCTGATATGGCCACTTCATCCAACGAGCCGATCATCCGCATGCGCGGCGTCGCCAAGCGCTACGGCACGTTCCAGGCGCTGAAGGGTGTCGATCTGGAAGTGGCGGCCGGCGAGGTCGTGGTGCTTCTCGGGCCGTCCGGTTCGGGCAAGTCCACGCTCATCCGCTGCATCAACCATCTGGAGGAGTACGACGCGGGCGACGTCTTCGTCGGCGGCGTCCGGGTGGAGCGCGGGCGCAACCTCCTCAAGGTTCGCCAGCAGACCGGCATGGTGTTCCAGGCCTTCAACCTGTTTCCCAATCTCTCCGTGCTCGACAATGTCGCGCTCGGCCCCGTGCGGGTGAAGAAGCTGTCCTGGGAGACCAGCCGCGCCAAGGCGCGCACGCTGCTCGACCGGGTCGGCATCGCAGCGCAGGCGGAGAAGTTTCCGACGCAGCTTTCGGGCGGCCAGCAGCAGCGCGTCGGCATCGCCCGCGCGCTCGCCATGGAGCCGCGCATTCTCCTGTTCGACGAGCCGACCTCGGCGCTCGACCCCGAAATGGTGGGCGAGGTGCTCGACGTCATCAAGGGCCTCGCCCATTCCGGCGTGACGCTGGTTCTCGTGACCCACGAAATGGGCTTCGCCCGGCAGGTGGCCGACCGCATCGTCTTCATGGAGGAGGGCGAGATCCGGGAGGTCTCGACGCCCGACGTGTTCTTCACCTCGACCCGCAACGAGCGGGCGCGGGCCTTTCTCGACGCCGTCCTCAACCACTGACGTTCGAAACCACTGACGTTCCAAGCCACTGACGTTTCAGACCTGAACCACTCGGCGAAAGCCGACCCGGCGGCGCGGGATGGACGCGCCCGACAAGGCAAGATTTCATGACCCTCGATCTCGACTTCGTCCGCGCCCAGTTTCCCGCCCTCCAGGGCGAATGGGCCTATATGGACAATGCCGGCGGCAGCCAGGTTCTGCGCCGCGTCGCCGACCGCGTCTTCGACTATCTCCTCACCACCAATGTCCAGACCGGCGCGAGCTACGAGCCGAGCCGCGTTTCGACCGAGCGCGTGTCCCAGTCGCGCACCGCCTTCGCGCGGTTCATGAACTGCGATCCGGGCGAGATCGTCATGGGCGCCTCGACCACGGCCCTGATCCGCTATCTCTCCGAATCCATGGTGGGCCGGCTGCAGCCGGGCGACGAGATCATCCTCACCAACACCGACCACGAAGCCAATATCGGCCCCTGGCTGAAGCACGAGGCGCGCGGCGTGGTGATCCGCTGGTGGCGCTGCGACCCCGAGACGTTCGAGCTCGATCTGGGTGACCTGAAAGGCCTGATGACCGAGCGCACCAAGCTCGTCTGCGTCACGCACGCCTCCAACATCCTTGGCACGATCAACCCGATCCGCCAGATCGCCGACATCGTTCACGGGGGCGGCGCCGAGCTTTGCGTCGACGCCGTCGCCTACGCGCCGCACCGGGCGATCGATGTGAAGGCGCTGGATGCCGACTATTACATCTTCAGCGTCTACAAGGTCTTCGGGCCGCATCATGCCGTGATGTTCGGCAAGCGCGAGAAGCTGCTCGAACTCGACAATATCTACCACTATTTCTTCGACAAGGGCCGAGTGCCGCACAAGCTGGAGCCCGGCAACATCAACTACGAATGCGCCTTCGGCTCGATCGGCGCGGTGGACTATGTCGAGGAACTCGGCGCCCGCGACGGGGCCGCCCCCGGCCGCGCGAGCGTCGAGGTGGGCTTTGCCGCGATCGCCGAGCAGGAGCGGGCGCTGACCGCGCAGCTCATGGACTTTCTCGCCAGCCGCAATTCGGTGCGCGTCATCGGGCGCACCTCCAGCGCGATCGCGGATCGCGTCTCCACCGTCTCCTTTACCGTGGGCGAGGAAAGCTCGAAGCGGATCGTGGAGGCCGTGGACAAGGCGCAGGTCGGCATCCGCTATGGCGACTTCTACGCCAAGCGCATCGTGGAGGAGCATGGGCTCACGCGCACCGACGGCGTGGTGCGCGTGTCCATGGTTCATTACAACACGGCCGCCGAGCTGAACCGGCTGATCGCCGCGCTGGAGCCCGCGCTGTGACGGCGCCGTTCGACCTCGTCATCCGCGGCGGCACGGTCGCCACCGCGTCGGATGTCTTCGCCGCCGATGTCGGGGTGCGCGACGGGCGCATCGTGCAGATCGGCGAGGCGCTGGGGGAGGGCACGGAGACGATCGACGCCACCGGCCGCTTCGTCCTGCCCGGCGGCATCGACAGCCATGTCCACCTGTCCCAGCCGTCGGGCGAGGGCATCACCATGGCCGACGATTTCGAAAGCGGCACGCGCTCCGCGCTGTTCGGCGGCAACACGACCATCCTGCCCTTCTGCCTGCAGGAGAAAGGCCAGTCGATCCGCGAGGCGCTGAAGCGCTATCACGCGCTGGCCGAGGGCCAGTGCTACACCGACCATTCCTTCCACATGATCGTTTCCGACCCCACGGCCGCCGTGCTCGGCCAGCAATTGCCCGCCCTGGTGGCGGACGGTTACACGTCCTTCAAGGTGTTCATGACCTACGAGGGCCTGCGGCTGAACGACCGGGAGATCCTGGAGACGATGGATGTCGCCCGGCGCACCGGCGCGCTGGTCATGGTTCATTGCGAGAACGAGGACGCGATCCGCTATCTCATCGGCCGGCACGAGGCAGAGGGCGACGTCGCCCCCCGCGCCCATGCCACGACCCGCCCCGTCGCCGTGGAGCGCGAGGCGACGCACCGCGCTCTGTCGCTGGCCGAGGTGGTGGACGTGCCGGTGGTCATCGTCCACGTTTCCAACGGGCCGGCGATCGAGGAGATCGCCCGCGCGCGGGCGCGGGGCCGCAAGGTGATCGGCGAGACCTGCCCGCAATATCTCATGCTCACCGCCGAGGATCTGGAGGGCATGGACTGGGAGGGCGCCAAATTCGTCTGCTCGCCGCCGCCGCGCGACAAGGCTTCGCAGGACGCCTGCTGGACCGGGCTGGAAAGCGGCACGTTCGACCTCTTCTCCTCCGACCATTGCCCCTTTCGCTACGACGACCCGGAAGGCAAGCTGAATCCCAAGGGCAGGACGAGCTTCCGCCATATTCCGAACGGCATTCCCGGCGTCGAGACACGGCTGCCCATCCTCTTCTCGGAAGGGGTGATGAAGGGGCGGATCGATCTTCCCCGCTTCGTCGCGCTGACGAGCACCAACCATGCCAAGGTCTACGGCCTGGAGCTTAAGGGCCGGATCGCGGTCGGCATGGACGCCGACATCGCGATCTGGGACCCGGCCGCCCGCCGCACGATCCGCCATGCGGACCTGCACGACGGGGCGGACTACAGCCCCTATGAGGGCGTGCCGATCCAGGGTTGGCCGACGGATGTGATCCTCGGTGGCAAGGTCATGATCCGCGACGGTGCGCTGGAAGGCCGGAAGGGCGACGGGCGCTACCGCCCCCGCGCGTTGCCGCGTCTTTGACGCGCACTGTCTGACGAAGAGGAGGGGGCGCTGCGGCGCCCTTTTTTGCGTGACCGGGATCTCAAGCCGAGGAACCTTGTCATAACCTCAAGTTACTTCGACGAGAGGCAGTCCCGATTCTTGGATCTCGAGAGTAGGACGCAAGTCGCGCATAGACGAGCAGCCATCCGACCGGAAATCCGTTCAGGTGCCCGGTCACGAATCGACTCTGCCGTTAAGTCAATTTTCGCGAGTCTGTCGCATCTTCTACGATAAGGACGACAAAGCGTCGCAGCTGCTGCTTTGTCGGACAAGCAAGGGTCGGAGATCGAGAGCCGCGTTCGCGGCCATCGGCTCGGACGACGGCTTGGTCAGGTTCGGTGCTTGAGGTTCGGCGCGTTTCGAAGCGTGGCGGAACCCCCCGCGTCCGGGCGGGCGCAGCCATTCCACGCATACGGATCGGTCGATCGCCTTCGCCCCCGCAGCAGCGGGGCGTGGCGGGCGTGCGCCCCCGCACGTCACGCGGTCGCTCGGCTCGCGCGCCCTGTCCGGTCCCCAGTCCCCTCTGCCGCAGACCCGAACCCCCTTGTCCTCCCTCGTTTCCCTTGGAACGGAAGGTGCCTTGATGCTCAGCATGTCGAATCTTCGAATGAAGGCCAAGATCGTCCTTCTGTTCACGATCATAGCCGCCACGATGATCGCGGCGGTCGCCGTGATCTTCAGCGGCAAGACCACCTTGTCCAACACGATGCGATGGAACGACCACACGCATGATGTGATGGCCGACGTGGACCAGCTGACGGCTGCGATGGTCGACCGGGAAACCGGCATGCGCGGCTTCCTCATCACCGGCGCGCCCGCCAATCTCGATCCCTACCGCGCGGGCTCGGCCCGGTTCGCCGACGCTCTGCGCGAAGCGCGCGAAATGACGGCCGACAACCCGGCGCAGCAGACCCGCCTGGCGCGGGTCGGCGAGCTCGCCGATCAATGGACGAGCGAGGTGGCCGAGCCGGCGATCGCGCTGATGGCCGATCCCGCGACGCGCGAGCGCGCCTGGAACTTCGAGATCACCAATGCCGGCAAGAAGACGATGGACGAGCTTCGCGCGGTGACGGGCGAGATCATCTCCACTGAGAAGGGACTCTTGGAAATTCGTCAAAAAGACGCCGCTTCGGCCGAGCGGATGATCGAATGGGCGATCGGCGGTGGCCTCTTCGGCATGATCGCGATGCTCGTGATCTCCGGCATCATGCTGGTGCGCGCCACCTCCGCGCCCTTGCAGCGCGCCGTCGGTCTGGCGCAGGCCATCAGCGCGGGCGATCTCACGCAGTCCGTCGAGATCACGGGGCGCGACGAGATCGCCGACCTTCAGCGCGCCATGAACGCGATGAGCGGGAAGCTTCGCGAGATCATCTCCGACGTCATCGGCTCGGCCCAGCAGGTCGCCGCCGGTTCGCACCAGTCGGCGAGCACGGCCGAGCAGCTGAGCCAGGGCGCCAGCGAGCAGGCCGCCTCCACCGAGCAGCTGGGGCAGGGCACGGTCGAGCAGGCCGCCTCGGCCCAGCTTCTGAGCCGCGGCATTTCCGAACAGGCCGCCTCCACCGAGCGGCTCAGCCAGGGCGCCACGGAACAGGCCGCCGCCACCGAGCAGGCCTCGGCCGCGATGGAGGAAATGTCGGCCAATATCCGCCAGACCGCCGAGAACGCCACGACCACGGAAAAGATCGCCGCGCAGGCCTCGGTGAACGCCGAGAAGAGCGGCAAGGCGGTCGCCAATTCCGTGGAGGCGATGCGCACCATCGCCGGCAAGATCCGCATCGTCCAGGAGATTGCTCGCCAGACCGACCTTCTGGCGCTCAACGCCGCGATTGAGGCGGCGCGTGCCGGCCAGCATGGCAAGGGTTTCGCGGTGGTGGCCTCGGAAGTGCGCAAGCTCGCCGAGCGCTCGCAGCAGGCGGCCGCCGAGATCAGCGACCTGTCGACCTCGACGCTCTCGATCTCCGAGGAAGCGGGGCGGATGCTGGAGCAGCTCGTGCCCGACATCCAGCGCACCTCGGAACTGGTGGGCGAGATTTCGGCCGCCTGCCGCGAGCAGAACACTGGTGCCGAGCAGATCAACCAAGCGATCCAGCAGCTCGACAAGGTGACGCAGCAGACCAGCGAGGCAGTGCAGCAACTGGACGAGGTGGCGCAGCAGAACGCCAAGGCCGTGCAACAGCTCGACGAGATCGCGCAGCAAAACGCCGCCGCCGTTCACCAGCTCGACCAGATCACCCAGCAGAACGCCTCGGCCTCCAACGAGATGTCCGCGACCGCCGAGCAGCTCTCGGCCGAGGCCTCGCGCCTGACCGATCGCGTCGCCTTCTTCCGCCTCGGCACGGAGACCGAAGGGTCGCACCGGCCGGCAGCGCCCGCGCGCTCCGACGTGCGCGCGCTTCAGGCCGAGGTGGATCGTTTCGCCACGAGCCGCCCGCCCGTCGTGAAGCCGCTGGCCGCCAAGCCCCTGCCCGTGAAGTTGCCCGTCACCAAGCCGGCGGCAGCCGCGTCGGCCGCCCCAGCGCACCGCGCGCTCCCCGCCAAGCGCGTCGCCCGGGGCGGCATCGCCCTCGACCTCGGACCGGAGGACGGCGAGACGGGCTTCGAGAAGATGAGCTCGTAACGCCGAGGGTAGACCCGGCCTAAGACACAAAACCCCGCCTTGCGGCCTCGTGCCGCAAGGCGGGGTTTTTTGTTGCCACGCCGACGCCAACGGCTTCGGCGCAAGGGAGAAGGCGAGGTCCTATGGCTACCCGTCCCCCCTGCGCTCGAAGCGGGGCGCCCGGCTTACCAGCCGAGCTTCACGGTCTCGGGCAGGGTGAGGCGGTAGGCCAGGACCATGCTGTCATTGTCGAGCCCGGCATCGTAGCTCTTGCCCTGCATCACGCCCTTGGTGGTGAGGAAGTCGTTGTCGTTGCCGACGAACAGGAAGACGTCGTTGGGGGCGTTCGGGTCGCGCGCTGGGGCCAGCGCCAGCGCCTCCCACTTTTCCGACAGGGTCTTGGCGTCGGCCTTTTCGTTGTCGATGTTGAGCCCGACGCGCGCCAGCTGCACGGGGTTCAGCATGTTGACGAGAACGGCGGATTTCACCGGCGTGATGGCGGGGTCGAGCACGTTGCGCTCGCCGACCTTGGGGGCGATCGGTTTGGTGGTCGTCTCAAAGTCGGTGCCCGCCAGATTGGTGGCGCCGGCGGTGTCCACCACCAGGATCTGCTTGACCATTTCGGGGTTCTTGCAGCCGCAGCCCCAGCCGTTTCCGTCGCGCGTCAGAAGCAGGAACTGGTGGTTGCTGAGCGCGGCCATTTCGCTGAGCGCAGCGGTCGCGTCGATCTCGCCATTGCCCTTCTTGGAATAGACCGGCAACTCCAGGGCGTAGACGGCCTTGGGTGCCTTGGGCAGCGCGTCGGCGGAGATGTCGTAGACATAGACGCGGGTCGTGGCGCGGTTGGCCTGGTTCTTGGAGGCCGAGGAATCCTGCACCGCGCCGCTCTGCAGCACGGCGAACAGCGTCTTGCCGTCCGGCGAGATCGACAGGGCTTCCAGCCCCTGGTTGTTGCGGCGGCCCGTGTCCGGGGCCTTCAGCGAATTGTCGTCGATCCGTCCGTCGGTCATCGGCACGATGGCGGGGCTGGGGTCGATGATGCCTTCCAGGCGGCCGTCGGCGGCGAAGAGATAGATGTCGGCGGCATATTCGTCGCTGACATAGATGCGCCCGTCGGCCCGGCGCGCCACGCCTTCGGCGTCGAGCGACAGGCGGCCGGCGCCGAGCGCTCCCTCGGCCGGCGAGGGCAGGACATGGCCGTTCTCGGTCATCGTGTGGCTGGCGGGGTCCGCGCCCGTGGTCGGCTTGCCGTCGAAGCCGGTGAGCGGCGTGCCGGTGCCCGTGGGCGTCACGCTCAGCGTGCCGGCCTTGCCGTCGAGCTTCAGCGACAGGTCGAAATCCACCAGCCGGCCCTGGTAGTCGGAGAAGAAGCCCTTGTCCGGCTCGTTGTAGCCGCGATCGGGCAGGGTGCGCAGGCGCGCGGTGTAGCCCTCCGCCGTCTTCTGCCAGCTGCCCGGCTCGATCAGCATGGCCGAGAAGGAGCCGAGCGTGTCGCCGAGAAAGTCGAGATTGGCGGCGGGCACGCGCGCCGCCGCGACGAGCCCGTGATTGACGAAGGTTTCGCCGTTCAGCACGGCCGTTTCCTCGCCCGGCGCCTCCGACACGGAAGCCTTGGGATAGGCGACCGGCTCGGCCCGCGCCGCACCGGCAAAGGCGGCGGCGGCGAGGAACAGCGCGGTGAGACGGCGAATGCGCATGGGAAACCTCCGAAAGCGGCAAGGGGCAGGCCTGCGCGCGTGATAGGACGCGATCCGTGACGATTGCATGACGCCGCGTCCCGCTTTTCGGTTTCTTAAACTGTCCTCGGAAACGGGCTGTTTTGCTTTGGCGGCTCCGTTCGACGGCGTAGCGTATTCGCTTGTTTTGGAAATGCTCCCGCCGTTCATCTCTCAGGGAGGGTGCCTCGCCAGGGGCGGCGAGACGAGGAACGCGGGGAAATGCGTCCGCTGACCGGCAGGCCAGAAAGGCCGACCACAGACTCGCCAATGTTCGGCCCGCCATAAGGCGGGTGAGGCGCCAAGCCGCTGAACGGACGGCTTAAACGGTCGAAAAACGGTCCCTTATCACCTGAGCCATGCGCGGAAGTAGGTTAACAAAGAGTTTATCCAATAGAGCCATTCGCTGACTGCATGTCTCCCTTGCCGCTTTTGCGCTGCACAACGGAAGGGGAAGCCGGTACATACGGGACATCGAACACGCAGGACCCCGCCGGCCACCACCGATGAGAGGCCGGACCGGAAAGATCAGAGACCATGACCCTCGCTCGCCTCTTCGAAGACAAAACCCAGTTTCGCCCCAATGCGCGCGAGCTGAACCGCATGACGGCCCGTGAGCTGTCCGACATCGGCATGTCCCGCTTCGACATGCCGACCGCCCGCCGCACGGCGCGCTAACAGTTTCTCCCTTTCGCTCCGACCGGTCCTCCCCCGGTCGCGGCGTTCGAGCCGACCGGTTCCTCCCACCGCCGGCTCACCCTTGACGCCCTTGCCGGTCCTCCCCCGGCAAGGGCGTTTTTCGTTTGGGAACCGCCCTTGCCGGCGCGCGGGCCTGTCGGCCTCGCCGCCGTCAGCTGTTGATGAGATCCTTGATCCGCCGGGCGAGAACGGTGAGATCGAAAGGCTTGGTCACGACCTGCATGCCGCTTTCGAGATGGCCATGGCTGAGAACGGCGGTCTCGGCATAGCCCGTCACGAACAGGACCTTCAGCCCCGGGCGCAGGGCGCGCGCGGCGTCGGCCACCTGCCGCCCGTTCATGCCCTTGGGCAGGCCGACATCGGTGACGAGAAGATCGACGCCGATACCCGAGCGCAGGATCTCCAGCCCTTCCGGCCCGTCGGCGGCCTCGATCGCGCTGTAGCCGAGGTCTTCCAGGACATCCACCACGAGCATGCGCACCAGTGGTTCGTCGTCGATCACCAGCACGGTTTCGCCCGCGCCCGTTCGCGGGCTCGCCGGTTCCGGCTCGGGCACCCGCGCATCCGCCTCGGCCACGGCGTGGCGGGGCAGGAAGATCGTCACCGACGTGCCCTCGCCGACCTGCGAATGAAGGCGCACCTCGCCGCCCGACTGCTTGGCGAAACCGTAGATCATGGACAGGCCAAGCCCCGTGCCGAGGCCTATCGGCTTGGTGGTGAAGAAGGGCTCGAAGACGCGCTCCATGATCTCGGGTGCCATGCCGACGCCGTTGTCCGACACGGTGAGCGAGGCGTAGTCGCCCGGCGGCATGTCGCGCACCAAGGCCGCGCGCTCGGCGATCGTGCGGTTGGCGGTCTCCAGCACGAGGCGCCCACCATGGGGCATGGCGTCCCGCGCGTTGATGCAGAGGTTGAGAAGCGCGTTCTCCAACTGGTTCGGGTCCACCAGAACCGGCCAGAGCCCCGCCGTACCATGCACCTCCACCGCGATGGCGGGGCCGACCGTCCGGCGCACCATCTCCTCCATACCGGCGACGATCCGGTCGACATCCGAGGGCTTGGGCTCCAGCGTCTGGCGCCTCGAGAAGGCGAGCAGGCGATGGGTCAGCGCCGCGGCGCGCTTGGCCGCGCTTTGCGCGGCGGTCATGTAGCGGTCGATCTCGCCGAATCGCCCCTGCGCGATGCGCGTCTGCATCATGTCGAGCGAGCCGGAAATGCCGGCGAGCAGATTGTTGAAATCGTGCGCGAGGCCGCCCGTCAGCTGACCCACCGCTTCCATTTTCTGGCTCTGGCGCAGTGCCTCCTCGGAGAGCATGAGCTCGGCGGTCTTGTCAGCGACGCGCTGCTCCAGCGTTTCGGTGAGGCTGCGCAGCATTTCGGTGACGCGCTCGCGCTCGGCCTCGATGGCGCGGCGCTCCTCGATGTCGATCAGGACGCCGGGAAAGTTCAGCGGCGTGCCGTCCGGCCCATGCTCGACCCGGCCGTTCGCCTCCAGCCAGTAATAGTTCCCGTCGGCGCGGCGCGTTCGGTACTGGTGCGCATAGGCGCCGCCGCGCGTGATCGCCTCACCGATCGCGGCGGCGAGCGCTTCTTGGTCGTCGGGGTGGACGGTGCTCACGACCTGCGCGAGGCTCAGACCATCCCGGCCGAGCGCGGGGTCGAGGCCGAAGGCTTTGGCAAAGGCTTCGTCCACGGTGAAGCGGTCGCTCGGCAGGTCCCAAAGCCAAGTGCCGATGATGGCCCCAGCCGATAGCGCCAGTTGCACGCGCTGCACGTTCTCGCGCGACAGCGCCTCGCTATCACGTAGCGCCTGCGCGGCGCTCGCGCGCTCCACGGCGATGCGAAGGCGCATGGCGAACTCGCGGATGAGGTCGAGATCCTCCTCCGGCCAGGCCCGAGCGTGGACGTCGTTGACATAGAGAAGCGCGACCAGCCGCCCCTGCTCGACCAGCGGCACGTTCACGAAGGCCTGCCCGCTCAGCGCCTTCAGCTGGTCCGCCGCATCGACGGTGCGCGGATCGAGGCGCGCGTCGGGAATGACATTGGTGTCACCGCGCTTCAGGTCCTCGACATAGCTACCGTAGCTGCGCAGATGGATGTCGGGCGCCAGGCCCTCGATGCCCGGCGCGTTCCATTCCCGCCGCACGCGCAGAACCTCGCTTTCAGGATCGATCGTGCCGTAGCCGACCCGGCTGACGCCGAGCGCGCGGCCGAGGATCGCATTGGCCCCTGCGGCCAGCTCGTCCGCGTTCTCGACATCGCGAAACACGTTGCCGAGCGCGATCAGCGCGTCGCGCCGGATGCCGATCCGTGCCTGTTCGGTGACTTCGGTGGCGAGCAGGAGCACGCCGGCAAAGCCGCCATCCTCCCCCTGCACGGGCGAAAAACTGTAGGTCCAGGCGGTCAGCTCGTCGCGATCGTGGCGACGCATCGTCATGGCGAGGTTCTCGATGGCGAAGCCCGCGCCGGTGCGCAGCACCTCGGCGACCTGGGGGCCGAGAACTGGCGCGATGTCGGTCAGCACCTCCGGCATTGGACGACTGAAGGCCAGCGGATGGCGGTCGCCGAGCGCCGCGCCATAGGCGTCGTTGTAGAGGAGCCACTGCTCCGGCCCCCAGTAGAGCGCGGCGATGCCCTTGGCGTTCAGGACCAGCGAAAGCGAGGAGCGCAGCGACTGCGGCCAGGTCTCGTAGGCGCCGAGCGCGCTGGCGGACCAGTCGGTCTCGCGCACCCGCCGGCCCATCTCGCCGCCGCCGATCATCGGCATCACGCCGTGCCGCACGGCTTCGATAGCGGGCGCGGCGTCCAACGTGGCATCGGCAGTCTTGGTCATCGGCCGATACCTGACGAGTTGGAGACCTGTCGCGCCGCTCGGGAGACCGGGGCGGGCGCTTCGCGCCATGCCCCCTCGAACGTGCTCCCGATCTGCATAGCGCGCAAGGCTTTCGCAAGCCAATGATTTGAGCGAGTCCCGTTCGCGGTGGTGTGGAGTGCCGTTGGGGCGGTGCCGTGCCGCTAGCGCTCCGTCGCCGGCCCCTGCAGCCCGGGCGGCGGGGTGGCTTGGCCGGTGTCGGGGTCCCGGCCGTGCGTGCGGTCGAGCCGGCGCATAATGGGCGTGACCGTCAGCCCGTGCATGAGGATCGAGACGAGGATCACCAGACCGACGATGGCCCAGAGCCGTTCGCCGTCTTGCACCCCCTCGATATGGTTGAGCCCATAGGCGAGATAGTAGATCGAGCCGACCCCGCGAATGCCGAAAAAAGCGAGCGTCAGCCGCTCGCGCCCGTCAGCGGGGTGGCCGAGAAGGCCGACAAGGCCGGTGAGCGGACGGATCACGAGGAGTATGGCGAGAACCGCCGCGACATCGACCCAGCGCAGCGGCGCCAGAAGGCCGCTGACCAGCGCGCCGCCGAACAGGATGAGCAGGACCATCATGGCGATGCGCTCGATCTGCTCGGTCAGCGCGTGCATGTCCCGCTGGAAGTCGTGGTCGCGATGGGCGTGGCGGAAGGTGAGGGCGGTGACGAACACGGCGAGGAAGCCGTAGCAATGGATCAGTTCGGTGACGCCATAGGAAACGAAGGTCGCCGACAGGGCGATCAGCCCGTCGCCGGTCTTGGCGAGCTTCGTCTTGGCGGGAACGTGGAAGGTGAGCCAGCCGAAGAGCTTCCCGATCGCGTAGCCGCCCGCAACGCCCGCCCCGATTTCCCAGACGACGTTCAAACTCAGCCAATGCGCGAACCAGGGCTTGCCACTCGTGCTCGCCGCCGCCAGCGCGATGGCGAGATGCACGAAGGGAAAAGCGAAACCGTCGTTCAGCCCGGCTTCCGAGGTGAGACCGAAGCGGACCTCGTCCTCCTCGCCGGATTTGGGCGGGCCGACCTGCACGTCGGCGGCCAGAACCGGGTCGGTCGGCGCGAGCGCGGCGCCGAGGAGAAGCGCCAACGTCCAGGAGAGGCCGATCCACCAGCCGGCGAGCATCGTGATCGCGGCGATGCCGAGCGGCATGGTGATGCCGATCAGCCGCCAGGCGACCGACCAGCGCCGAAAGCCGAAGACGCGGTCGATCTTCAGGCCCGCGCCCATCAGGGCGATGATGACGACGAATTCCGAGAAGCGCTCCACCAGCTCGGGGTGGTGGAGCGGCAGCGGGCGCAGCGTCACCTGCGGCAGGGAGAAGATCAGCGCGCCAAGCCCAATGCACACGATCGGCAGAGAGAGCGGCAGGCGCCGCAGCGCCAGCGGCAGCCACGCCACGAGCGCGATCAGGACGCCGGCCCCGGTGAGAACGAGAATGTAGGGATCGGGCGACCAGCTGAAGGGAAAGCTCATTCCCCCTCAACGGCGCGGAGTCGCGAAGGCTCCGGCCGTCGATAGCGCGGCGGCGCGGTCCGACGCTCGACGCCGCTTGCGCTCGGTCGAGGGAGAGGGCGCGCCTTTGGCTATTCGCGGTTTTTCAGAGATTGTCTTCCGGTCCGGTCCGGTCCGGTCCGGTCGCTCCGCCGTGCTTGTCACGTCACCCGATGGCGGGGCATGGGGCGCGCAGAGCGTTGCCCATCCTCGCCGCTGCGCCCTCGCATCCCGCAAGTTCGCCGCCTCGCGGCCGTCGAAACATTCCTCGGCGGCTCTCCGCCGCCGCGCTTGTCGAAAAGCCTCTCCGATCTTTCGATCGATCCCGCTCCGCCCGAAAACGCGAGCGCGTCAGGCGCTCAGGCGCTCGAAGCCCTTGTCGCTGTCGAGATCCATGTCGAAGCCGCTGTCGGATCGCGGCGCGGGGGCGGGCGCCTGCTTGGCGGCCACCGGCGCGCGCTTGCCATGAGCGGCGCCGAAGGCCTGGACATTGGCGCGAAGCGCCTCGACCTTGGCCTGGCGCGCCGCGGCGGCGGGCTTGGAGCCAATCCCATTCTCCAGCTTGAAGAAGCTCGTGGTGGCTTCCAGGCGCTGCACTTCGCTCGACAGCTGGCCGGCGGTCGCGGCCATCTCGTTGGCCGATCCGGCGTTGCTCTGCGTCACCTGGTCGAGCTGCTGGATGGCCTGGTTGATCTGCTCGATGCCGACCGACTGTTCGCGGCAGGCGGCCGAAATTTCGGACACGAGCTCGGCAGTCTTCCGGATGTCCGGCACCAGCGCATCGAGCATCCGGCCGGCCTCCTCGGAGGTGACCAGCGTCTGCGCCGACAATTGCCCGATCTCCTGCGCCGCCGACTGCGATCGCTCCGCGAGCTTGCGAACCTCGGAAGCGACCACCGCAAAACCCTTGCCATGCTGGCCGGCGCGCGCGGCCTCGATCGCCGCGTTCAGCGCCAGAAGGTCGGTCTGGCGCGCGATCTCCTGCACCACCGAAATCTTCTCGGCGATGATGCGCATCGCCTCCACCGAGGCGCCGACCGCCACACCGGTCTTCTCGGCGCTCTCGGAGGCCTGACGGGCGATCTTCTCGGTGGTGCCGGCATTGTCGGCGTTCTGGCGCACGTTGGCGGTCATCTCTTCGACGGCGGCGGAGGCCTCCTCGGAGGCGGCGGCCTGCTGGCTGGAGCCGGCGGAGAGCTGCTCGGCGGTCGCGGCCGACTGCGAGGAGCCGGACGCGACCTGACCGGCGGACTCGCGGATCGAGACGACCGTCTCGTTCAGCTTCACCCGCATCTGGCAGATCGTCGTGAGAAGATCGCCGATCTCGTCGTTCTGTCTCACCCGAATACGCTCGGAAATGTCACCGCCGCCGATCTTGCGCGCGTGGTGCATGGCCAGATTCAGACCGCGCGAGATCGACAGGGCCAGCCAGAGCGCGGCGCCGGCGCCGAGCAGCAAGCCGAGTCCGATCAGCACCAGCATCGTCAGGCGGGTCGTGCCGTACTGGTCCTGCGTGTCGCTCGCCAGCCCCTCGGCGACCTTCGTCTCGGCGGCGATCAGCTCGTCCATCTGCTTGATCGTGGCGAGGAGAAAGGGCCGTCCCTCGCCGGAATAGAGCGTGTTGGCGTTTTCCACGGACTTGGTCATGCCCAGCGCGCCGATCTTCTCGACCAAGGGCTTCAGGTCCGCCCAGTTGCCCATCTGCTCCTTCGCGTCGGCCGCCAAGGGCGTGTCCTCGGCGGCGGCAAGATAGGCGTTCATACCTTCGTCGAACGCCTTGAAGCTGGTCTGGAAGACATCGAACGCCGCTGCCCCGCGCGCCTTGTCCGGTTCCCCCGTCGCGACCTTCAGCCGGTACATCATCTGAGGCAGACCGAGCCGGGCCGCGGAGGCGGCGTCGCGCAGCCGGTCGTTAGAGCCCTCCGTCCTGATGCGCTCGCGTGCCAGGCGGAAATCCTCGGTCAGCTCGTCCACCAGCGGAACGGCCTTCTGGGCGAACAGCTCGTTGGCGCGCGTCGTGGTGTTCTCTTGGATCAGGTCCATGGTTTTGTTCACCATGCCCTGCCAGGTCTGGATCGCCGCCAGGACGGCATCGGCCGTCGCGGGCGTGCCGACCGCGTCCGGCGTCAGGGCGTCGCGATAGCCCTTCATGATCGAGAGCTCGTCGGCCAAGCCCTTCTCGATCGAGGCGCGGACCTCCGCCATTTCGGAATCGTCCTTGGAGGCCAGCATCCGGTTGACGCTGCGGCCGATGTTCTGCATCCCGCGCGCCGCGTCCTCGACCCGTTTGGTCTGTGCATAGGGGCGCGAGACGAAGGTCTGCATGTTCTCGTTGGAGAGCTGCAGCCCGTGCAGCCCGTAATACCCCGTGCCTCCCATCAAGGCGAGAACGCCAGCGAACGCGGTGGCAAGCTTGAGCTTGATGGTGAGGCGCATGGGCGTCGTCCGCGATAGAGAAAGCTATCACGGGATGATGATATGGGTCCGTTGCCTTTGAGCTAAGGTGAACGCGTGGCCCCTCAACAATCGCGTGCGATCGGATGCGGCCTTTCGCCGCCAACCCCTTGACCGCTCGCAAGAACGCGACGGGTCCACAAGCGATGCCACTCTTCAAGCCCATCAGACCGTTCGCGAAACCGGGCGCCGCGCTCTCAGACAGGTAGACTCAGCTTCGCGCCGGGGCGCGACCTCAGTCGCGCTTGGCGGATACTTTGGCCACGATCGGCGCAGCGGTCGGGGTCACGTCAGGGCACTTCGCCAGATTGGCGCGGATCATGGTCAAGCCGGCGGTGATGCGAACGAGGTCTTCGCGCTCGATCCCCTTGGCCATGGCCTGGTAGATTTCGGTCAGGGTCGGTTCGAGATCGGCCACCACCTTGGCCGCGTTGTCTGTCGGCTCGACGAGCTTGAGGCGCCGGTCGCCCGGGTCCTTCTTGCGCTCGATGAGCCCGAAGGATTCCAACCGATCGAGATAGACCGACAGCGTCATGGGCTCGATTCCCATGCGCTCGGCCAGGACGACCTGCCGGGTGCTTTGATGCCGCATGACATAATCCAGGGTCCTGATCTCACCCGGCGTCAAGCTTACGCTGCCTCCCTTAAGATGCCGCTCGGTCACTTGGCGAAGAGCCAGGGCGGTCTCAATCAGGAGGAACCAGAGAAGTCTTTCCGGTGATTGGCTGGAAAGCGAATGCATCATGACCAATATCTCGATAAACCAGGCATTTTTACCCTGGAGTTATAATAAGGTGCGAGAAAAACCTCATCGCGCGAAAGATTTTACTAAGCGACCCAGCCATATTGTCGCAGGCCGACCTTATGTTCGACTCATTGTAATCTTCAAGTTGTAATTTGGTAACTTACCACTTGGCAATACAGGCTGGCGCCAGCCCCTCATTGCCGTGGACGCCACCGGTCGCGAACGGCTCGCTCTCGTCTCATAGGCGGCAATTCAGCGGTGCTGCGCGGTTCCGGGGCGGCGATGTCGACGCGGCGCACTCAGCGGCGGGCCGGCGCGCGGCGGAAGCGGGCTTCGGTTTTGGGTCTCGGGCGGGCGGGCGCAGGGGCCGGCGGGCGAGGACCGGTATCGGCATTTCGTCGGGAGTGCCCGGCCCCGGACGCGCTGTCCGGGGCCGGGCGGCTTTTCAGCTAAGCGTTGCGACGACTTCGCGGGCGGCGGCGAGCGTCGTGTCCACGTCGAGATCGGAATGCGCGAAGGAGACGAACAGGTTCTCGTAGGCGCCGGGGTGGAACAGGATGCCGCGCTCGATCATGCCCAGCCACCAGCGGCGGAACATGTCCTGGTCGGCATGGCGCTCGGCGTCGCGGTAGTTGTGGATCGGGGCGTCGGAGAACCAGACCTGAAGCACGGGGCCGAGGCCGACCACATGCGCCGGCAGGCCGCTCGCCTTGAAGATCTCCTCCAGCCCATGGCGCAGCCGGTCCGACACGGCGTAGAGGCGCTCGTAGGCGCCGGGCTCGTTCAGCTCGTCCAGCGTGGCGTTGGCGGCGGCCACCGCGATGCCGTTGGCGGTGTAGGTGCCGGCGAGCGAGACCGTGCCGTCCGACACGAGATCCATGATCTCGCGCCGACCGCCGACCGCCGCGACGGGGAAACCGCCGCCCAGGCCCTTGGCGAAGACGGAGAGGTCGGGCGTGATGCCGAAGATCCCTTGCGCGCCGGCGAGACCGAGGCGGAAGCCGGTGATGACCTCGTCGAAGATCAGGACGATCCCGGCCTCGGCCGTCATCTCGCGCATCGCCTCGAGATAGCCGGGCAGGGGCAGGATGCAGCCGGTGTTGCACATCATCGGCTCGGTCAGCACGGCGGCGATCTCGTGGCCCTGCTCGGCGATGACGCTGCGCAGCGCCTCCGCGTCGTTCCAAGGCAGGATGATGAGGTTCTCTTCCACGCCCTTGGGCAGGCCCGGGCCCTGCGGCACGGGAACGGGGCGCGCATCCGGCCCCGCCGTCTCGATCTTGGGATGCTTGCTCCAGTAAACGCCGTCGGAGAAGCCGTGATACATGCCCTCGAAGCGCACGATCTTGCGCCGTCCGGTATAGGCGCGGGCGAGGCGCGTGGCGTAGAGAACGCCCTCCGTGCCGGTGTTGGACAGGCGCACGCTCTCCACGCTCGGCACGGCGGCGATGATCTTGCGGGCGAGATCGGCCTCGGCCGCTGCCGGCAGCGCGAAGACCGTGCCGACATTCTCGATCTGCTCCACCACGGCGCGCGTGACGCGCGGCGGACGGTGGCCGAGGATCATCGGTCCAAGCCCCAGGAGATAGTCGACATAGTCGTTGCCGTCGGCGTCGATCACATGCGAGCCGCTGCCGCTGGTGACGAAGAGCGGATAGGGCTCCCAGCCCGACCAGGTGGCGCGGGCGGTCGAGTTGACGCCGCCGGGAATGACCTCCTGCGCGCTGGCGAAGAGGCTGGCGCTGGTGTCGGTGCGGCGCTGGAGCTTGAGGGCGATGTTCAAGGCTGTTCTCCGTAGGGGGCCGGGCGGCTTTGCCCGTTCGTCCTGCCGCCGCCGGATCGTCGGCGGCCGGGCGGGGCTGATCCACCCTCTGCATTTGCCGTGCCAAGTTCGGCGCGGCTTGGGGCCCCAAGGGATTGCGCCGGAAGGGAGGGCTGACGCCTCGCCAAAGGCGACCACGCAACGCGGGGGCGGCTCCAAAAAATGGAGGAAATCGAAAAAGATCAACCTTACCAATAGGTTGAGACTCTGGCTGCAGGAGTGTCGTCGGCAGGGTGCCCGCTCTCCTCCAAAATTTGGAGGGCGGCTCGCGGGCCGATTTCGGCCGTCCAGCGCGCGCGCCCTTCGCGCCCGGCCTTTCCCTCACTTGGCACGGGCTTTGCCAAGGAAGGGTGAAAGGCGGCGCCTCCGGCCCGTGGCAAGGACGACATTCATGGGTTTCGACATCTTGTGCGACTTCGACGGCACGATCTCGCGCTCCGACGTGACCGATCTTCTTCTCGAACGGCTGGCCGTCCCCGGCTGGGAAGCGGTGGAAGCGTCGTGGGAGCGCGGCGAGATCGGCTCGCGCGAGTGCATGGCGCGCCAGGTGGCGCTGATCGACGCCTCGGCCGAAGAACTCGACGCGGTTCTGGAAGAGGTCGAGATCGACCCCGGTTTCCCCGCCTTTCTCGGCGCCGCTCTCATGCTCGGCGCGCGGGTCAGCGTCGTCAGCGACGGGATCGACTACGCCATCCGCCGCGTCCTCGCCCGCCATGGCGTGCGCGGCCTGCCGGTTCTGGCCAACCGCCTCGTGGCGACGGGCGAGCGCTCCTATCGTCTGGAGCATCCCCACGCGGAAGCGGGCTGCGCCAGCGGCGCCGGCACCTGCAAATGCGCGGTCGCCAGCCATCAGGCGACCAGCCGGCGCATCCTGATCGGCGACGGGCGCTCGGATTTCTGCGGCAGCGGCGCGGTCGAGCTGGTGCTTGCCAAGGGCGCGCTCGCCGCCCATTGCGAGGATCTCGGCCGCCGGCATGTCGCCTTCGCCAGCTTCGACGAGCTGACGGCGCAGCTTGCCCAGATCGTCGATCTCCTGCCGCCGCTGGAAAGGCGGGCGACGGAGGCCGCGTGATGCGCCGCGCGCCCTTGCGCCTTCTCGATCTCGACGGCAGCCTGCCGGAGCAGGCGCCGCTGGCCGAGCGCCTGCGCGACGGGCGGGCCGAGCGGATCGACCTCACGGCCTTGGGCAACCCGCTCCGGCTCTGGTCCTCGGGCCGCGACTGGCGGCGGCTGGAAGCGGCGTTGGCGACAAGCGAGCGCGGGGGCCCTGCGCCCTTTCTCACGCTGTTCGGCTCGGGCGACTATCACCATGTCTCGGCGGCGCTGATCGCCCGCGCGCCGGGGCCGCTCAGCGTCGTGCATTTCGACAATCACCCCGACTGGTGCCGCTGCTTTCCCGCCCGCCATTGCGGCGGCTGGGTGAACATGGCCTTGGCGCAGGATCATGTGCAGCGCGTCGTGACCATCGGCCCCTGCGCCGACGATCTCCACCGGCCCGACCGCAAGGGCGCCAATCTCGAGGCGCTGTCGGACGGCCGGCATCAGGTCTTCGCCTGGCGCCGCGCGCCGACGCCGACGCGCAAGAGCGTGTCCGACGGGCCGGGCCATCGCGTCCGGTCCGGCGAGATCCACTGGCGCAATGTCGAGGCCGAGAATTTCACCTGCTTCATGGACGAGCTGATCGCCTCGCTGCCGGCCGGCCGGGTTTGGATCACCGTGGACAAGGACGTTCTGGCCCCGAGCGAGGCCGTCACCAACTGGGACCAGGGCCAGATGCCGCTGGCGCGCGTGATCGAGGCGATCGGCATGATCGGGCAGGCGCGCGAGATCGTCGGCGCCGATATCTGCGGCGACCATGCCCCCGCCCGCCATCGCCACCCGATGAAGCTCACCGAGGCGTGGATGGACCAGCCGCGCGGCGGGCCGCCCGGCGGGTCGCAGGCCGCGCTGGCCCGCAACGGCGAGGCCAACCGGCGTCTTGTTGAAGCGCTGGAGGCTTTCGCATGAGCGGCCTCGCCGCGCCCCTGGTGCTGGGGCTGACTGTGATCCTCGATGTCGGCGGCCAGATCCTCTTCAAGACCGGGCTTGACGGATCGGACGAGACCGACACGGCGCAACAAGAGAAGGCAGGGGGCGAAAAGACCGGCCTCGTGCGCCGCGTTCTCGGCTCGCCGCAGATCGCGGCCGGTGTCGGCCTCTATGCCGTCGAGTTCGTCGCCTGGCTCTTCGTCCTGTCGCACATGGATCTCTCGGTCGCCTTCCCGATCGCCACCCTTTCCTATGTCGGCGTCGTCCTGGCGAGCCGGCTCTTCCTGGGCGAGGCGGTGCCGCCGCGCCGCTGGATGTCCACCCTACTCATCGCCGCCGGCGCGGCGCTTGTCGGAGTCAGCGCATGAACGCTTCCTTTCACAACGGCCTGTCTCCCGACGAGGGCTTCGCCTTTCCCGGCGGCGACGCGGCGGTGCTGCTGATCCACGGCCTCGGCGGCACGCCCGCCGAGATGAAGCTGGTCGGTCGGCGCATTTCGCAGGCGGGCTTCGCCGTCCACGGGCTGCGCCTGCCCGGCCATTGCGGCACGGAGGCCGATCTCGTCGCCACGCGCTGGACGGACTGGCTGCGCGCGGCGGTGGAGGCGGCGGAGCGCCTGAGCCAGCGCTACGAGCGGGTCTTCGTCGGCGGCCTGTCCATGGGCGCGCTGCTCTCGCTCATGGTGGCGTCGGAGCTGGGCGAGCGCATCTCCGGCACGCTGCTTTACTCGCCGACGCTCTTCTACGACGGCTGGAGCATTCCGCGCACGCGCGTTCTCCTGCCCTCCGTCATGGCGCTCGGCCTCGGCCGGTTCGCGCGCTTTCGCGAGAGCTACCCTTACGGGCTGAAGGACGAGCGGCTGCGCGCCAAGATCGTCGCGGCCATGCGTAAGGGGAACAGCGCCGAGGCCGGCCTTCTCGACACGCCCGGGCGCAGCATCCACGAGATCATGAAGCTGATCCGCGTGGTGAAGAAGCGCCTGCCGGGCATCAAGACGCCCGCACTCGTGGTGCAGGCGAGCGAGGACGATGTCAGCAGCCCGCGCAATGCCGGCTACATCGCCCGCCATCTCGGCGGCCCGGTGGAGCTGCAGCTTCTCTATGACAGCTACCACATGATCACCGTGGATCAGGAGCGCGACACGGTCGCCGACGTTTCGGTGAACTTCATGCGCCGCCTGGGCGCGCCGACCGCCCTGCCGCAGGCCGAAGCCGGGGTGTTCCTGTGAGCGCGGACTTCACGCTGCACGCCAGCGTCGAGGAGATCGGCCGGGAGGCGTGGGAGAGCTGCTTCGGTCGCGAGCCCGAGAATTTCGACTTCTACCGCGCCTGCGAGGCGGCGGGGCCGCCGGGGTTCACCTGGTTCTACGCCGTGCTGCGCGACGCTGCCGGCGTCGTCGCCATCGTGCCGGGCTTCGGCACGCGCTACCGCGTGGACACGACCCTGCAAGGGGGCCTGCGCCGCTTCACCGACCGGCTCCACCGGCTGGTGCCGTTTCTGATGGAGCTGAACCTCTTCGCGCTCGGCTCGCCGGTCGCGGAAGTCTGCCATGTCGGCTTTTCGCAGCGTGTGCCCGTCGGCGGGCGCGAGGCGCTGCTCGGCCAGCTGGTGGATGCCGCGCGGGGCGAGGCCGCCCGGCGCGGCTACGGTCTCTTCGCGGTGAAGGACGCGGCAGAGCGCGACGAAGCCTTGTGGGCGCCGATCGTCGAACGCTCGGGCTTTGCGCTTCTGCCAGGCCTGCCGACCGCCAGCCTCGATCTGCCCTTTCGCTCGGTGGACGATTATCTCGCAACGCTCGGGCGCAACATGCGCCGTGACCTTCGCCGCAAGCGCAAGGCCTTTGCCGGGGTGCGCGTCGAGCGCCGCCGCAACATCGACGATCTCGGCGACGAGGTCTACGCGCTCTACTGCCAGACCGTGGACAACAGCGAGCTGCAGTTCGAGCATCTGCCGCGCGACTATTTTCCCGCCATGCTTCGCCATCTGGCGCCGCAGGCCGCGATGGTGCTCTATTTCCACGAGGAGCGGCTGTTCGGCTTCAATTTCGTGATCGAAACCCCCGAGCGCCTGATCGACAAGTATATCGGCATGGACTACGCCGTGGCGCGGACCCTGAATTTCTACTTCAACAGCTGGATGGTGAACGTCGCTTGGTGCATCGAGAACGGCGTGCCGGTCTACCAGAGCGGACAGGCCTTCTACGGGCCGAAGCTGCGGCTGGGATGCCGCCTGTCGCCCAACGGCCAGTATTTCCGCCATCGCAACAAGCTGGTGAACGCGATCCTGCTCCAGGTGGCGCGCGTCGTGCGGCTCGACCGGTTCGACCCGGCGATCGCCGATCTGGTGGAGGCCGACCGCGAGGAGGCCGATCATCAGGATGCCCATCATCACGGGGCGACGTTCGCGGGGAAGGGCGCGTGAGCGCGACGCCCCATGCGGCTAGCGAGGCGCGGCCGTCTCGGCTCCTGCGTCAGTTTTTGGCCTGGGGCGCGCTGATCCTGTTCGAGACCCTGGCGCAGGTGGCGCTGAAGGAAGCGGGCGAGGGCCTGTCGGGCGTCGCCTTCGGCCGGCCCTGGCTGGCGGCGGCGCTGCATGAGCCCTGGGTGCTGGCGGCGGCCTGCGGCTATATCGGCGCGTTCCTCGCCTGGATGACCATCCTCGACCGGATGCCGCTGTCGCGCGGCTTTCCCATGAGCTCGCTGGTGACGGTCGCCATCATCGCCGCCTCGGTTCTCGTGTTCGGCGAGACGCTGGACGGCTGGCGCCTCGCCGGCATCGCCCTGATCCTCTCTGGTCTCGCCTTGATGGGGAACGAGGAGGCGTGAGGGCAGACAAGGTCCGGCGGCTCTGGCGCGACTCGATCCGGTGGAAGCTGGTGGCGGCGCTGGTGGCCGTCAGCGTCCTGCCCATGCTCATCACCTCGCAGATCGCCGCCTCCGTCGTGTCGGCGACCTATACGGAGAATGTCGAGACCTGGCTGTTCCAGATCGGCCGCTTCTTCCTCGCCAGCGTCAAGCGCGGCGGCGAGGACATCGCGCCCGCGCTCAATACGCCCGAAACGCGCCATCGCATCGAGAAGATGGCGGCCAAGACGCGGGCCGGCAATTCGGTCGGCAACGAGCAGCCCTTTCTCAACGCGCTCGGCTTCGACCTCCTGACCCTGCGCGAGACGAACGGCCGGCTGCTTTATTCCAACCTGCCCTTCGAGCAGTTGAAGCGCCTGCCCTTCGAGGGCGGCAACGACGTCTATCTCTTTCGCGGCGGCGGGCGCACGGTGATCATGACCGGGCACGAGCGCCAGGTGGAAACGCCGACCGGGCCGGTGGAGGTCTTCGCCGGCGCCTTTCTCGATGATTCCTTCATCAAGGACATCGGCACGATCGGCTCGCTCGACCTCACCCTCTACTACCCGATCGACGGCAAGTTCCGGCCGGTCTATTCCTCCTCGTCCAATGTCGAGCCGGCGCCGGACGCCGATACGCTGGCGGCGCTGGTCGGCCTGCCGCGCGGCAGCTATATCGACCGCACGGGCAGCACTGAAGGCTCCTCGATCGGCATCCTGATCCCGGTGCGGGACGGCGACCGGCTGGTGGGCGTCGTCGCCTGCTCGCTAGAGGTCGATCTCGGCGGCGTGCCCATCGCCGGCACCAACGCGCTGCTCTGGGTCATCTTCGCCACCGGCATGGGCTTGGCCGTCGTGGTCGGCATCGCCTTGTCCGGCTTCGTCACGCAGCGCGTCGCCCGGCTGGCGGAGGGCGTCGGCGCCGTGGCGGCGGGCGACTTCTCGCAGCAGATCCCGGTTCAGGGAAACGACGAGCTGGACCGGCTCGTCGCCTCGTTCAACGCCATGTCGCTGCAACTTCAGGACTATCGCCAGCTTCAGGCGCGCCTGCGCCGTAAGGAGCGCTTCGCCACCTTGGGTGAGGTGGCGGCCGGCTTCGCGCATGAGGTGCGCAACCCGCTCGGCATCATCAAGACCACGGCCGAGCTGGTGCAGCGGCGCACGGAACTCGCCGAAGCCGACCGGCGGCGCCTCGGCTATGTCGCGGAAGAGGTGCGCCGCATCGACCAGCTGATCCGCGATTTCCTCGTCTTCGCCCGCCCCGCCCAGCGCACCAGCACGCTGACCGCGAGCGAGCTGGTGGAGCGCGCGCTCGGCTTCTGCCGCGAGGAGATCGAGCGGCGCGGCGTCGCGCTGGGCATCGAGGACCGCTCGCGCGGCGCGCTGGTGACGGTGGATCTCGACCAGATGGCGCAGGCCTTCCTGAACCTCGTGCTCAACGCGCTGGCGGCGATGGAAGAGGGGGCCGAAGCCGTCGACGGCACCTTGGCCAAGCTCAAACGCCTTCGCATCGAGATCGGCCCCGTGGCGGGCGCTAACCTGCCGATCCGCCTCACTGATACCGGGCCGGGCATTCCGCCCGAGCTTCTGGAGCGCGTCTTCGATCCCTTCGTCACCACCAAGGCCCAGGGCACGGGACTTGGCCTTGCGACGGTCTTTGCGATCGTGGAAGGTCATGGCGGGTGGATCGAGGCCCGGAACGCTCCGCAGGGAGGCGCGGTCTTCGAGCTGACGCTTCCCGTCGCCGCCCCCCCGGTGGCCGCCCCCGCAGCGCAAGAACTGGACCGATGACGCACACGATCCTGATCGTCGACGACGAGGAAAGACTGCTGGACGTGCTGGGCGGCATGCTGGAAAATCTCGGCTACGAGGTGCTCCAGGCCGTGGGCGCGCCCGCCGCCCTCGCGCAGCTCGGCGCCCAGCCCGTCGATCTCGTGCTGACCGACCTGCGCATGCCCGGCATGAGCGGGCACGATCTTCTAGTCGAAATCCGCCGCACCCATCCCATCCTGCCCGTCGTGGTGATGACCGCCTTCACCACGGTTCGCGACGCCGTGCAGATGATCAAGGACGGCGCCTTCGACTATATCGGCAAGCCGATCGAGGTGGAGGAGCTGGAGGCGACGGTGGCCAACGCGCTGCGCCTGCACGACGCGCTGCGCGACAACGACCGGCTGCGCCGCGAGCTGGAAGGACGCTACCGCGTCGAGGGCCTGGTCGGCATCTCGCCCGCCATGCAGGAGGTGACCAAGGCCATCGCCGAGGTCGCGCCCTCGCGCACCACGGTTCTCGTCACCGGCGAAAGCGGCACGGGCAAGGAGGTCGTGGCGCGCGCCATCCACTTCAACGGCCCGCGCCGGCAAAAGCCCTTCGTCGCGGTCAACGCCGCCGCCATCCCCGAGCAGCTTCTGGAAAGCGAGTTCTTCGGCCATGTGAAGGGCGCCTTCACGGGCGCCAGCGCCAACCGGGTCGGCCGCTTCGCGCAGGCCGACGGCGGCACGCTGTTTCTGGACGAGATCGGCGACATGCCGCTGGCGCTCCAGGCCAAAATTCTTCGCGTCTTGCAGGAGCGCCAGTTCGAGCCGGTCGGCAGTTCGCACACGCGCCATGTCGACGTGCGCATCGTGGCCGCCACTAACCGGAACCTCGGCGCCATGGTGGCCGAGGGCACGTTCCGCGAGGACCTGTTCTATCGCCTCGCTGTCTTCCCGATCGCACTGCCGCCGCTGCGCGAGCGCCGGGAGGACATTCCGCTCCTCCTGCGCCGCTTCGCCGAGGAGATCGGGCCACAGGTCGGCCGGCGCGCGGTGAGCTTCAGCCCGGAGGCGGAGGCGCTTCTCATGCGCTACGACTGGCCGGGCAACATTCGCGAATTGCAGAACTGCGTGGAGCGCTCGCTTCTTTCCTCGCGCGGCCCCACGATCGGGGCCGGCGACCTGCCGCCCTATGTCGAGCAGCGCCCGGCCGCCGCGCGCGAGGGCTTCGACAGCTTTCCCATGGATCTCGACGCGGCGCTGGACGGGTTCGAGCGCGCGCGCATCCTCGCCGCGCTCAAGGAGACCAACGGCGTGCAGGTGGAAGCGGCGCGCCTTCTCGGCATCAGCGAACGCAGCCTCTGGCACCGCATCAAGAAGCAGGGGATCACGGTGACGAAGGCCGTGCTGGCCTAAGGCCCGCAATGCTCCGCCGTCTCGATCCAGTCGAGGTTTCGGATCAGGGAACCTTGAAGGAGAAGTCCACCTCGGCGCCGAGCGTGTTCTCGGCGTGGCCGTCGCGCCTGCCGTTGCCGGCGAGCGGGGTCTGGATCTCGTCGTAGAAAGTGGTGGAAACGCCGGGCGTGAGCGGCACCTTCAGCGCCGTCGTGGCGCCGGCATAGAAGCGGCGCGAGGCGGGCACGGCGTCGCGCGCGTCGACGCCGGTCTTGAAGAAGTCTTCCGTGCCGAGCGTCAGGCGCGGGCCGACCGAGAAGGTCGAGCCGGAAAAGGCCGGCAGGACGAGGTCGCTGCCGAGCGTGAGATGCGCGCCCTGGCCCGAGCCCACATTGTCCAGCGCCTCGGCGCGCAGCCGCACGCGACCCTCGACCGGCCAAAATTCGGCAAAGGCCCCGGCATCGGCGGCCAGCCGGTTCGACACGCGGCGCACGTCCCCCGCCGGGCCGAGCGACAGGCCGTTCCAGTCCAGAAGCGCCCAACCGAAGGCGTCGTCCGGAGCGCCGAACCCTTCGGGCTCGTCGGCCCGGCGCAGCTCGATCGTGGACGGCAGGATCGAATTGTCGCCGCCGGTCGCGACCTCTGCGCTGAAGCCGAGCGTCGCGATCCAGCCCGGCGCATTGGCCGCCTCGCCCGCGCCCTCCGCCGCATGGGCCGAGCTGGCCAGCGCAAGCCAGACCAAGGCGCAAGACAGCGTTCCGATTCTGCGCATGAGCCCATCCTTTCCTCCGAAAGTATAAGAGGAAGGTGCTGCAATTGTGAACCGGCTTCGCCGCTCGCGAACGGGTCAGACGGCGAGGAAGCCGCCGTCCACCGGCAGAACCGCGCCCGACACCATGAGACCGTCGTCCGACAGGAGCATGGCGATCGAGGCGGCGACCTCCTCGGCCTCGGCGAAGCGGTTCATGGGATGGCGCACCATCATGGGGGCGCTCTTGACCGGGTCGCTCCAGGCGGCGACCGCCAGTTCGGTCACCGTGATCGTCGGCGCCACGGCGTTGACGCGGATGCGGTGGGGGCCGAGCTCCTTGGCGAGCACGCGCGTCGCGCCCTCCAGCCCCGCCTTGGAGGCGGCATAGGCGAGATGGTCCTGAAAGCCGCGATGGCCGGCGATCGAGGTGATGTTGACGATGGCGCCGCCGCCGCCCGCGGCGATGCGGGCGCGGGCGAATTCCTGGCAGGCGATGAGCGCGGCGCGAAGGTTGATGCCGATCACGGCGTCGAACCCGGCATCGCTCATGTCGAGGACGCTTTCGAGAACGTTGATGCCGGCGCTGTTGATGAGATGGTCGGCGGTTCCCGCCTCGCGCATCGCGGCCCTGGTGGCGGCGGGGTCGGCGAGATCCACCTGGATCGTGCGCGCCCCGGTCTCCGCCCTCAGGCTGTCGAGATCGGCCTGCGTGCGGCTGAGCGCCACGACCTCCGCCCCCCGCGCGGCCATGAGCTGCGCGCAGGCGCGGCCGATCCCCTTGCCCGCGCCCGTGATGATGACGCTCTTGCCGGAAAACTGCATGGTGGACCTTTCGAAAGGGGAGGGGCCGGCGCGCCGCCGAGGCGGGCGCCGGGGAGGAAAGGGGGCGGGCGCCTCAGTGCACCGAGGCGGCATCCTCCGCCGCGCGGATCTCGCGGGCGGTGCGCTGGAGCGCCAGGAAGGCGGCGTGGCGACGCTCGTGCAGCGCGCGCGTCGCCGGGTTCGGCTCGCAGCGCGTGGCGACGCGCGACAGGGCGGGCATGGCAGTCGCGAGGTCGGGATGCTCGCCTGCCGCCACTGCGCCCAGCATGGCCGCGCCGAGCAGCACCGGCTCCGGGCATTCCGTCACCTCGACCACGCGGCCCGTGGCGTCGGCCAGAAGCTGGCGGGTGAGGGGGTGGACGCCCGCGCCGCCGCTGACGCTGATCGTCTCGACCGAGGCGCCGTGCGCGGCCTGCGTCTCGATGATCTGGCGCAAGCCGTAGCCGAGCGAGCAGAGGCCGGCGACATAGAGTTGGACCAGCGAGGCCTCGCCATTGTCCATGCCGAGACCCGCCACCACGGCGCGCGCATGCGGATCGGCGAAGGGCGCGCGATTGCCCAGGAACTCCGGCACGACATGCAGCCCCGCCGCCAGATGCACGGCCTCGCTGGCCGAGCCGGCGCGCGCCAGCGCCTGTTCCGCCAGCCATTGCGGCAGCGCCTTGCCGGCACTGCCGGCGCGCGCTTCGAGCTCGCCATGCGCGGGGTGGAGCAGGAGCAGCTGGTCGATCGCCGCGCCGGCGGCGGACTGGCCGCCCTCGTTCAGCCAGAAGCCCGGCACCATGGCGGAGAAGTAAGGCCCCCAGACGCCCGGCACGAAGCGGGGCTCGTGCGTCGTCGTCATGGTGCAGGAGGAGGTGCCGAAGACATAGCCTAGGCATGTCGTCGGATCGCCCGTGCCGCCGCTGGCCCCGACCGTGCCGAGACCCCCGGCATGGGCGTCGATCAGCCCGGCGGCGACCGGCGTGCCGGGCCGAAGGCCGAGATCGCGCGCGGCCGCCTCCGTCAGCCCCTGGCCCAGCGCCGTGCCGGGTTCGACCACACGGCGGCCGATGCGCTGGAAGCCCTGGTCGGCGAGATCGCCGAGGCCGATCTGGCGGAAATAGCTCTCGTTCCAGCCGCCCTCGCGGGCGAGATAGGTCCATTTGCAGGTGACGGTGCAGGCCGAGCGATCCCGCGCGCCGGTGGCCTTGAAGGTGAGAAAGTCGGTGAGGTCGAAGAAGTCGGCGGCTTGCTTATAGACCTCCGGCCGGTTTTCGCTCAGCCAAAGGAGCTTGGGCGTCTGCATCTCGGGCGAGATGCGCCCGCCGACATAGCGCAGGACCGGATGGCCCGCCGCGTTGATCCGCTCGGCCTGCTCCGTCGCGCGGTGGTCCATCCAGACCACGATGTCGCGCTCGGGGTGGGCGGGGTCGCCGACCGGCAGGCCCTCGCCGTCCGGCCCCAGCACGACGAGCGAGCATGTCGCGTCGAAGCCGAGCCCGGCGATATCAGTGGGGTCCACGCCCGCCTGCCGCACAGCCTCGCGCGCCGCCTCGCAGACGGCGCGCCAGACCTGCGCGCTCGACTGTTCGGCGATCGTGCCGCCTTCGCGGTGCATGTCGAGCGGCGCCCGGGCGAGCGACAGAAGCTGCCCCTCAGCCCCGAACACGCCCGCCCGCGCCGAGCCGGTGCCGACATCCACGCCCATCCAATATCTCGTCATGCCGGCCCTCGCTCCCCGCGACATTCTCGCCTTGTTTTAGAGCACCTAACAAAAATCTCGTGGGGTCGGCTGGTCGTGTCTTTCCGCCGTGGACTTCGTCGCGAATGCTCGCCGATGCCCCCGGCATCGACTGCGCTTCGCTCCTCGTCCCCGACGGACATCCCTCGACCATCCTCCGCCCAGAGATTTTGTTAGGTGCTCTTAGACGCGGTCGAAATTGGTCGGCAAGACGATCATGTCGCGGATCGTCACGGTGCGCTTGCGCGTCAGCATGTAGACGATCGCGTCCGCCACTTCGCTCGGGTCGATCAGGCTGCCCGACTCCTTGGCCTTGCGCAGGTTCTCCTCCGGCCAGTCGGCGAGGAGGGCCGAGACGACGGGGCCGGGCGAGACCTGGCCGACGCGCACGCCATGCGGGATCATCTGCCGGCGCATGGTCTGCACGAAGCAGGTGACGGCCCATTTGGACGAGGCGTAGACCGGCTCCCAATAGGTGGGATAATGGCCGGCGATGGAGCAGGTGACGATGATGTCGCCGGTCTTGCGCTCCGTCATGTGCGGCACGACGGCGTGGACGTTCTTGATCACGGCGTTGACGTTGAGGTTCAGCATCTTGTCGATGGCCTCGGGTGTCGTCTCCGTCAGATCGCCGCCGATATAGGTGCCGGCATTGCAGTAGAGAATGTCGATGTGATCGACCTTCTGGAGGATCTCCGGCACCATGGCGGTGCAGCTCTCCGCGTCGAGAAGGTTGGTGACCTGCGCGACGGCGCGGTCGCCGAGTTCGGCCACCAGATCGTTCAGCGCCGTCTCGTTCCAGTCCACCATCACGACCGTCGCGCCCTCGCCGAGCAAGGCCCTGGTGGTGGCGAGGCCGATCCCCGAGGCGGCCCCGGTGATGACGGCGACTTTGCCGCTAAGCTGTTCCGACATTCTTTCTCTCCTGCTGATGCGTGTTTGGGGTTCGGGAGGGCCGGTCAGCGCCATTCGCGACCGATATAGATGGCCAAGAGGATGATGCCGCCCTTGATGACGTCCTGGAGGTAGGGGTTGATGCCCATGAGGTTCAGGCCGTTGTTGAGGATGCCGAGCAGCACCGCGCCGATCAGCGTGCCGAGGATCAGCCCGCGCCCGCCCGAGATCGCCGTGCCGCCCAGCACCACGGCGGCGATGGCGTCGAGCTCGAAGCCGATGCCGGCATTGGGCTGGCCGCTCATCAGGCGCCCGGTCAGGATCACCGCCGCGAGCGAGGAGGTGAGGCCCGATATGGCGTAGACCGTAAGCTTCACCCGCCGCGTCTTGACGCCCGAAAGCTGCGCCGCCAGCTCGTTGCCGCCCAGCGCATAGACATGCCGCCCGAACCCCGTGCGCTGCAGGAGAACGAAGGCGATCGCGTAGATCACCACCATGATGATGACGGGCACCGGCACGATGCCGACCCGGCCGATCCCGAACCAGGAAATCCAGCTTGGAATGCCCGAAACGGGATAGCCGCCGGAATAGATGAGGGCGAGGCCGCGTGCCATGCCCATGGTCGCCAGCGTCACGATGATCGCCGGCATGCGGCCCCAGGCGACGAGGAAGCCGTTGGCAAGGCCGATGCCGAGACCCAGCGCGAGGCCGAGCGGCAGCGCGGCTGCGGCGGGCAGGCCCGAATTGACGATGAGCCCCGCCGACACCGTGCCGACCAGCGCCATCACCGCGCCGACCGAAAGGTCGATGCCCCCGGTCAGGATGACGAAGGTCATGCCGACGGCGAGAACCGCGACGATCGAGACCTGCCGCAGCACGTTGAAGAGATTGCTGACGGAAAAGAAATTGTCGCTCGCCAGCCCCATCAGGCAGGAGACGACCACAAGGCCCGCCAGCGGCAGGACGAGCGGCGAATGGAGAAAGGACCCGAAATTGGCGCGCCAGTCGCGGCTGGTCGCCTGTGCTTCAATCGACATGTTCGACCCTCCCGGTCGTAGCAAAGGTCATGATCTGTTCGGCATTGATCGCTTCGCCCTCGACGGTGGCGACGATGGCGCCGGAGCGGAAGACGCAGACGCGGTCGCTCATCCCGATGACCTCCGGCAGTTCGGACGAGATCATGATGATCCCATGCCCCTCCGCCGCGAAGGCGCGCATCAGCGTGTAGATCTCGGCCTTGGCGCCGACATCGATGCCGCGCGTCGGCTCGTCGAAGATGAGAACCTTCATCTGATGGTTGAGCCAGCGGGCGATGACCACCTTCTGCTGGTTGCCGCCCGACAGCGTGTCGACGCGCGCATGCGGCCCCTGCGCCTTGACGCGCACCTGACCCATGGCGGCCTCGGTCGCGGCCACCTCGCGCTTGCGGTCGATGAACCAGTGGTTCCGGCGGTACTTGCCGTAATTGTTGAGCGAGATGTTCTGCAGGATCGAGAAGGAGGTGATGAGCCCCTGTTCTTTCCGACTTTCCGGCAGGAGGCCGATGCCCTGCGCCAGCGCCTCGTCCGGCCCCGACAGGCGCGCCTTGCGCCCGTCGATCTCGAGTTCGCAGCGCGCGGCCGAATGGGCGCCGAGCATGGCGAGCACGGTCTCGGTGCGGCCCGAGCCGACGAGGCCGGCAAAGCCCAGGATCTCGCCGCGCCGCAGCTGGAAGCGCGAGACCGGCCCGCCCTTCTTCAGCTGAATTGCCTCCACCGCCAGCATGAGCGGGGCGTTCGCGTCGCGCGCGGGCTTTGGCGGAAAGTTCTGTTCCAGCCGGCGGCCGACCATCATCTCCACCAGCCGGTCGTTGTCGATTTCGCTGACGGCGCATTCGGCGACGAATTGCCCGTCCCGCAACACGGTGATCCGGTCGCAGATCTCGAAGATTTCCTCCAGATGATGCGAGATGAAGACCACGGCGACGCCCTGGCGGCGCAGCTCGCGCATGACCTTGAAGAGATGTTCGGTCTCGGACGGGGTGAGCGTTGCGGTCGGCTCGTCCAGCACCAGGATGCGCGCGTCGAGAAGAAGCGCCTTTGCGATCTCGACGAATTGCTGCTGGGCGACCGAGAGCCGGTTCACCGGCACGCCCAGCGGCACCTCGACGCCGAGCCGGGCCATGACCTCGCCCGCCCGCATTCGCATGGCGCGCCGGTCGAGCAGCCGCAGAGGGCCACGGATCTCCCGCGCCAGAAACATGTTCTCGACCGCGTTCATATGCGGGATCAGGCTGAATTCCTGGAAGACGATGCCGATGCCGGCCTCGATCGCCTGATCGTAGTCGGCGAACTGGCGCAGCTCGCCGTCGATGCGGATCGTGCCCTCGTTGGGCTTCAGAATGCCGCAGAGGATCTTCATGAGGGTCGACTTGCCGGCGCCGTTCTCGCCGAGCAGCGCATGGACCTCGCCGGCGCGAACCGTCAGGTCGATGCCATGCAGGACCTCGATGCGGCCGAAGCTCTTCTTGATTCCCCGAAGTTCCAGCATGTTCGCTCCCATCGTCTCGAAGGGTCCCCGCCGCTCCCACGGCGAGGACCCGAGAGTTCTACCAGCTGAAGTCGGCGGCGTTCTTGGAGTCCACGACGCGCACGTCGATCGGCACTTCCTTGGGCACCACGCGCGCGCCCCACTTCTGCGCCAGCGCCATGGCGAGGCCGACGCGGACCTGATCGCGCGGGAACTGCGCGGTGGTCTCGATGAAGGGCGTGCCGTCGGCCACCGCCTTCACCGCTTCCGGCGCGCCGTCCACCGAGGTCAGCTTGATGTCGCGGCCCGAGCCTTGGATGGCGGCGAGCGCGCCCATGGCGCCGCCGTCGTTCACCGAGAAGATGCCGGCGAGGTTGGGGTGCGATTGGATCATGTTCTCGACGACGCCGAGCGCGACCGAGCGGTCCTGGCGGCCGTTCTGCGTGTCCACCAGCTTGATGCCGGAGAACTCGCCGAGCGCGGCCTTGCAGCCCTCGACGCGCTGCAGGATCGGGATCACCGGGATGCCGTCGAGAATGGCGACCTCGCCCTGGCCCTTCAGCGACTCGCCGAGATACTTGCAGGACATGTAGCCGGCGTCGCGGTTCTTGGAGCCGACGAACGTGTCCACCGGGCCGTTGGCATTGGCGTCCACCGCCACGACGATGACGTTCTGCGCTTTCGCCGCCTGCACGGCGGCCTCGATGCCGGCGCTGTCGGTCGGGTTGAGCAGGAGAATGTCGATCTTCTGCTGCAGCATGTCCTCGACGTCGGAGATCTGCTTGGCGACGTCATGGCCGGCGTCGGTGACGACCACATCGGCGCCGATGCTGGCGGCGGCCTCCTTCAGCGCCTCCTGCATGGAAACGAAGTAAGGGTTGTTCAGCTCCTGGAACGTCATTCCGATCTTGAGCTTGGGCGCGGTCTGCGCGCTGGCGGGCACCATGGAGGCGGCAAGGGCCGCCATGGACACGGCGAGAAGGGTCGATCGAAGCATGTTAAGTCCTCCCGGGCTTGGTTTGCGGACGCGTCCGCTCGTTTCCGGCAGCGTGAAGCTGCGGATGGGTGAAGGTCGGTGGCTGGAGGCCGGCGGTCAGCTGGCCGTGGCGAAAGCCTCGTTGGCCGCGAAACTGGCGCGAAACTGCGAGGGCGAGAGGCCCTTCAGCTTCAGGAAATGGCGGTTGAAATTGGAGAGGTTGGAAAAGCCGACCTCGAAGCAGATGCTGGCGATCGAGGCATTGGGCTCGGTCAGGAGCATCTGGCAGGCGAGGTCGATGCGAAGCTGGTTGCGGTAGCGCACCAGGGTCGTGCCGGTGTGGCGCTTGAAGGCGCGCGAGAAGACGCTGGGGCTCTGGCCGACGATTTCGGCGAGATCGCCTTCCTCGACGCTCTGCGTGAGATGCTCGCGCAGATGCGCCAGCGCCCGGTTGATGCCGCTGTCCTTGGTCTGCGACAGATTGGGCTCGAAGCTGAGGCTGGCCAGGACCTCGTGCTCGCCGGCCTGGAGATGGTCGAGGACTTCCCAGAACAGGGCGATGCGCCTCAGGCCCTGCGCGTCCACCAGCCGGCGCATGAGGGGCGTCACGGCGGCGCTGGTGGCGTCGTCGAACAGGAGCCCGCGCCGCGAGCGCTCCAGAAGCGGGCGCAGCGCCTGCATCTCGGCGATGGCGCCGCTCGCCCCTTCGATGAAGCTCTCGGGAAACTGCACGACGATGGTGCGCACCGGAACGCTATCGCCCTCGGCGATGTCGCTGATCCAGTTCTGCGGCAGATTGGGGCCGGTCATGATGAGCTGGCCGGGCGAGAACCGGCCGGCGAAGTCGCCGATATAGTAGCGGCCGGAGGTCGCGACGACGAGGTGGATCTCGTATTCGGGGTGGTAGTGCCAGCGCACGGTGCGGAACGGATAGCCGTGCATCCAGGCCGCGAAGGACTCGCCCTTGCGAATATGCACGAGTTCCAGATCAGGCTGCATGACCGCGTTCCTCCCCAGCCGCGTCGCCCCTTTCGGGCCTGTCGAGCCGCGAGGTCTCCCAACCTGCGGGTCCGAACGATCGGCAAGGGGACCATAGGGCCAGCTGTTGCCGGGCCGCTACATCGGGACGATCAAGACATCGATACTTTTTTGGCCGATCGGGGTCGAAAAAGCGGGAAGAGGGCTTCGCATCGTTCGAGCAGGCGAGGCCGCATCCCATACGGCAGGCGGCTTTGCCCGTGCTATTTCGGGCGGTTGCGAAGACAAACTGGTGGTAAGGGGCCTAAGAGTTTTTCTGAGAGCGAAAACGCAACTGCAAAAATCGGGCACTTTCGCCTTGTACTTTTTCGCAACTGCGTTGCCCCAGGCTGCTTGGTTAGGGCGGGCGCGAAAGCGAGGGGCGCGCGGCGGGTTTCAGATCATCGCCATCAGGGCCTCGGCCGGGCCCTGCTCGCGCTCCGGCTTGGGCCGCGCCGACGTCCGCCGCGCCTCGGCCTCGATCCGAGCCAGCGAGGCCTCGGGCGAGAGTGGCCTGTCGAAGAGATAGCCCTGGCCCTGGTGGCTTCCGGCGGAGGCGACGATCTGGCGATGCTCTTCCGTCTCGACGCCTTCGGCGACGATGGTGAGGTTCAGCCGGCGCGCGAGATCGCAGGTCCCCGCGATGATGGCGATGCCTTCCTCTCGATGCGACCTGCTGCGCAGGAAGGACTGGTCGATCTTGATCTTGTCGAAGGGAAAGCGCCGGAGATAGCTGAGCGAGGCATAGCCCGTGCCGAAATCGTCCAGCGAGATGCGGCAGCCCATGGCCCGCAGTGCGTGAAGCACGGCGAGCGCCCGCTCGTCGTTCTCGATCAGCGTGCTTTCGGTGATTTCGATTTCCAGGCGCTCGGGCTCCAGCCCATGCCGGGCAAGGCTCGCGGTCGTGTGCTGCACCAAGAGAGGATCCACCAGCTGGTCGGCCGAGACGTTGACCGCGACGAAGGTTTCGGTGGGGAAGCGCGCCGCCTGCCGGCAAGCCTCCTCGATCACCCAAAGGCCGACCATGGCGATCTGGCCGCTTTCCTCCGCCACGGGAATGAACTCGACCGGTGAGATCAGGCCGAGCTCGTGGTGCTGCCAGCGCAGCAACGCCTCGAAGCCGCAGGTGAGACCGGTCGAGAGATCGACGATCGGCTGGAACAGGAGGAAGAACTCGCCGCGCGCGATCGCCTCCCGCATGCCGTTCTGAAGCGCCTGTCGCCGGCCCAGATGCTGGTTCATCTCGGGGCGGAAGACGACGAAGCGGTTGCGCCCCGCCGCCTTCGCCTCGTAGAGCGCGATGTCGGCATGTTTGAACAGGCACGTGCCTTGGTGCAGCCCCGCCCCACCGGAGCTGAGGCCGAGCGTGACATGCGAGCGAACCTGCCGGTCCTCGATGTCGAACGGGCTGCGGACCTGCTCCAGGATGCGCTCGCAGCAGGCGATGCTCCGGGCCTCGGCGTCCGATCCGCGATAGAGAACCGCGAACTCGTCCCCTCCGATGCGCGCGATCATCGCCGCGTCCCCGCAGGCCCAGCGCAGGCGCTGGGACAGCTCGATCAGCAGCTTGTCGCCCGCCGCGTGGCCGAACGTGTCGTTCAGCGTCTTGAAGTGATCGACGTCGAGCAGGATCATCGTCTGATCCTCGCCTTCGCCCTGGCGCAAGGCGTGGCTGAAGGCGAAGCGGTTGGCGATGCCGGTCAGCCAGTCGGTGCGCACGATCCTGTCGAGATGCGCGTTCTGCCGCAAGACGACCACCATCAGCCCCGCGCCGAACAGGACGAGAGACAGGGTCACGCAGCAAATCGCCGCGAAGATGACGATCAGCCAGTTCTGGTTGCTCTGGATCTCGTTGCTGGCCTGGCTGTGCGCCTGGCCGGCGAGGCGAAGCACCGGGCCGACGAAGGGCCGGAGCTGGTCGATGGTGAGGGTCAGCATCGTCGGGTCGGGCAGCTGCGCGATCAGGGGGGCCAGGGCCAGCACCTCCCGCTGGAGGCTCCCCAGAACCTTGCCCTGCGCCGATTTGGGGTCGACGCGATTGATCGTGACGATGCTCAGCCGGTTGACCAGAATGGCGTAGCGGAACCGAACCTCCTCGATCGAGCCCTCTCCCCGGCTTTCCTCCAGCGCCAGCTGCAGGCGCATCAGCTCCGCCGCCGTCTGCCCGAAGTCGAAGGTCGTGTTGTAGCGCGAGGCCTCCATGATCCGGCGCTGATAGGTATAGGCGAGGAGGGAGCTCGCGACGGCCGCGAGCGCCAGCACGGCGGTGATGACGGTGAGCCAGAGCTTGAGCCGGCGGCACCGGGCCGCGGACCTGCGGAACATTCGACCGGCGATCATTCGATGTTGACCTCCGCCAGCTGCCAGACGGCCTGGGCATAGTAGCTGCGGCGCTGCAGATCGCTGCGCCGATCGAAGGGGAACATCAGGAAGACCGGTCCCTTGTCCGCGATCGTCATGACCCGGCCGTTCTGGCGCGTGGCCAGCAGCGCCTCGGCATTCACCATGTCGGTGCGGTCCGCCTCGGCCTCGTAGTCGTTGAGGGCCACGAGATGGAGTTTGTCGCCGGTGATGCCGCTGGCCGCGAGGCAGTCTTGCAGCGAGACGCCGCTGAACTCTACGACGCCCTCGGTCCAGGGCGTCGAGGTGCGAAAGCTCGTCTGCGGCAGGGCGTCCATGTCGGCCAAGTCGAGAGGGACCGTGATACTCGCGCCGTTCGAACGACCGCTCAGCGTGAGGATCGCGGTCTTGGCGAAGGCGGGCGTCCAAGCGGAGCCGCTCGCAAGCGCCAAACTGGCCAGGGATTTCGCGAAGAGGCGGCGAGTCAGCATACGGAAGTTCCCAATCGTCAGGCCCAAAATAGCGCGAAAAATCTTACTATTGTGCGTAAAGCCACAGTCAAAAAGTCGGTTTGCTTGGATGCGTGTGCTCCGGCGAATGAATCAAGCCGACCGGGCGACTGGAGTAGCGCAGTGTTTCAGTGCGGCAAGATGATTTTTGCAATTTTTATGAGGGATCGGAGGGTAATCCATCGACGCTCAACAGTCGTAATTAGAACTTAGACTTGAAAGGGACGCCGCTCAGCCTCGCCCCCGGTCCGGGCGCCGCCCCGTTTCCTTGCTTCAAGTTCGATCCAGGGGCCGCGCGTTTCTCCAGGAGGCGCGGCGGCGCGTGAACAAATGGTCATGCGGCGGCAGGGAACGCCCTGCCGGCTGGGGCTTTTAGGGACGACCTGAACCAAGCGCGGGCTCCTCATGATCGAAGATCGCTATGACGTCGTCATCATCGGCTCCGGGCCCGGAGGCGGGACGATGGCCTGGAAGCTGGCTGAGACCGGCAAGCGCATCCTGCTCGTGGAACGCGGCGACTATCTCAAGCGCGAGCGCGCGAACTGGGACACGAACGAGGTCTTCGCCAAGGGCCGCTATCAGGTGGACGAGACCTGGGCCTCGTCCGACGGGGCGACGTTCAAGCCGGGCCTTCACTACTTCGTCGGCGGCAATTCCAAGGTCTATGGCGCCGTGCTTCTGCGGCTGCGGGTCGAGGATTTCGACGCCGTGCGCCATTCCGGCGGCGTCGCGCCGGAATGGCCGGTGAAATACGACGAGTTCGAACCCTATTATCAGGCGGCAGAGGAGCTGTTCGAGGTTCGCGGCGCGCGGGGCGAGGACCCGACCGAGCCGCCCGCTCCCAAGCCCTACAAGCACGCTTCGATCCGTCACGAGCCGCGCATCCAGAAACTCTCCGACGACTGGGCGCGGGAGGGGCTGCATCCGTTTCACCTGCCGATGGGCGCGCTTCTCGACCAGGACGAGACGGGGGCCGCGACGCCGCATTCGCCCCTCCTGCGCTGCGACCCGTTCGATGGCTATCCCAGCCTGACCAACGGCAAGTCGGATGCCCAGATCATCTGCGTCGATCCGGCTCTTGCCGCGCATCCGAACCTGACGCTGCTGAAGAACGCCTATGTCGAGCGCCTGACGACCGACGCCTCGGGCGGCTCCGTTACCGGGGTCGAGACGATCGTGGAGGGGCGCCGGCACACGATCCGGGGCGACATCGTGGTGGTGGCCTGCGGCGCGCTGTCTTCGGCGCTGCTGCTCCTGCGCTCGCCAAGCGACCGGCATCCCGATGGGCTCGCCAATCGCTCGGGGCTGGTCGGGCGCAACTACATGCGCCACAACAACGCGACGGTTCTGGCCATATCGCGCGATCCCAACCCGACCGAGTTCCAGAAGACGTTGGGCCTCAACGACTTCTACCACGCTCATGCGAAGTCGCCGCTCAACCCGTTCGAGTTTCCGCTCGGCCATATCCAGATGGTCGGCAAGTCGGACGGCACGCAGGTCGAGGTGGAGGGGCTGCCGCCCTTCCTCCATTGGCTGCCCGAAAAGCCCTTCGACTGGATCGCCCGGCATTCGATCGACTTCTGGCTGACCTCGGAAGACCTGCCGCTGCCGGAGAACCGCGTCCACTACCGCAACGGGCAGGTCCATCTCGATCTCACCGAAAGCAACATGGACGGCCACCGCCAGCTTCGCGAGATGCTGCGCCGGATTTGCGACAAGGCCGACATTCATCCGCATCTGATGGATCGCACGCTCTATCTCGGCAAGGACACGCCAATCGGCGGCACGGCGCACCAGGCGGGCACGCTGCGCTTCGGCGAAGACCCGGCGACGGCGGTGCTCGACCGCGACTGCCGCGCCCATGGGATCGACAATCTCTATGTCACCGACGCCAGCTTCTTTCCCTCGATCGGCGCGGTGAATCCGACCCTCACCATCATTGCCAACGCGCTGCGCGTCGCCGACACTGTCGCCGCCCGCCTCGGCGCCCGTGCTCCCGCCGTTTCATCCCCTGAGGTCTCGTCATGACGCCGTCCCCCACCGCCGCCTGCGCGGCCGCGCCGCCCTGCACGCTGGTCATCTTCGGCGCGGCGGGCGATCTGACCAAGCGCCTGCTCGTGCCCTCGCTCTACGATCTCGCCGCCGCCGGGCTCTTGGACGGCTCGATGCGCGTCCTTGGCGTCGACCGGGCCGATCTCACCGACGCGAGCTGGGCCGAGGGCATCACCCGGTCGCTGCACGAGCTCGCGGCCGATCCCGGCGCGGAGTTCAACGCCGGCACGATCCGCGACGAGGTCTGGAATCCGCTGCGCGCGCGCCTGTCCTATCTCAAGGGCGACATCACTGAGGCCTCGACGTTCGAGGCGCTGCGCGCCCATGTCTCGGGCAATGCCGTCTTCTATTGCGCGGTCTCCTCGCGCTTCTTCGCGCCCATCGCCGAAGGGCTCGGTCGTGTAGGGTTGCTCGAAGAAGGGGAGGGCGCGTTCCGACGTCTCGTGGTGGAGAAGCCCTTCGGCAGCGATCTCGCCTCCGCCCGCGCGCTCGACGCGGAGCTTCTGTCGGTGGCCGGGGAAAGCCAGATCTATCGGATCGACCATTTCCTCGGCAAGGAAACGGTGCAGGCGATCCTGGCGCTGCGCTTCGCCAACCGGATCTTCGAGCCCATCTGGTCGGCCGAACATATCGACCATGTCGAGATCACCGCCGCCGAGACGCTGGGCGTCGAGGGGCGCGGGCAGTTCTACGAGCAGGCGGGCGCGCTGCGCGACATGGTGCCGAACCATCTCTTCCAGCTTCTTTCGATGCTCGCCATGGAGCCGCCCGAGAGCTTCGCCGAGAAGCCGGTGCGCGATGCCAAGGCGAAGCTTCTGGCCGCCGTGCGGCCCGTGCAGCCGGGCGATGCCGTGCGCGGCCAGTACGGCGCGGGCGTCCTGAACGACGAGGCGCGCCCCGCCTACCGCGCCGAGCCGGATGTCGCCCCGAACAGCGAGACCGAGACCTATGCCGCGCTGAAGCTCACGATCGACGCGCCGCGCTGGGAGGGCGTGCCCTTCTACCTGCGCTCGGGCAAGCGCATGACGGCGCACCGCACCGAGATCGTCGTCACCTTCAAGCCCGCCTCGCATGCGCTGTTTGCCGAGGCCGACGGCGCCGCGCCCGCGCCCAACCGCCTGATCATCCAGATCGACGGCGAAAAGGGCCTGCGCACCGAACTGCAGACCAAGCGCCCTGGCCCCGGGCAGACGCTGGCGCCGGTGGCGGAAGTCTATCGCCACGACGACTTCTTCCGACGCACGCCCAATGTCGGCTACGAAATGCTTCTTCATGCCTGCATGAGCGGCGACGCCACGCTGTTTCAGCGCGCGGATTCGATCGAGTCCGCCTGGGCCGTGGTCGAGCCTCTGATCGAGGCCTGGGCCAAGGGCAGCCCGGAGCTTTATCCCGCCGGGTCGGACGGGCCGGCGGGCGCGGACGCGCTTCTGGCGCGCGACGGGCGGCGCTGGACCAAGCTCGGAGACGATCCCGACGCGCGCGTCGACGGGCCGGCGGCGGAGCCCGCCGCTTGAGCCCGCCATCGCCGCTCTTCGACACGATCGAGGGCCGGCGCCTGCGCGAGGCGGACGCCGCCGGCTGGCGCCAATGGGGCCCCTATCTCGCCGAGCGGCAGTGGGGAACCGTGCGCGAGGACTACAGCGCCGATGGCGACGCCTGGGCCTATCTGCCGCATGACCACGCCCGGTCGCGCGCCTATCGCTGGGGCGAGGACGGCATCGCCGGCTTCTGCGACGCGCACCAGCATTGGTGCCTGTCGCTCGCCCTGTGGAACGGGCGCGACCCCATCCTCAAGGAGCGCCTGTTCGGCCTCGCCAACGCGGAGGGCAATCACGGCGAGGACGTGAAGGAGGTCTGGTGGTATCTCGACGCCACGCCGACCCATTCCTACCAGCGGATGCTCTACCGCTACCCGCAAGGCGCCTTCCCCTATGCCGATCTTTTGGCCGAGAACGCGCGGCGCAAGGGTACGGACGCGCCGGAGTACGAGATATCCGACACCGGCCTCTTCGCCGAGCGGCGCTATTTCGACGTCGAGATCAGCTATGCCAAGCGCGGGGCCGACGACATCCTGATGCGTGTCAGCGTGCGCAATCGCGGGCCGGACGCGGCCCCGCTCCACGTTCTGCCGCAACTGGCGGCGCGCAATGTCTGGAGCTGGGGCGATCCCGGCGAAAAGCCCCTGCTTCGGGGCGAGGCGGACGGCTCCGTCTCCGCCGCGCATCCCGGCTTCGCGCCCCGGCGCTTCTCTGCGCTGCAGCCGGCACGCCTCCTGTTCTGTGAGAACGAGACCAACGGGCGCAGGCTTTACGGCGAGGGGCCGGACGGCGCCTTCAAGGACGCAATCGGCGACCATGTGCTCGGCGCCCGCGCGGCCGCCCTGCCGGACAGCGGCACCAAATGCGCGGTTCTTTCGGAACACAGGATCGAGCCGGACGAGCAGCTTGTGCTGCGCTATCACTGGTGCCCGGAGGGTGCGCCGCCGCTGGGCGTCGCCGGCTTCGACGCGCTCTTCGCCGCGCGTCTGGCGGAAGCCGACGAGTTCTATGCCGTGCTCCAGAAGGACATCGCCGACCCCGACGCGCGGCTGGTGCAGCGCCAGGCGCTGGGCGGTCTCCTCTGGTCCAAGCAGGTCTACCATTACGACGTGAAGCGCTGGCTGGACGGCGATCCCGGCGAGCCGACGCCGCCGGCCTCCCGCCTGTCCGGGCGCAATGCCGACTGGACGCATCTCGCCAATGCCGATGTCGTCCTGATGCCCGACAAGTGGGAATATCCCTGGTACGCCTCGTGGGACCTCGCCTTCCACACCATTACCGCCGCGCTGGTCGACCCCGCGCTCGCCAAGGCGCAGCTCCTGCTCCTGACGCGCGAATGGTACATGCATCCGAGCGGCCAGCTGCCGGCCTACGAATGGGCGTTCGGGGACGCCAACCCTCCGATCCACGCCTTCGCCGCGCTTCGCGTCTACCGCATGGACGAGGCGTTGACGGGGACGGCCGACCGGCCCTTTCTGGAGCGCGTCTTCCACAAGCTGATGATCAACTTCACCTGGTGGGTGAACCGCAAGGACGAGGCGGGGCGCAGCCTCTTCCAGGGCGGGTTTCTCGGGCTCGACAATATCGGCGTCTTCGACCGCTCCGCGCCGATCCCCGGCGGCGGCTTCGTCGAGCAGTCCGACGGCACGGCCTGGATGGCCATGTATGCGCTCAACCTCATGCGCATGGCGCTGGAACTGGCGCGCGAGAATCCCGTCTATGAGGATGTCGCGACGAAGTTCTTCGAGCATTTCCTCACCATCGCCTCCGCCATGACCCATGTCGGCGGCAGCGAGGCGGAGAAGGGGGCCTGCGGGCAGGGCCTCTGGAACGAGGAGGACGGCTTCTTCTACGACGCGCTGGTCCTGCCGGACGGCCGCGAGACGACGCTTCGCGTGCGCTCGCTGGTCGGGCTCATTCCGCTTTGTGCGGTGGAGGTGCTGGACGCCGACATCGCCCGCCGCCATCCAGGCTTCGCCGAGCGGCTCGGCTGGATGCTGCGGCACCGGCCCGATCTGACGCGCGAGGTCTCCCGCTTCGCCGAGCCCGGGAAGGACGAGCGGCTCCTCCTTTCGCTCCTGCGCCGGCAGCGGATGACGGCGCTGCTCGCCCGCATGCTGGACGAGAACGAGTTCCTTTCGCCGCACGGCCTGCGCTCGTTGTCCAAGGCGCACGCGGCGCACCCTTTCGCGCTCGATCTGGACGGCGCGCGCTACGAGGTCCGCTACGAGCCGGGCACCTCGGCGGCTGCCATTTTCGGCGGCAATTCCAACTGGCGCGGGCCGGTCTGGATGCCGCTCAACTTCATGCTGATCGAGGCACTCTTGGAGTTCGAACGCTTCTACGGCGAGTCCTTTCAGGTCGAATGTCCGGCGGGGTCCGGGCGCCCGATGGGGCTGAGGGAGATCAGCGACGAGATCGCGCGCCGCCTTTGCGCGCTGTTCCTGAAGGACGCGACTGGCCAGCGCCCCGCCATGGCGGACCCCGATCCCGACCCGAATGATGCCGACCGCGTGACCTTCAACGAGTTCTTTCACGGCGAAACCGGCCTCGGCCTCGGCGCCTCGCATCAGACCGGCTGGACGGCGCTGGTCGCCCTTCTGCTTCAGCCACGCCAGGTCGTGCGCGGCCAGGCCCTGCCGGTGTCGACGCCATGACGATCGAAAGCCTCGTCGCGCAGTTCGGACTTCCCGCGATCTTTCTCGGCGCCGGCTTCGAGGGGGAAACGGTCGCCATCCTCGCCGGGGTGATCGCCCATGCCGGGACGCTCAAGCTCTGGCAGGTCATGCTCGCCGTGGGTCTCGGCTCGTTCGCGGCCGACCAGATCTTCTTCTCCTGCGGGCGCTTCTTTCGCGAAACGCGCTTCGTGCGGCGCGTCAGCGCCAAGCCGTTCTTCGCACGGGCGCTGGCGGAGTTCGAGAAGCGGCCCGTGCTCTTCACCTTCGGCTTCCGCTTCGTCTACGGCTTTCGAACCGTCAGCCCGATCGCGATCGGAACGACGCGGCTTCCCGCGCTCCGCTTCCTCGCCATCAACGCGGCGGCGGCCACGGTCTGGGCGCTGGTTTTCGTGTCCGCCGGCTATTGGTTCGGCCACGGCATCGAGACGATTTTCGGCCATCTGAAGACGCATCACCGCCTTCTCGTCGGCGTCGCGGTGGCGCTCGTTGCGGTCTGCGCGCTCGCGGTCTGGACGCGGCTTCGATGGGCTTCCGGCGGTTCGCCTCCCTGATCCGCCGACCAGCCGTTCGGGAAATTCAGGAGCGCGGGCGACCACGGATCGCGCTCGACATCGGCGGCCAATCCCCGCATGAGGGGGCCGATCATCGCTTGTGAGTTTGCCGCATGCCGAACCTCGCCGGAACCCGATCCAGAATCCGCCGCGTGCCGATGCTTCGCCGATCCCGCGCGGTCTGGATGTCGAAGCGGGTCTGGCGCCCGCGCCTCGTGTTCTGGCTGGGCGCGCTGGCGGTGGGGCTGGTCAGCGTGGCCTTCGCGGAGATGGCGGACTGGGCGCAGCGGATGTTCGAGGCGATGGCCAGCCATCTCGGCCCGGCCGCCCTGCTGGTCGTGCCTCCCGCCGGCTTCGCGCTGTCGAGCTATCTCGCCCTGCGCTTCTTTCCCAATTCGGGCGGCAGCGGCATTCCCCAGGCCATCGCCGCGCGGCATCTGGAAAGCGACGCCGACCGGGGGCTTCTCCTGTCGCTGCGCACGGCGATGGGCAAGATCTTTCTCACCCTGCTCGGCCTCCTGTCCGGCGCCTCGATCGGGCGCGAGGGGCCGACCGTGCAGGTCGGCGCGGCGATCATGCTGGCGACGGGGCGTCTGGGCGGCATGGCGCACGCGCGCGGCCTCATCCTCGCCGGGTCGGCCGCCGGCATCGCGGCGGCCTTCAACACGCCGCTCGCCGGCATCGTGTTCGCGATCGAGGAGATGGGCCGCGCCTACGAGGCGCGCACCAACGGCCTCGTGCTCTCGGCGGTGGTTCTGGCGGGCCTCGCCTCGCTGGCGCTGACCGGCAACTACACCTATTTCGGCCGCACCGACGCGGACGTGGTGACGGCGAGCGGCTGGTTGCTGGTGGTCGCCTGCGGCGTTCTCGGCGGCGCGTTCGGCGCCATGTTCAGCGGCGGCGCGCTGGCGATCATGCGGCGGGTCCGGCGCTGGACCAAGGGCGCGCCCGCCCGGATCGTCGCTGTGGCTGCCCTGTGCGGCCTCGTCGTGGCACTCGCGGGACTTCTCTCGGGCGGAACGACCTATGGCACCGGCTACGAGCAGGCCCGCTCGGCCATCGAGGGCACGGCGCTGTCGCCCTTCTTCTTCCTCGCCAAGTTCGTGGCCGGGCTCGCCTCGATGGTGTCGGGCATTCCCGGCGGCATCTTCGCGCCCTCGCTGGCGGTTGGGGCGGGCCTCGGTTCGACGATTGGCCTCGCCTTCGGCCTCGGCTCCGGCCTGGCCGCGACGCTCGGCATGGCCGGCTATTTCGCGGGCGTCGTCCAGGCGCCGATGACGGCCTTCGTCATCATCCTGGAAATGACCGGCAATGCCGGCAATGTCGTGCCGGTGATGCTGGCCTCGCTTCTCGGCTTCGGCACCGCGCGCCTCGTCTCCGGCGCGCCGCTCTACCACAGCCTGTCGCGTAACTTCGTCGCCGACATCCTGCGCCATCGGCGCCTGATGGAGCAGAAGGGGAGCGCCGAGCCCAAGGGCTGAGCGCTCCGTGCGGCCGGGCGGCCCTCGGGTCGCCCGCACCCATCTTCCTGATCTTGATCGAAGATCGATCGCGAGACGCCTTGGGGAGGCTCAGGCGCTCAGGCGCTCGAAGTCGCTGGTGTCGTCTAGCGTCATGTCGAAGCCATTGGACGCGGCGGCAGGGGCGTTTGATGCGGTCGGCGCGTGCGAGACGGGCGCCGTCTTCGGCTTGGCGTAGGTGGCGCCGAAGGCCTGCACCTTGGCGCGCAGCTCGGCGACGTTGGCGGCCCGGTCGGCCTTGGCCACCTTGGCTGCGGCGGCCGCCTCCAGCTTGAAATGGCCCGCACTTTCTTCCAGGCGCCCCGCCTCGGCGGACAATTGGCTCGCCGTCGCCGCCATCTCGTTGGCCGCCCCGGCGTTGGACTGGGTCACCTGATCGAGTTGCTGGATCGCCTGGTTGATCTGGTCGATGCCGATCGATTGCTCCCGGCACGCCGCCGAAATCTCCGTCACCAGTTCCGCCGTGCGACGGATGTCGGGCACCAGCGCGTCCAGCATCTCCCCGGCCTCTTCCGAGGTCAGAAGCGTCTGCGTCGACAATTGCCCGATTTCCTGCGCGGCGATCTGGGAGCGCTCGGCGAGCTTGCGCACCTCCGAGGCGACCACCGCGAAACCCTTGCCATGGCTGCCGGCGCGGGCCGCTTCGATGGCCGCGTTCAGCGCCAGAAGGTCGGTCTGGCGGGCGATCTCCTGGATCACGGTGATCTTCTCGGCGATGGTGCGCATGGCGACCACCGAGGCGCCGACGGCCGCGCCCGACTTCTCGGCGTTCACCGAGGCCTGGGCTGCGATCTTCTCCGTGGTGCCGGCATTGTCGGCGTTCTGGCGCACATTGGCGCTCATTTGCTCGATCGCGGCCGAGGCCTGCTCGGAGGCGGCGGCCTGCTCGGTGGCGCCGGAGGAAAGCTGCTCGGCGGTGGCGGCGGACTGGGCCGAGCCGGACGAGACCTGGGCGGAGGATTCGCGGATCGCGACGATGGTCTCGTTCAGCTTGCCGCGCATCTGGCACATGGTGGTGAGGAGATCGCCGATCTCGTCGTTGTGCCTGACCTCGATCTTCTCGGAAATGTCGCCGTCGCCGATCTTGCGAGCGTGATGCTTGGCGAGGTTGAGGCCGCCCGAGATCGATCGCGCCAGCCAGATGGCGGCGCCCACGCCCATCAGGAGGGCGAGCGCGACCAGCACGATCATCGTCTCGCGAGTTGCCGTGAACTCGGTCTCGGTGTTCTTCGCCAGGGTCTGGGCAAAGGTCGTTTCTTCCGCGATCAGCTTATCGAGCTGGCCGAATATGACATACATGAGCGGGCGCGCTTCCGCCATGAACAGAGCGTTGGCGTGCTCGGCGTCGTTCGCGGTCCCAAAGGCGGCGATCTTCTGAATGACAGGCTTCAGGTGTTCCCAATTGCCACTCTGCTCGATGGCCGCGGCCGACAAGGGGGAGGTTTTCGCCTTCTCCACATAGGACGCGAACGCCTTGTCGAACGCGGCGATCTGGTTGTCCAGCGACTGTTTCGCGACCTGCAGGCGGGCATCGTCCTGCTCGGACAAGGCCGCCATCAGATTGTACATCATCTGCGGAAGGGAGAAACGGACCGCGATCAGAGCGCTTCGCAATTCGCTCGAGACACTCGGGTTGCCGTCGATCTTGCCGATCGTGTCCGTGAAATCGCCGGTGATCTCGTTGATCAACGGCACGGCCTCGCGAGCGTAAAGTTCGTTGGCGCGCGTCATGGAGTTGACCTGTGCAATGTCCATGATCTTGTCGATCATGACCTGCCAAGTCTTGAGATTGGCGATGACAGAATCGGCGACTTCCAACGCTGCGGGCGTCTCACCGCCCAAACCGGACTTGTAGTCGGCCAAAGCTTGGATTTCTTCGACAACGCCCTGGTCGATCTTCGATCGAAGATCCGCGATCTCCGCATCGTTTGTGATCGCCAGAAAGCGATTCATATTTCGACCCAGGCTGTGCATATTCTTCGCGGCGTCTTCTATGCGCTTGGTCTGTGCATAGGGACGGTCGATGAACGTCTGCATATTCTCGTTGGAAGACTGAAGGCTCAGAATACCGTAGTATCCAGCCGCCCCCATCATCCCCAGGACGCTGGCGAATGCTACACTGAGCTTCAGCTTGATGGACAGGCGCAATTCCACAACTCCCAGAGCAGACCTTTGCGAGATTTTTTCACGAAAATGTTGATAATGCGATAATAGTTAGTGCACCCTTTTGGTCAGGTTTTGACTGAGGAAGAGTTTCTATTGTACGTGGAGCTGACGGTTATTGTTGTTGGGGTGCTTCACCCGTCCAGCTCGGATGATATTACCTGAGGTTGGATAAAGCTGGGCGTCTCTGGTCGTCCGATGATCTTGCGACGGCTGGCTTTGCGGTGACAGGGCCCCGATCGGATGTGACAAGGCAAAGCTTCGCTTACTGCTTCCAGGTCTTGATCAGCATCTCGAGAAAGCGTTCAGAGGCGGGCGAAAGGCGGCCGCTCCGTCGCTGCACCAGGCCGATCGTGCGGGTGACGACGGGATCGACGATCGGCCGCGTGACGAGAAACGGGTGCTCACCTTGCGGGGTCGCCAGCTTGGGCAGAACTGAAATCCCCAGGCCCGCCTCCACCAGCCCCAGCGAGGTGTTGAGATGCGTCACCTCGTAGAACCAGTTCAGCCGCAGGTTGGCGCGGGCGAGCGTCGCGTCGAGAAGCGCCCGGTTGCCGCTTGACCGGTCCACCGTGATCAAGCGGTGGCCTTCGAGCTCCGGCCAGCGGATCACCTCCTTTTCCGCCAGCGGATGGTTCTTGCGCATCGCCAGAACGAACGGATCGTCGATCAGGGCTTCGAACGAAAGGTCGGGGTCGGAATTGCCCATGAGATTGATGCCGAACTCGACCTCGCCGCGCGCCACCGCCCGCAATCCGTCATTGGCCGTCAGGTCGAGAATCCGAAACCGGATGTGCGGGAATTCCTCGTTGAACCGGCGCACGACATTGGGAAGGAAGTAGAACGCCGCCGTCGGCAAACAGGCCATCGTGATCAGCCCGCGCCGCTGGCTGTTGGCGTCCTTCAGCGAGAAGAGCGAGGCGTCGAACTCCTCCAGCATGCGCCGCACCAGCGGCAGAAGCTCCTGCCCCGTGGCCGTCGCGGCGACGTGGCGCGTGGTGCGCTCCAGAAGCGGCGCGCCGATCGAGGCCTCCAGCTTCTGGATGCGGCGACTGAGCGCCGATTGCGACATGTGCAGCGCCTCGGCCGCGCGGTGGAAGCTCTCGAACTCCACCACGAGCTGGAACGCGCGCAGATCCAGGATCTCACAATTGATGTTCAAAACGCATTACTCCTCCCGATATTTGCATTTCACATTAGCTTCGTCCTTTGCCAAATTGCAACAGAACCACGGATTGATCCAGTGAGCGCATGAATGGGAGGGCTAGCGATGAACGACCTGATGCGGATCCCCTGCGTCTTGATGCGCGGCGGCACCTCTCGCGGTCCGTTTTTCCTGAGCTCCGACCTGCCGGCCGAGCCGGCGGCGCGCGACGCCGCGCTCCTGTCGATCATGGGCTCGGGCCATCCGCTGCAGATCGACGGGATCGGCGGCGGCAACCCGGTGACCTCGAAGGTCGCCATCATCGGCCCGGCGAGCGTGACGGACGCGGACGTGGACTATCTCTTCGCGCAGGTCCGCAACGACCAGCGGACCGTGGACTACGCGCCGAACTGCGGTAACATGCTGGCCGCCGTCGGGCCCTTCGCGATCGAGGCCGGGCTCGTTCCGGCCGCCGACCGGCAGACCCATGTGCGCATCCACAACGTCAACACCGGCAAGTTGATCGAGGCCAAGGTCCCGACCAGTGGCGGCCGCGTCACCTATCTCGGCGACGCCTCGATCGACGGCGTGCCGGGGCTTGCGGCGCCGATCGCGCTGACCTTCGTCGATGCCGCCGGGGGCAAGACCGGCAAGCTGCTGCCGACCGGCCTCGCCTCGGAGATCATCGATGGGGTCGAGGCGACCTGCATCGATTGCGCCATTCCCATGGTTCTCGTGCGCGCTGCCGATCTTGGCGTCACCGGCTGCGAGAGCGCCGCCGATCTCAGCGCCGACGCGGCGCTGGGCGCGCGTCTTGCCGCCATCCGCCTGGAGGCAGGAAGGCGGATGGGCATGGGCGACGTCGCCGACAAGGTGATCCCCAAGCCGGTCCTGATCGCGCCGCCCGCGCAGGGCGGAACGCTGGGCGTGCGCTATTTCATGCCGCACGAGTGCCACCCGGCCCTTGCCACCACCGGGGCCGTGGGCATCGCGACGGCCTGCGTCACGCCCGGTACGATCGCTTTCCAGGCGATCGGCGGGGCCGCCGTCCCCACGCGAATTTGTCTGGAACATCCGGGCGGACGTCTCGATGTCGAGCTCGAATTTCGTCAGGGTTCCATAGTAGCTGGCATCGTGAGAACCGCGCGTCGGTTGTTCGAAGGATTCGTCTTCGCCAAGCCCGCCGTCCGAATGGAACGGGCGGCCTGATCCAATCACCTGCCCGGCCGGGAGAGCCGGGTTCACTTTCCGGGAGGATATCTCATGCGTCGCATGCTTTTGGCTGCCGCAGCCGTGCTCGCACTCGTCGGCGCCGCCGACGCGCAGTCGGTCCGCATCAGCGTCGGCTCCTACAATCTCAACAATCTGCCCTTCCCGATCGCCGACGCGCTCGGCTTCTACGAGGCGGAAGGGCTGGACGTCACCACCGAGAATTTCGCGCAAGGCGGCTCGAAGGTCCTTCAGGCGCTGGTCGCGGGGTCCACCGACATCGCGGTCGGCTTCTACGATCACACGATCCAGATGCAGGCGCAGGGCAAGAGCGTCGTCGGCTTCGTCCAGCTGGCGCGCAATTCCGGCCTGGTTCTGGCAGGCACCAACGAAACCGATTTCGACCCCGCCAAGCCCGAGACGATCAAGGGCAAGAAGGTCGGCATCACCGCGCCGGGCTCCTCCTCGGACTTCTTCGTGCGCTACTATCTCCAGCGCCACGGCCTGTCGGAAAACGACGTGTCGATGATCGGCGTCGGCTCGGGCTCGGCGGCGGTCGCCTCGCTCCAGCAGGGCAAGGTCGATCTTCTCGTGAACTACGATCCCGCCGCGACGATCGTGGCGGAGCGGGGCCTGGGCAAGATCCTGATCGACGCGCGCTCGGACGCCGGCGCCGTGGATGTCTACGGCGGCATCTATCCGACCTCGGTTCTCTATGCCAGCCAGAGCTATATCGACAAGAATCCCGAGGTGATCCAGAAGGTCACCAACGCCACGGTCAAGGCCCTTCACTGGATGAAGGACCACAGCGCCGAGGAGATCGTCGACAAGCTCCCCTCCGACTTCGTGACCGGGGACAAGGCGACCTATGTGAAGGCCGTCGAGAACGCCAAGGCGATCTTCTCGCTGGATGGAACCTTCAAGACCGAGGATCTGCAGACCCCGCTCGCGGTGCTGAAGACGTTCAACGCCAGCGTCGAAAAGACCGACATCGACCTCTCCAAGACCTACACGAACGCCTTCGTGGAAAAGGTCGTGGTGCAGGCGTCGAACTGAGGGCCCCCGCCATGTCCGCCACCGTCAGAAAGCTCGCACCCGTGCCGAACGCCGACAACGGCCCCGCTCCTCCGTCCATGGTGACGATCGACCGGGTGACCATGGCCTTCGGCTCCTTCGTCGCCGTGGAGAATGTCGATCTGGAGGTTCGCGACGGGGAGTTCCTCGCCATCGTCGGGCCGACGGGCTGCGGCAAGTCCACGATCCTCAATGCCATCGCCGGCCTCCTGAAGCCCGCTTCGGGGCAGGTCGCCATCGACGGAAAGCCGGTCTCCGGCGTTCAGAACGACATCGGATATCTCTTCCAGCAGGACGCGCTCCTGCCCTGGAAGACGGCGATCGAGAATGTCGAGCTCGGCCTCCTGTTCCGGCAGGTCCCGGCTGGCGAGCGGCGCGCGAAAGCGCTGGCCTGGATGGAGAAGGTCGGGCTCAAGGGCTTCGAGGCCCGCTATCCCCACCAGCTCTCGGGCGGCCAGCGCAAGCGCGTGCAGATGGCGCAGGCGCTGATCACCGAGCCCAAGGTCATTCTGATGGACGAGCCGTTCTCGGCGCTCGACATCCACACCCGCCACCTCATGCAGAACGAGCTTCTGCGCCTGTGGCAGGAGGATCGCCGCGCCGTCGTGATGATCACGCACGATCTGGAAGAGGCGATCGCACTGGGAGACCGGGTCGTGGTTCTCGCCGCCGGCCCCAAGAGCCGCATCATCGAGAGCTTCCCGGTGGATCTGGCGCGGCCGCGCAATGTCGCGGAGATCAAGCTCGATCCCCGTTTCATGGACCTTTATCGCGACATCTGGGCGTCGCTTCGCGGCGAGGTGGAGAAGAGCTATGCGCGGCACTAACGTTCGCCTCATCCAACTCGCCCTTTTGGTCGTCGTCGTGGGCGGCTGGCAGCTCGGCGTCAGTGCCGGGATCATCGACCGGTTCTTCTTTCCCGCGCCGTTCGATATCGTCGGGCAGGTCGTGACCTGGGTCAGTGACCCCAGCTTCTACCAGCATGTCGGCATCACGCTCAGCGAGACCGTGCTCGGCTATGTCATCGGGACGGCCCTCGGCGTCGCCGCCGGCGTCTGGCTCGGCCTCAGCCCCTTCGCGGCTCGCGTGCTCGATCCGTTCATCAAGGGCTTCAACGCCATTCCCCGCGTCGTGCTGGCGCCGATCTTCGTGCTCTGGCTCGGGCTCGGCCTTTGGTCGAAAGTGGCCCTGGCGGTGACGCTCGTCTTCTTCGTCACCTTCTTCAACGCCATGCAAGGCGTGAAGGAAGTGAACCCGGTCGTTCTCTCCAACGCCAAAATCCTCGGCGCCACGCGCAAGGACCTGCTGCGCCACGTCTATTTCCCGGCGGCGGCGAGCTGGATCCTCTCGTCCCTACGCACCTCGGTCGGCTTCGCCGTGGTCGGTGCCATCATCGGCGAATATCTCGGCGCTTCGGCGGGCCTCGGCTACCTCATCGCCCGGTCGGAAGGCAATTTCGACGCGGTCGGCGTCTTCGCCGGCATCGTCATCCTGGCGGTCTTCGTCCTGATCATCGATCTCGTGCTGGACGTCGTGGAGCGCAAGCTCATCACCTGGCGCCCGAACGCGGGAGAAGAGCGCCCGGCCTGATACTAAGCATTCCAGATGTGAGTGACATGAACAGAGGCGGCCGGAAGGCCGCCTCGTTTTGTCTGCTGGGGCTGGTGCCGCACGACTGCAAACAGCCTGCGTGCCATGAGCACACGGCCTTTCGCTTGGGATGACCTTCGAGGCTTGCTATAGGCGGATAGCAAAACCCGGAGTGCCATCATGCTGGCCTCGCGACCACCATCCGAAGATCGAGACGCGTCTCAAGACCTTGACGAAGCGCATGGGGCGATGACTCCCAAACGCTTCGATCGGCTCCTGATCCGCGTCGTCGTCGGTTCCTTCACCTGGGCCGTGATGCTGCTACTCGTGTATGCGATCGAGCGGAGTTTCTAGGAAACTGTTCGAGACCCCGCCCGGTTCGTTCCGACGACTCCGGGGTCAAACGAGTTCGGCGAGAGCCTTGGCGTCGAAGCCGCGCAGGCCGGCGCTTTCGCCCGCGCGCACCTTCGCAACCCATTGCGGCTCCGTGATCAGCGCGCGGCCGACCGCGATCAGGTCGAACTCGTCCCGCTCCATTCGCTCGATCAGGCCGCCCAGCCCGACGCTCTCAGAGCTTTCGCCACCGAAGGCGGCCATGAAATCGCCGGACAGGCCGACCGATCCGACGCTGATCGTCCTGGCGCCCGTCAGCTTCTTAGCCCAGCCCGCGAAGTTCAAGCCGGTCTCGCCGTCGATCTCGGGGAACTCCGGTTCCCAGAACCGGCGCTGCGAGCAATGGAGAATGTCAACGCCGGCTTCCACCAGCGGCGCGAGCCAGTCTGTCATGAGGTCCGGCGTTTCGGCGAGGCGCACCGCGTAGTCCTGCTGCTTCCACTGGCTGACGCGCAGGATGATGGGAAAGTCCGGTCCCACCGCCGCGCGCACGGCCGAGACGATCTCGGCCGCAAGGCGCGAGCGCTCGCGCAGCGTGGCGCCGCCGTAGCGGTCGTCCCGCAGATTGGTGCCGGCCCAGAAGAACTGGTCGATCAGATAGCCGTGGGCGCCGTGGAGTTCGATCGTGTCGAAGCCGAGGCGCTTGGCGTCGGCGGCGGCCTTGGCGAAGGCCGCGACCGTATCGGCGATCGCCTCCTCGCTCATGGCCACGCCCCGCGCCACGCCCGGCGCGTCGAAGCCCGAGGGGCTCTCGACCGGCACGTCGGGCTCCCAGGACGTGAGGAAGCTCTTCACGGCGCCCGTGTGCCAGAGCTGCGGCCCCATGCGGCCGCCGGCGGCGTGAACGCCGTCGATGACGCCCTTCCAGCCAGCCAGCGCCGCCTCGCCATGAAAGAAGGGAATGCCGGGATCGTTGCGCGAGGCCGGGCGGTTCACCACCGTGCCCTCGGACAAGATGAGGCCGACGCCGCCTTCGGCCCTGCGCCGATAATATTCGGCATTGGCGGGGCCGGGCACGCCGCCGGGGGCGAAGGAGCGCGTCATCGGCGCCATGACGATGCGGTTGGGCAGATCGAGCGACCCGATCCGAATCGGGCGGAACAGGGTTTCGGTGGAGGAGGCGGACATACGCAAGGCTCCGTTGATCGTGACGGGCCTTAGGTATACTTTGTAGACCTAGCGTCAATTACGCACTCTCAGGCTCCCAGGTATACCGGAGGAAACCGAATGCCCGAATGCCAGCATTTCGCGGTGGACTGCCCCAGCCGCCTGCTCTTCGACCAGATCGCCGACAAGTGGTCGATGATGGTCCTGACCGTGCTGGACGCCGGGCCGAGGCGCTTCAATGCGATCAAGCGCCAGCTCGAAGGGGTGACGCAGAAGGCCCTGACCCAGTGCCTGCGCCGCCTGGAGCGAAACGGTCTGGTTTCGCGGCGGGTGATCCCGGTCTCGCCGGTGGCCGTGGAATACGAGATCACGCCGCTCGGCCGCTCGCTGCAGACGCCCTTCAAGGCGCTCTATGCCTGGACGCTGCAGAACATGGATGAGGTCGAGAGCGCGCGCCGGCGCTTCGACGGGCGCTTGGCGGCCTGAGCGGGATCGGTCACGGACGGCCCTCAGGCTAGGTTCTTGGCGACGACGAGAAGGCCGACGATCGCCGCCGTGACGGCCGCGAGGAGAACGGCGCCGGCGGCGACGTCCTTCGTCCGGCGCACGCTCTCGCTCCAGGCGGGGCAGACGACGTCGCAGAGATGCTCCATCGCCGTGTTCACGGCCTCCATGGCGAGAACGAAGCCGCAGGCAAGCGCCAGGATCATCCAGTCGGCGACGGTGATGGAAAGCGACCAGCCCACAGGAGCGACGACGGCGACGGCCAGGAGATGAAACCGGGCGTGCGGCTGGGTGGCGACCATATAGCCGATGCCCGAAAAGGCATGGCCGAAGCTCCCGATCCGCTTGCGCCAAATGGCTTGCAAGGCGGTCAGGGCCGGGGCGGGCGAAGTGGTCTTTCCAAGGTCAGGCGTGTTCACCGGTCCGGTCTCCAGTTCAATGGGTCTGTCCGCGTGCCGAACAGACGGCGGATCGCGCGCGCGAGGCCGAAGGCCGCGCCGAAGGCGAGGCCGGCCAGGATGCAGCAGGCCATCACGCGGCCTCGCGGATCGTGATGCGCCGCCGCTCGGTCAGGTGGAGGTCGATCGAGGCCCGCCCGTCCGGGCCGCTCGTGAAGGCGGAGGCGTCGTCGGAGCGCCGATAGACGCGCGACGGCCGCAGGCCGGCCAGATCCAGCGAAACACGCGCGGCGCCGGAGCCTGGAACCAAGGTGATGTCGAGTTGCCCCTCCGACGCAGCGGCTTTGGCGACCAGCGCCGCCGGGTAGGGGCAGGCGGAGATGTGAGGCGAGGTCTCGGCCCGGCTGGGGTCGACGGGATTCTGGACCAGATCGCGCAACCCGTCCTGGCGCCCGCACCGCGCCATGATCTCGAAAGCGTGCGACCAGATCGAGGCATCGGGGCGGTGTCCGGTCCCGCCCGATGTCGCCATGGGGTAGCGGGCGTCGAGCGCGCCCAGCATCGCCTCCGCGACCTCCTGGTCCCCCAGCTCAACCGCCGTGGCAGCCGCGCCGCAAAGACCGGCGATCCGGGTAAAGCGATAATTGCCGACATCGATCGGCCAGAATTGGCCGAGGCGCGCGCGAGTGCCGGCGCCCGTTTGCTCGATGAGATCGCCGCGCAGACGCTGCCAGTTCTCGGCGGCGAGGACGGGCAGGGTCGCGTTCAGAAAGAAGCTCGGCAGCAATTGCGTGAGCACGCCGCCGATGGCGGGCACGGCGAGCCCCGTATGGCTGGAGCGGCAGGTGACGAACCGCCCGCGACCATCCGTGAACTCGCTTCGCAGCATCGCCTGCTGGCGGGCGGCCATGCCGGCCCACACCCCCGAGCCGAACTGCGCATCATGCGCGGCGATGGCGGCGTAGCCGATGCTGTTGCAGACGGGAAAGAGCCAGTTCGGCTCGCAGGCGATCAGGCCGAAATCCGACCGGGCGTGTTGGCCCGCGATATTGCCGACCAGCGAGGGAAAATCCGCTTGGAACCTCCGGCCGGAGGGATGAATGAGCGAGAAGGCGCCCGGCACGCTGAAGCGCCTGTCGCCGGAGGCGGCCTGGAACAGGGCGATCTGCGTGGCGCAGAAACCGGTATACATGACGTTGTCGGCGGCGAACGGGTTCGGGTCGATCCGGCCGCGCCCCCAGAGGCTTTCCGCTGCCCAATAGCGCCAGACGCGGTGCGCTCGCGCCTTATCGATCAGGTTCGCCTGCGCGTCCGTGAGATAGGCCTGGAGGGCGGGCAGGTGGTTCCGCTGGATCATGGCGAGGGCGAAGCCGGCAAACTGCAACTGGTAGCGCAAGGCGGCGGACTGAAACGGATCGAGCCTTTCGAACCCGTCGAACCGGTCCAGCGGCTGCAAGGCGCGGTCGAGCAGAAAGCGCAGGCGCGCGAGATCGTCGTCGCCGAGTTCGCTGGGGGAGGCGGCTACTCGAACCAGGGGGCGCGCTGCCGGACGCTCCACCATGCCGGGCGTCGAAACCGGGACCGGGCGAAAGAAGGCGAGCCCCATCCCGGCCAGCCCCGCCGCCAGCGTGAGGCCGAGAACCGGCAGTCCGCCGCTCTCCGCCGCAAGGCAGCCGTGGTGGACGGCATAGAGCGACGCAGCGACGGCGGCGCCGAGCCAGACGGCGGGCGGCCCGAGCACGTTTCCGGTCGCGAAACAGAGAAACAGGGCGAGGCCGAAGGCGGCCGCCGACGCGCCGCCGATCCAGAGGGCCGTCATGTCCATGGCCGGCGCGGAAGCGCCGCAGATCACGAACCCGCCGCCGGGAAAGGCGAGCCCTAGCGCGAAGGCCTGCAACGCCGGAGAGGCGGAGACACTCCAGAGAAGGCTGGCGCCCGCCAGCACGAGACCCGCCACCAGCAAGCTCCGCCCGACCCGGCGGCGCGAGACCGGGCCGCGTGGGCCGAACCGCCGCGGCAGATCGAGGGCAGTCGGGTGCCCGGTTCGCTCCAAGCGGCTCACGCGGCGACCCTCTCGGCCGGCGCGGCGCCGAACCGGCGCTGCCGGCTGCGGAACTCCGCCAGGGCTTCGCGCAGGTGCCCGGGCTGGAAATCCGGCCACAGACGCGCCGTGAACAGGAGTTCGGCATAGGCGCATTCGTAAAGCAGGAAGTCGCTGAGCCGCTGCTCCCCGCCGGTTCTAATGACGAGATCCAATTCGGGCGCGCCGCCGGTGAGCAGGCGCGCGAACTCCTCCCGCGTCGTGTCCGACCGGGACCGGCGGGCGGCGTCGAGGATGGCGTCGCGGGAGGAATAGTCGAAGGCGATGCGCAGATGCAGCGCGCCGGCGCTCGCGGACCGCGCCTGCGCTTCCTCGATGCGTCGCGCCAGCGCTGGCGAGATCCGATCGCGGCGGCCGATCACGCTGAGGCGCACGCCCATAGCCACGAGGGTCTCGATCTCCTCGGCCAGATAGGATTTCAGCAGCGTCATCAGCACGGCGACCTCGGCGGGCGGGCGCTTCCAGTTGTCGCCGGAAAAGGCGTAGAGCGTCAGCGTGCCGACGCCCATGTCCTTCGCCGCCTCGACGATCGGCCGGATGGCGCGCACCCCGGCGCGGTGGCCCTGGCTGCGCGAAAGGCCGAGCCGCGTCGCCCATCGCCCGTTGCCGTCCATGATGATGCCGGCATGGATTTTGCTGTCGAGAGTGCTTTGCATTGCAAAGTCCTTGGATAAATGAATGGGCGGAGCAGGTCCGACGGCAAAGCGTAGCCGCTTCGCCGAGAAAAGCTCTAAGCGGGTTTGACCGAGAGATCGGAAGGGCTGCGCTTGGACGCGGCGGCGGCATCGCGCACGACCTGTTCCAGGATGGCGAGATAGTCGAGAAAGCTCTCGCGCCCCTTGTCGGTCAGGACGCAGGTCGTCACCGGTCGCTTTCCCGAAAAGCTCTTGTCGATGCGCACGAAGCCGGCTTCCTCCAGCACTTGGAGATGGCGGCTGAGATTGCCGTCGGTCAGCCCGCAGAGACGCTTGAGATCGGCAAAGCCCAAGCCCTTAGGCTGGCCGGCCAGCGAGGTCATCACGCCGAGCCGGGCCTTTTCGTGGATGACGCGATCGAGCCCGTCATAGGCGAAGGGGGCGGGCGCTTCAGATTTCGTCATAGCCATTCTCCGCCGCACGACGAACCACCAGGGCGAGGATGGTCTGGCCGATCGCGAAGGGAAGCGCCATGGCCCAGGGCGACAGCTCTCCCGGCCGCGCCGCCATCATCATCATCACGCCGAAACCGCAGACGAAATACCACGCGGCACCAAGCACGGCGCCTTTGGGAAGCGAGGGCGCGGCGGCGAAGACGCCGAGCCCCACCAGCACTTGCCAAAGGCCGGGGATCAACCAGGCGCTGTCCGGGGAGAAGCGGCCGATCACGGCGGCGAACACGCCGCCCGCGACCCCGGCGGGAAGAAAATGCTGGATGGCCTGATGCAGCATCGCGTCGGCGAGGCCGCCATGGGTGCGGCCCGTGCGCACGACCGTCTCCGCCGCGATCAACGCGGCGCAGAGGATCGCGGCCACGATCCAGGCCACGAAGAAGGCCAGCGGCGTGCCGGGCGGAAACACGCTCTGGAGCGTCGCGGTGGCGAGCGCGACGAGCGCCGTCGCCCCGAGCGCGAGCGGCCCGAACCCTCTGAACACGGTCCCGGCCGCCATCCGCCGGCGGATCGCCTCGATATCGGCCAGCGCGTCCTTCAGTTCAGACATCCTATCCCCCGAACACTTTATGATGCAAAGCATACTGCAATGCCAATTGAACGCAAGTGTCTGGTGTGGGCGATATGCGTTGAGATTCGGCGTCGCGGTCCGGGAAGGGATGCAGGCCTGGGCGAAGGAAAGCAGGGCCGGGGAGGGCTATGACCACGACTAGGGGAGGCGGGAGAGGTTGGCGGAAGGCCGCCGCTGAAAGGCCCTAATCGACGTTGCGCGACGGAGCGAGCCGCACAGACACGCCGTCGATCTTGCGCTCGACCGCAGACACTGTGCTGCCGACGGAACACGGGCGTCGCGTCCTGCCTCGCCCCGGCGCTTCAGGGCTCGGTGCCGCGACCACCAACGGCACGAAGCGCTGCTCCGTGGCTGGCTTTGATGCCAGCAAGAAAGGCGAGTGTCGATCGGCGTCCTTCACCGTTCCGCGAAGCTGGCGACGCCAAGTGAAGAGCTGGGAATGGGCGAGCGCATGGCAATGCGCGAGCGCGCCGACGGCCCGAGCGCACCTCGAACCGACGAACTGGCTCCGTGCCAGCATCGGCGCATGACATCGACATGGCTCCAAGCCCTCCTGCGACGGGAAGGGCAAAGACTCGACCCCTATAGCACCATCGGCAAGGTGCCGCCGGAACGACCCTTACGACGCTGGCTGGGGGCAAAGAGATGTAGCCCTCGCTGGCATCGCTACGGGTTGGCGCGGAACGGCCGCCTCCAAAAATATGGCAGTGGCCGTTCCAACGACTGGGCGGGGTGGTTTTCGGACGGTCCCCTTTCGGGCGGGAACCAGCGTAAGCTGCCATTCGTGGCCGCTATCGTCCCGTAAGTGAGATCGCTTCGAGGTTACGGGCGGACCGAATGAGTTCGGTCACAGGATATTGGCGATGAGAAGTTTGACACACTGCTTTCCCATGGTCGAGGTCATGCGCACTTTCGGACTTTGGTTGAAGGGTCGTGGCGCCCGTCAGGAACCCGTCGTCGTTACGACGTGAAGGACGCGCCACGCCGCAGTCCGCATCGAAAGAAACGCGATAGAGCGTAGAGATCGATCGAAATGGACGGGATGAATCAACAAAGACGACGACGCTATTGTCGACTCAAACCCGAACGACTGAATGGCTAGTCTCACGAGCTTGAAGTGACCCGCCAGTAGCCGCTCAAGCGAATACCACCGAGAGCGCCCCGTCGATCGCGGTGGTGATCGCGTCGATGTCGGCCGCAGTCGCGACAAGTGCAGGGGCGAGACAAAGGACGTTGTTCAGCCCTGGCACCGAGCGGTTGGAGGCGCCGATCATCACGCCGCGCGCCGTGGTCTCGGCGATCACCCGCGCGATGCTCTTCTCGTCCACCGGTTCCTTGGTCGCGCGGTCCTTCACCAGTTCCGCGCCTTGGAAAAGTCCCATTCCGCGCACGTCGCCGATCACGGCGTGCTTGTCCTTCAGGGCCACCAGATTGGCGCGAAGGCGGGCTCCCATGGCGAGGCAGTTTTCGAGGAGATGCTCGTCCTCGATGATGCGCATGTTCTCGAGCGCAGCCGCCGGCCCGCCCGCGCAGCCGCCGAAGGTCGAGATGTCGCGGAAATGGGCCATCGGATCGGCCCCGTCCTTGAACATCTCGAACACCGCTTCGGTCGTCACGGTGCAGGAGATGGCCGCGTAGCCCGAGGCGACGCCCTTGGCCATGGTCACGAAGTCCGGCCGGATGCCGAAGTTCTGGTAGCCGAACCAAGTGCCGGTGCGACCGAGGCCGCAGACCACCTCGTCGATATGGAGGAGGATGTCATACTTGGCGCAGATGTCCTGCACGCGCGCCCAATAGCCCTCAGGCGGCACGATCACGCCGCCACCCGCCGTGATCGGCTCCAGGCACAGGAGGCCGACCGTCTCCGGCCCTTCGCGCAGAATGACCTCTTCGATGGCGTCGGCCGCGCGCTCGCCGTAGTTCTCGACATCCCACTGCTTGCGGTACTCCATGCAGTGGGGAACCATGACGAAGCCATCGGGATAGGGGCCATACATGGCCGCGCGCTCCGGCTGACCGCCTGCGGCGAGCGTGCCGATCGTGGTGCCGTGGTAGTCGCGCTCGCGGTACAGGATCTTCCATTTGTTTCCGCCGTGATGGCGCTGCGCGATCTGGCGCACCATCTTGAAGACCTTCTCGTTGGCCTCGGAGCCGGAATTGTTGAAGTAGACGCGCGACAGGCCCGGCATTTTCTCGAGAAGCTTTTCGGCAAAGAGCGCGGCCGGGATCGAGCCCGCCGACTGGGCGAAATAGTTCATGCGTACGAGCTGGTCGCGCACGGCGTCCGCGATCGAGGTCCGGCCATAACCGACATTCACGGTCCAGACCCCGCCGGACAGTGCGTCGATATACTCCCGGCCCGCCGCATCCCAGACCTTCAGGCCCTTGCCCTCGACGATGATGCGCGGATCGTTCGTCTCCAGCGGCTTGTGCTGGAGCATATGGTGCCAGACATGCCGGCGGTCGGCTTCAATGATGGGGCGCAGGTCGTTGGGCTGAGGAACGGCGTTCATGGCGTGGCCTTCCGGAAAGCGGGAGAGGGAGGGACTGTCGTCAGTGCATGAAGTCGGGTTCGGAGCGGGCGAGCTGACGCTTGACGCTCTCGAGATGCAGCCGCGCGCTTTCCGGGTCGCCCTCGCGCATCTGGCGATAGGCGCGCTCGGCGATGGCGGGCGCGATGGGCTTCAGCGGGCGGCCGAGCGACATGGCCTTCACCTGCACCTCGGCGGCGCGCTCGAGATAATAGAGATCGTCGAAGGCCTCGGCGATCGTCGGCCCGAGCACCATGACGCCGTGGTTCTTTAGGAAGACGATGTCGGCCTCGCCGATCGTGCCGGCGATGCGCTGGCCCTCGCTCTCGTCGAGCGCGAGGCCGTTGTAGTCCTCGTCGACGGCCGTGCGACCGTAGAACTTGAGGGCCGTCTGTCCGGCCCAGACGAGCGGCGGGCCCTCCGTCATGGCAAGCGCCGTCGCATTGGGCATATGGGTGTGGAAGGCGGCCGTCGCGCGGGGCAGCGCCTTGTGCAACTGGGCGTGGATGTAGAAGGCCGTCGCCTCCGGCTGGCCCTCGCCTGCGATCACATGTCCCGCGAAGTCGCAGATCAGGAGTTTGGAAGCGCTGATCTCGGCGAAGGCCCAGCCGTAGGGGTTGACGAGGAAAAGATCGTCATGGCCGGGCACCACCGCCGAGAAATGGTTGCAGATGCCCTCCTGAAGCCCGAGCCGGGCCGCCATTCGGAAGCAGGCGGCCAGATCGATCCGGGCCTGCCGCACGGCCTCAGTGTCGAGCGACTGGTTGCGGATCAGCGCTGGAGCGTCGGACTGGACGGTGAATTCGTGGGCCAAGGCGGGTCGTCTCCTGAAAGGCGTTGGATGCGGCAGGCGAGGCCGCCTTCGCCGAACGGACGGTTCGGCGGCGATACGGTGTGGACGGATCAGGGCGACTCGCCCGGTTGATGGTCAGATGCGGTCCAGGGACTGCGCGAGAAGCTCGACCCCCTTGCCGATGCGGTCGGCCTCGATGGCGTTGAAGCCGAGGCGCATGAAATTGGTGGGGGCCGCGCCCTCGAAGAAGAACTGCTCGCCATACTCGAAGACGACGCCCTGGCGCGCGGCGGCCCAGGCGAGCTTTCGCGTGTCGATCGCGCCGGGCGCCGCGAGCCAGAAGGCGCTGGCCGTCGGCGAGCCGATCTGGCGGCACGCATCGAGGTCGCGGCTCAGCGCCGTGTGGAGGAGATCGCGCCGGCGGGCATGCTCGGCGCGGAAGGACCGCAGATGCGCGTCGTAGTACCCCTGCGCCAGGAACTCGCCCATCATGCGCTGGTTGTTGAGCGGCGGATGGCGGTACATCAGCCGGCGCAGCGACCGCAGTTCGTCCACCAGCTCCGCATCGGCGACGAGGTAGCCGAGCCGCAGACCCGGCGAGAAGGGCTTCGACAGGCTGCTGAGATAGATCACGCGCCCACCGGCATCGCCCGCCTTGATCGCCGGAAGGGCGTCGCGATCGAGGTTGAGCTCGGCGTCGTAGTCGTCCTCGATCAGGATCTGGTCGTTGCGGCGGATGTCGTCCATCAACCGGTCGCGCCGCTCGGAGCTCATCACGATGCCGGTCGGCACCTGGTGGCTCGGCGTCAGGTAGACATAGTCGCACTCGGCCATGCGGGGCGCGAGCACGATGCCGTCCTCGTCCATCGGGTGGAGTTGCACATCGGCGCCGTGCAGTTCGAAGATCGACAGCGCATCGCGAAAGCCCGGCGTCTCCATCGCCACGCGCGTCTGGCCGTTCATGAGAAGGGCGGCGATGAGATAGAGCGCGTTTTGCGAGCCGAGCGTGACGAGGATCTCGTTGGGCTTGGCCCAGATGCCGCGTTTCGGAAGCACGCGTGTGCGCAACTGCTCCACCAGCATGTCGTCGTCGCGGTCGAACCGGTCGTGCAGCCAGGACGGCGCGGTCTCGCGGCGCAGCGCCTTGCGCGAGGCCTCGCGCCAGCGCTCCAGCGGGAACAGGTCGCGCATCGGCTGGCCGTAGACGAAAGGATAGGGGAAGCGCGCCCAGTCCTGCGGCCGGAAGACGCCCGACGTCATGCCGGGCCGGAGCTTGAAGCGCCGCTCCCAGTCTGGCGCGCCGGCCTCGCTCGCCTCCGCCCCGGCGTCTTCCTCGCCCTCCGATGCGTGGCGGCCCGCTGCCGCGGCTGGCCCTTCGGCATAGGCGGGATGCAGGAAGAAGCCGCGGCGCGGCTGGCTGACGATATAGCCGCTGTCGAGAAGGCTCTCGTAGACGAGGTTCACGGTGTTGCGGGAAACGTGCAACTGGTCCGCCAGCTTGCGGCAGGACGGCAGTGGCTCACCGGCCGGAAAGCCGCCGCCGAGGATCGCGGAGACCAGTGCCTCGCGCAGCTGTTCCTGCAATCCACGCCCCGCCTCGAAGCGGACGGGGAGGAAGTGGTCGATCATCTCTGGCTCCGCATCACCTGCGGAGGAAAAGCATGCAAAAACCGCGCCAGCCCGCCAGATCCCAAGCGTCGTGCTTGACACCTGCCGGAAGCGTGCATGGCGGGCTCCACGTTCGGTCCGCCGAGGATTTGGGCAGCGGGGCGGGGGCGCTCCCGGCTCGGAGGCGCCCAGACTGCCTGCAGGATGTGCAGCATGCATGGGTCAAGGTCCTGTCCCGCAACCGGCGGGATGTGATCGTGCAGGCAGCAATCCCCCGTCTCCAGGTGTCGCCGCCGGTTGTCCGCGATCCTAGGAGCGGGATTTTGTCCGGCGATAGGACCAGTTTCGTCGGCGGTTGGGGCCAGAGCGACATCTGAATGCAGGAGAACCCTGCCGTGCGCGGCGCCGGGACAGTGCGACGCAACCTGACACGAGCGCATTGCAAAACTGGTCCTATCGCTGTCGGAATAGGCATTCCTATGATCCGCTCATTCCGGCAGCACTTCCCTCGACCTGCCGCCCGCTTTCCCAGAGCGTTTCGAAGAACAGGAGCCCCCGATGCCGAAGACGACGATGGCGAACGCCGTGAGGCCGTTGAATCTCCTGCGCGGGCTTGCCTTGGCAGGGGCCGTTCTGTCGTCCCTGTCCACCGCCCACGCCGACATGGCCGACATCAAGGCCAAGGGCGCCATGACGGTGGCGACGGAAGACGACTACGCCCCGTTCAACTTCATCGTCGACGGCCAGCCGGAAGGCTTCCACAAGGAACTTCTGGAAGACCTGCAGGCCTTCGCGAAGAGCCAAGGCGTCGAGGTCCGCCAAGAAATCCTGCCCTGGACCGGCCTCCTGGCTTCGGTCTCGTCGGGCCAGTACGACATGGCCTTCACCGGCGCGCTGGTCACTGACGACCGGCTTCGCGTCTTCAACTTCGCCCCGCCCTTCGCCTCGGCCCAGCATTTCTACGTAAAGCGCAAGGGTGACGAGCGGATCGGCGACATCGCCAGCCTCTGCGGCAAGACGGTGGGCCTCCAAGCCGGCAGCGCGCTCCTGGCCCGCCTGCCGGAGCTCAAGAAGATGATGGCGGACAAGAGCTGCGAGATCGGCGAAGTCGTAGAGTACCAGTCCTATCCGGAGGCCTATGCGGACCTTGCCAACGGTCGCCTCGACTACGTCGTCAACGCGCTGATCTCGATCAACGATCTCGTCAAGAATCGCGGCGACGTGTTCGAGAAGGGCATCGCCGTTTCGGGCGCGGGCTTCGCGGCCTGGCCGATGCCGAAGGAAAGCCCCGAACTTCTCGAATTTGCAACGGCCTTCATGAAGGAGGTCCGCGACAATGGCAGGCTGGCGGCCCTTCAGGCGAAGTGGTTCGGCGAAGCGTTCCCCGACCTGCCGACCGAACCGGTCACGGAGGTCGATCAGTTCCATAAGCTGGCCGGCCTGAACTGAGGCCATCGGCCGCCGCCGCCCGCCGCCGGCGCATCGCGCGGCGGCGGCAAGCTTCGCCCTCCCGGGGCAGCCGCGCCCACCGGGCGACCGGCCCCGATCCGGCCCTTCAAGCGACGACGAGCGGACATGACGCAAAAAGCCTGGCTACTGCTTCTGGAAGGCGCCTGGGTCACGCTTTGGATCTCAGGCGTGTCCATCGCTCTCGGCCTTGTCATCGGCCTGGCCATCGCACTCGTGCGCGCCGCCAAAATCCCCGTGCTCGATCAGGTGCTCGCGATCTATACGAGCCTTGCCCGCGCTACACCGCTCGTCACCCTGGCGCTCTTTCTGTTCCTGGCCGCACCCCGCTTCGGCATGCCGCTCGACCGCACGGCGGCGGCGATCCTCGCGCTGACGCTCAACACGACCGCCTTCAACGCCGAAATCTGGCGCACCGCCTTCCTCAACTTCTCGCGCGAGCAACGCGAGGCGGCGCTCGCCTGCGGCATGACGCCCGTCACCTTCTTCCGACACATCATGCTGCCGCAGATGATCACGACCAGCCTGCCGGGCCTCGTCAACGAGATGTCGTTTCTCGTCAAAAGCAGCCCGGCCATCGCCATCATCGGCCTCGTCGATCTCACGCGCGTCACCAACCGCATCAGCGCCGTGACCTACCAGCCGCTGCCGCCCATCCTCGCCGCCGGACTTCTCTACATGATCATTATCGGCATTCTCATCAAACTGCAGTCGCTGGCCGAGCGGAAGGCCAACCGGCTGGCGATGTAGGGAGGGCGCCATGACCGAATGGACGATTCTCTGGGAAGGGCGAGGCCTGGTCCTGTCGGGCCTCTGGCTGACGCTCTTGATCTTCGCGCTGTCCACCGCAGGCGCCTTCCTCATCGGCTGCCTCACCGTCTACGGCATGGAAGGAGGCGCGGTCCTCGCGTCCGCCCTGCGCGGCTTCGTCGATGCCATGCGCGCCCTGCCCTTCCTGGTGCTTGCCTATCTCCTCTATTACGGCCTGCCGCAGCTGGGCCTGCGCATGTCGGCCGTGACCGCCGGCCTCCTCGCCATGACGATCTATCACGGCGCTTACTTCGCCGAGATCCTGCGGGGCGCCCGCATGGTGCTGCCGCCTGGAACGGTCGAGGCGGCCAAGGCCTATGGCTTCCTGCCGCACAAGACCTTCCTGCGCATCATCCTGCCGCAGCTCCTTCTGCGCACACGTCCAATGATCGGCAACCAGCTGATCTACGCGCTGAAGGATACGTCCTTCCTCGCCATCATCACCGTGCAGGAGCTGACCGCAGCGGCCAACGCGCTCCAGGCCCGGTACTTCATCCCGACCCAGGCCTTCGTCGTCGTCATCGCCCTCTATTGGGCCGTCACCGTCTGCCTCGAGCTCGCCGTGAAGAACGCCGGCGCGCTCGGCACCAAGCGAGGCTTCGAGAATGTCTGACCGGCCGGCCGTCGAGATCCACAAACTCTGCAAAAGCTTCTCAGGCTTCGAGGTTCTGCGCGACATCGACCTCACCGTCGCCAAGGGCGAGGTCGTCAGCGTGCTGGGCTCCTCGGGGTCGGGCAAGTCGACCATGCTTCGCTGCATCAACTGGCTGGAAGAGCCCGATAGCGGCGCGATCCGCATCGCGGGGGAGCGCATCGGCTTCAACGAAGCCAGGAAACGCAAGATGACCAACCGGGAGATGGCCGCCATCCGCGCCCGGGCCGGCATGGTCTTCCAGAGCTTCAACCTCTGGCCCCATCTCAACGTCGTCGAGAACGTCATGATCTCGCCCGTCCAGGTGAAGGGCGTATCAAAGGCGCAGGCCCGCGAGGAGGCGATGCAGCTCCTGGACAAGGTCGGCCTTCTGGACAAGGCGGAGGTCTATCCCTTCACCCTGTCCGGCGGACAGAAGCAACGCGTCGCCATCGCTCGCGCGCTTGCCATGAGCCCGGAGGTGATCCTCTTCGACGAGCCGACCTCGGCGCTCGACCCGGAGCGCGTGGGCGAGGTGCTGCAGGTGATGCGCGACCTCTCGGCGGAAGGGTACACGATGATCGTCGTCACCCACGAGATGGACTTCGCCAGAGCCGTATCCGACCAGGTCGTGTTTCTCGACAAGGGCCTCATCATCGAGAAGGCGCCGCCGGAGAAGTTCTTCGGCAACCCGGATTCGGAGCGGGTGCGCAAGTTTCTCGAGCGAATGGACTGACGCCCGCCGACCGTCCGGCCGCCTCGTTCCCCGCATGCCATTGCGCCGCGCGCCCGCGCGGCCGAGACCATTCGACCCGAAGGACCCCTCATGACCAACGTCGCCTTCATCACCGGCGCGACCTCCGGCTTCGGCCGCGCCGCCGCCCGCCGCTTCGCCCGCGAAGGCTGGGCACTCGTCCTCACCGGCCGCCGCGTCGAGCGACTGGAGGAACTGGCGGCCGAACTGAACGATCAGGTGCCGGTCCACATCGCCGCGCTCGACGTGCGCGATGCCGCGGCCGTCCAGGCCGTGGTGGACGCGCTGCCGGCGGACTTCCGGAGCATCACCGCGCTCGTGAACAATGCGGGCCTCGCCCTCGCGCCGGAACTGGCGCCGCACGTCGCGCTGGCGGATTGGCATACGATGATCGACACCAACGTGACGGGCCTCGTCAACACGACCCATGCCGTCCTGCCGCTGCTGATCGAAACGGGCAAGGGCGCAAGCATCATCAACATCGGATCGGTGGCGGGCGAATGGCCCTATCCCGGCAGCCACGTCTACGGGGCGACCAAGGCCTTCGTGAAGCAGTTCAGCCTCAACCTGCGCTGCGATCTCCTGAAGACGGGCGTGCGTGTGACCGACATCGCGCCGGGCGCGGCCGAGACCGAGTTCACGCTGGTGCGCACGCGCGGCGATCAGGCAGCGTCCGACGCCGTCTATCGCGACACCACGCCGCTGACGGCGGAAGACATCGCGGACCAGATCGTCTACGTCGCCACCCTGCCGGCGCACATCGCCATCAACCGGCTCGAGATCATGTCCCAGCGCCAGGCCTGGTCGCCCTTCGCCGTCGATCGGGACGCCTGAGCCGCGCGCGGCGGCAGGGTCCCCGGCCATGGACATCATCGGCACCATCATGGCGGCCGGGCGCTCGGCGGTGGAGCTGTCGCTCTTCACGCTCCTCCCGGTGATGGTCGTCATGCTCTCGATCATGCGACTGGCGGAGGCGGCGGGCCTCCTCGACGGACTGACGCGGCTCCTCGCCCCGACCCTGCGTCCCTTCGGGCTGGCCGGGCTCAGCATCATCGCGCTCCTGCAGGTCAGCTTCGTCAGCTTCGCAGCTCCGGTCGCCACGCTCGCCACCATGGATCGGCAAGGCGTCTCGGACCGACATCTCGCCACGACCTTCGCCATGGTCCTGGCGATGGGGCAGGCCAACGTCGTCTTTCCCATGGCCGCGCTCGGGCTCGACGTCGGACGGTTCCTGGCGATCTCGTTGCTGGGCGGCCTCATCGCGGCGACGATGACCTACCACGTCTTCGGCCGCCATCTGTCGAGCGAGGGACCGGGCGAGGACGCCGTCGCGCGTCATGCGATCGTGGAGGACGCGCGTGGCATTCTCGCGATCATCAACCGCGCCGGCGGCGAAGCCTTCCGGATCGCCACGGGGTCCATCCCCATCATGGCGCTCTCGCTCAGCATCATCGCTGCGGTACGGGCGGCCGGCGGCCTCGACGGCCTGAACTGGCTGCTCTCACCGCCCCTCGACTGGCTCGGGATCGATCCGCGCCTCATCACGCCGACCTTGAGCAAGTATCTTGGCGGCGGCGTTGCAGCCCTCGGCGCCATGGCCGACCAGAAGGCCGCCGGCGAGATCGACGCCCAGTTCGTCAACCGTGCGGCGGGTTGGCTCGTCCATCCGCTCGACCTGCCCGGCATCGCCATCCTGACCACGGCTGGCACTCGAGTGGCCAAACTCTGGGTGATCGCGTCGGTCGGCGCATCGGCGGGAATTTTCGCTCGCGCGACGATCGGCATGATCGGCGGAGCCTGATCGGGATGCCAGGTGCGATCGTGTCGCGGCGCCCCGGGCGGGGCAGGAGCCATGGCAGGGGATCGGTCCACTTGTCCATGTTGGTCGCGCGCGCGTGTAGTAGGGAGGCCCTGCACCGTAAGCATCGATCAGGCTCCTGGCATTCAGTCAGACGACAGCGGCCAGAGGCATGAGGGCCGGGCTTGTCCGCACGATCCAAGTCCTCGACCCCTGGCGCCTCATCCCGCGACGACGTCCACGAAGCGGCTATGCACCCAGCCCGAGCGGCAAGGGCCGCGATAGGGCGAGCGCGTTGCTTGCGGAGAGGACACGCCGCAATCAGCCTCCGTCCCAGGAGCGGGGTAGACGATCCCGCGCCAGGGACCGCGTTCGTCGCAGATCGTCACGAGTGCGCCGGTGCTGAGGCGATCGCGTTCCCGGTGCTTCGAACTCGGACCTTCGCGGACCGAAAGGAAGTTGTCGCCCTTCGGGTCGAGCCGGGCGATCCGCCCGAGGCTGGCGCAGGCATCGAGCTCGGGATCACCGCCGACCTCGACGGTCTCCGGGCCTTGCGCATTTGCCGGCACCACGCACGCACCGGCCAGAAACGCCATGATGGGTAGAAGCGGGATGGCAAGCTTCATGGAATATCCTCGTCGGTTGAAGTGAGGCCATTAGCGACGGTTTGGCAACTCGACGGCGAAGGGCCGGCAAGGAATTTCGGTGCGTCGCGAGGCGCCAAACTTGAGTGATGCGCGGGCGCATCGGCGAGGATTGGCAACGGTCCATGCGGACGGGCGAAACATCTGCCGCGCCCGCGCGGCTCTGATGCGCTTGCGCAGCACTGACGCGCTTGCGCGGCGTGTCTCGCCCTGGGGTGACGGCGAAAAAGAACCGTCGGACCGACCCGACCGAGTTTCCAAACAGGCTCTTGGCGCCTGCCGCCGCCAAATGCGCTCGTCGCACCATCGTTCAACGTCGCCCCGTGCCGGGTCGGGCGGCCGATCGAACCGCATGGAACGCAAGACCGCATTCGCGGTCCATCCGATCTCCCCGCCCATCTTGCCGTAAAGCTGGTGCGGGGCGAAGACCCGAGACACCGGCAACGGCTCCGTGATCGTCTCGCGGGACGATCCACCCGGGCGCGTGCGATCCGCCACCCGGCATGGCTGGAAAGACGAGGCGACCGACGATCGCCGGGCTCCATGGACCAGCAGGCTGTGCTTGCCACGGCCAGGGGCACGCCGACCACCACGGTCGAACCCAAGCCACCGGATCCATCGGGCTCGGCGCGTCAGGGACGCGTCGGCGCGCTGAAGGCAACGTCCGCGTCGCGAAGCCAACCCGTTACAGGTCCTCCGGCGGCTGCGAGATACTCGACGCGGATCCAGCCGGGACGTTGCGACACCACCGCGACGGGATCGAACTGGACGAGATAGGGACGCTTGCGTCCCGGCGCGTCGATGGGTTCGGGATGCAGGACTGCCCGCTCGGCGGTGACGAGCCCCGCTCCGATCCAGTCCGCCCGCCGCTCGTCCAGATGGAGTTCGTAGGGCGCATCCTTCATGTCGCCGCTCGCCATCAGGCAGCCGCCGTGGTTTTCCTCGAGCCGAAGGCTGGGCGCCGCGCCCAGACGAAGCTCTCCGCGAATATGCTCGACCTCGCCCGGAAACCACGTGTCCACGCGCGCCCGCTCACCCTCCATACGGCCCTCGAGAAGAAACAGGCAGCCGAACTGCGGCGCGTCCGCCGTGCCGTTGCCGAGCCGTTGCTCGGCAAACACGCCGTGGACCGCCCCGTCGTCGCGCACGATCAGCGCGAGTGGGCCGTAGCGTCCCGACTGCGACTGGGAGGCGCTCGACGGGACGACGGACACGAGAAGCAGCGAGACGAGGCCGATGAAAGAAAGCTGGCGGCGCATGACATCCCTGGAGGCTTGTTTGGAAACTCGGCGGCGCAGGGCCGGCGAAGGATTTTCGGGGGTCGCGAGGCGCCAAACTCGAGGGGGGCGAGGGCGCACGGGCGAGGAGGGGCAGCGGCCCATGCGGATGGTTCGCCTTGGCGTGACGGCGGAATTAGGACCGTCGAACCGACCCCACAGAGTTTGCGAACAGGGTTTTCAGTTCGATCCCGCAAAGACCGTTCTTTCCACCGGCCTGCATTCCGCGTCCTTCCGAACGGGCCGAACGCGGATCTGGCTCGCAGGCGCGGTTCCCGGCGCCCCCCATTTCGCATGGCCGACGAAGACCCCGCCCTTCAGCAGGAGAAGGGTTGGTTGAGCTGGAGGATCATCATGGAGAAGTTCTGCTGGAGGCGGCTGTAATCCTGCTGCAGGATGAAGGACGGCGTGCCGGAGTTCGGATCGAACCGGCCCTCCCCGGCACTCTGGACCGCCTTGCGTCCGTCCGCGATCACGGAGTTGAAGCTCCCCTGAAGCGCCGGGCATCCTTCCGGCTTCTCGGCCCTGACGACACGGTCCCAGTTCTCGACCATCCCCGCCATCTCGTCGAGATTCTTCGCGAACGCCTGGCGTGTGGCGAGGTCGGCCGGGTCGGTGAAGACGGTCAGAGCCTCCTTCATGGCCGCCTTGCCGCGCAGGACGATGCCCGCGCGGTAGCGCTCCACGCTACCCTCCGGCGCCTTGTCGTAGGCCTCGCGCATCAGACGCTCGTCGCGCGCCTCGATCTTGTCGTAGAAGACGGTCTCCGCGTCCGCGACCTTGGCGAGCGATGCGACGAAGGCGGGGTCCTCCGCCCGCGCCTTGGCGCCGCCGTCCGTCAGGAAGCCCTTGGATTGGGCATAGTTGGACAGGCCGTTGTTGACCGGCTCGAAGGCGGCGATGGCGGCGGCATAGTCGCGGGCCGCCGGGTCGAGCTCCGGGATCGAACCCTGCATCGCGCCCGCAGTCTCCAGACGGGTGCGGATCTTGGTCACGAGCTGAACCGGAACGACGGCGTAGGTCTCCAGCGGGCGGTTGCCGGAAAGCTTGGGAGAAACCGTGTCCCGGTACGTCGCCAGGGCGTTGCCGAACGCACCCGAACTCTCGTTCGCGGCCGTGATGTAGGCGTTGGACTTGGCGAGCTCCGCCTGCTCGGCCGACGACAAGCTTTGCGTCGCAGTCCCTTTCGCCGCGCCGTCTTTGCCCTCGCCGTTGCAGCCGGCAAGGCAGGCGGCTGCCAGCAGTGCAAAACCCAACATCTGTGCGCGATCGCGATGTCGCATGTCCAACCCCTCTCCTCTGCCTGACCGATGGCGACGGGACGCCATCCCTACGTCTCTCGGCGAAAGGACCGCAACCCCAGCGTTGGTGGTCCCTTCAGGCAGCGCATGTATCGCGGCCGCGGGGCCCTGCCAGATCGCAGGTAAGACGCTGTTTGCGAGTGAGGTCGGCTTGGGACGGCCAGGGGTCGGAAGCGGCGTCGACCGGGCGTCTGGCCCGCGAAGCACTCAACCATTCGTTCAGCAAGACACGAACGGGTAGCGGGATCACGGAAGGAGGATCAGGACGACGATCGGTCCGAACGCCGCCAGGAAGTGCGTCCATCGGAAGATGCGGACGCCGGCTCGTACCCTCATCCAGCCGCGACGCCGGGACCACCATTCGAGAAGGGCGCAAACGGCCATGGAGGGGATGAAGAGGATCATCGCGAGGTAGCCCTTGAACCACCAGGACGCTTCGATCTCCTCCATCGTCGCGTTGCCGCCCAAGCCCATCACCCACACCGCGAAGCCGAAAGGCGTGGCAAGGATCGCCAGATAGGGAACGAGGTTCAGCACTTGGCCGAGTTCGCGCAGGAGGTCCCGGGGACGCCAGACGAACCGATCAGGCAGTTTCAAGCTTTCGCCCCCCTTTACAACCTTGCCGCTATGCGATCGGGTCCGCTAGAGGCCGGTCGCGGCGCGTACATCATCCAGCGTGATGTTGGCCAGAGCGTTTTCGAACGCCTGTCGGCCCGTGTCGAGTGCGCCCGCGATCGCCTCGTTGGCCGCGCGCTCGACCTTGCACGACGCCGCCATGGCGCCGGCATCGATGGCGAAGACGGATGACTGTAGCGCTCGATGGACTTCGAGAAGGGTAATATCTCGAAGCTCGCGCGTCAGCTGCCAGCCGCCGCGCGCTCCCGCCGTCGACCGGACGAGGCCCGCGTTTCGCAACAGACCCATCATCCGTCGCACGACGACCGGGTTTGTTCCAAGCATCTCGGCAATCCGATCGGAGGCTGCCAGACCGCCGTGCTCGGCCATATGGACGAGAACGTGCGTGACCCGCGTCAGTCGAGCGTCCTTGGCCACGGTGCGGCTTCCCTTCTCTTCGCTACCGCATTCGTCATAACCGGAACTTCGAAAGTTGCAATTCTTTCCGTCCACCCTAACTGCTACTCATAGAGTTGCAGTTATGGTGGCAGGTATGGACGACGCGATCATCATCGGCGGCAGCTTTGCGGGATTGACGGCAGCCCTTTACATCGCTCGCGCGCGGCGGCGAGTGTGCGTGATCGACGATGGCACTCCCCGAAACCGCTTCGCTTCACGCTCCCACGGCTTCTTGACCAGGGACGGCAGCGACCCCCTGGACATGCTGTCCCAAGCGCGTGAGCAGCTTGGAGCCTATCCCACGGCCCGGTTCGTCAAGGGTCTGGCGACCGGGGTCAGTGGCGGGATCGACGACTTCGCGGTCACCCTTCGGTCCGGCGACGTCCTGAACTCGCGTCGGATCGTTCTCGCCTTCGGTGTGAGCGATGTCCTGCCGGATCTCCCGGGCCTGGCGGAGCGGTGGGGCAAGACGGTGTTGGCCTGTCCCTATTGTCATGGGTACGAGTTCGCGGACCGACAGCTCGGGGTCCTCCAGTCGCATCCCATGTCCGCGATGCAGGCGAACCTCATCGCCGACTGGGGTCCGGTGACTTTTTTCTTGGATGGCCATGCCCCTCCGGAAGGCGAGATGATGGCGCGGCTCGCCTCTCGCGGAGTGCGCGTCGAGCCCGCGTCGGTCCGCGCGTTGGAGGGCGAAGGCACCAGTCTCTCCTCGATCCTTCTTGCCGATGGGCGCAGACTCCCGATCGACGCCTTGTACGTGGCTCCCCGATCACCGCTGAGAAGCGGGATAGCGGAGCAACTCGGCTGCACCATCGAGCAGGGGCGTTTCGGACCCATCATCACGACCGATGCCGCGCGGATGACGAGCGTTGCGGGCGTCTATGCCGCCGGCGACATCGCGCGTGCGAACAATGCGCTGATCGCGGCGGCGTCTGGAGCGGAAGCTGGCATCGCTCTGCACGCCGGACTGGTGTTCGAAGCGATCGGAAACTGACGAGCGAGGCCCGGCGTCCGCCAAATGGGTTTCAAACCGTCCGCTATCTCTCAGGATTGGGTGAGAGCGTATCCGAAGCTCAGGAATGCCGAAGCTGGGGGAGCGACCGAGCTTCCATCCCGAGCTCAGGGGACCGCCAGCGGCTTGAACGGTTAGCGTTTAGCATGTGGTCGAGCTTGTGCCCGTGACGCATTCCTCCGCTCCGGCCTCTGAGGGAGGGTGCGGGGATCATGCCGGGTTTCCAGTCTCGGGAACGAGGGGCGTTGCCGCCCGCTTGCGCTGGGCGAGCCGCATGACGAGCACGAAAAAGACCGGCACGAAGAGGACGGCAAGGACGGTGGCCGAGATCATCCCGCCGAGGAGGCCGGTGCCGAGCGCGTTCTGCGTTTCCGAACTCGGGCCGTGGGCGATCACCAGCGGCACGATGCCGAGCGCGAAGGCGAGCGAGGTCATCACGATCGGCCGCAGGCGCAGGCGGGCCGCCTCCCGCGCCGCCTCGGCAAGACTATGCCCCTCCGCGTGCAGCTTGCGCGCGAACTCCACGATAAGCACCGCGTTCTTGGCCGACAGGCCGATCAGCGTGACGAGCCCGACCTTGAAGAACACGTCGTTCTCCAACCCGCGCAGATGCACGGCCGCGACGGCGCCCAGGATGCCGAGCGGCACGACCAGCATCACCGAGACCGGAATCGCCCAGCTCTCGTAGAGCGCCGCCAGCACCAGGAACACGACCGCGAACGACAGGGCGACGAGGATCGGCGCCTGCGAGGCGGACTGGCGCTCCTGAAAGGACTGGCCCATCCATTCCACGGCGAAGCCGGACGGAAGCTGCCCCGCGAGCCGCTCCATCTCGTCCATCGCGCTGCCGCTCGACACGCCCGGGGCGGCATCGCCCGAGATGCTTAGCGAGGGGTAGCCGTTGGTGCGATTGAGCTGAAGAGGCCCGACCGACCATTCCGGTGTCACCACCTCGGCGAGGGGGACCATCCCGCCCCGGTCGTTGCGCACGTGGAGCTTCAGGACATCCTCCACCTGCATCCGGTCTTCCGCCCGCGCCTGGACGATGACCTGCTGGAGCCGTCCGGCGCGCGGGAAGTCGTTGACGTAGGTCGAGCCCATGGCTGCGCCGAGGGCGTCGCTGATAGTGGCAAAGGAAAGCCCGAGAGCACCGGCCTTTTCGCGGTCGACACGCAGCTTCACGGTGGGGCCGCCGGGCAGGCCGTCGACGCGCACGTCGCGCAAGGCGCGGCTTCGCCCGGCAAGGTCGATCAGCGTGTCGGCCGCCGTGCGAAGCGCCGCCGCATCGCGGGCCGCCCGGTCCACGAGCCGCAGCGAGAAGCCCGAGGTCGTACCGAGTTCCTCGATGGCGGGCGGCTTCATGACCAAGACCTCGCCCTCCGTCGCATCGCGCATCGCCTGCGTTGCAGCCTCGACTTCGCCGTCGGTGCTCCCGGTGCGCTTGTCGAAATCGCGAAGCGTGGTGAAGGCCATGGCCGTGTTGGGTCCCGAGCCCGTGAAGCCGAAGCCCAGGATCGAGAGGTTGTTCTCGATGTCGGGGCGCGAGGCGGCATAAGCGTCGAACCGCTTCACCAGCTTTTGCGTACGCTCGGCCGTCGCGTCCGCCGGGAGGGTGAACGAGGTCATGAACGTGCCCTGGTCCTCGTCCGGTACGAAGGCGGTCGGCAGCGCGCCGTATCCGAACACCAGCGCCCCGACGATCGCGCCGTAGACCAGCATGACGCGCCCGCAGCGCTGGACGAGCCAGCCGACCCAGCGGCTGGTGCCGCCGGTCAGGCGGTCGAAGCCGCGGTTGAACCAGGCGAAGACGCCCCGGCGCTCGTCGTGAGGGGCGACCGGCTTCAGGATGGTGGCGCACAAGGCGGGCGTCAACGTGAGGGCCAGAAAGGCCGAGAAGAGGATGGAGACCGCAAGGGAGACCGTGAACTGGCGATAGATCGCCCCGACCGCGCCGGTGGCGAGGCCCATCGGCAGGAACACGGCCACCAGCACCAGGGTGATGCCGACCACCGCTCCCGTGATCTCGCGCATGGCGCGGCGCGTCGCCTCGCGCGGCGACAGCCCTTCGCTCGCCATCAGACGCTCGACGCTCTCCACCACGACGATCGCGTCGTCCACGATGATGCCGATGGCGAGCACCATGCCGAACATCGTCAGGACGTTGACGGAATAGCCGATGGCCCACATCGCCGCGAACGTGCCGAGAAGCGCGATCGGCGCGACGATCGTCGGGATCAGCGTGTAGCGGACGTTCTGCAGGAACAGGAACATGATCAGGAACACCAGCACCATGGCCTCGGCGAGCGTCTTGGCGACCTGGACGATCGAGAGCTTCACGAAGGGCGCGGTGTCGTAGGAGACGGCGTAGGCGACACCCTCGGGCATGGAGGGCTGGAGCTCGGCGAGGCGCGCGCGCACGTTCTGCGAGGTCGCGACGGCATTGGCGCCGGGCGCAAGCTGGATGGCGGCGGCCGTTGCGGGCTTTCCGCCGTCGCGGATCGAGAATCCAAGGGTCTGGGCGCCGACTTCGATCCGCGCGACGTCGCCCAACGTCAGCTTCGAGCCGTCCGGATTGGAACGCAGGACGATGGCGGCGAACTCCGCTGGCGTCTCCAACTGGCCGCTCAGCGTCAGCGGAACGCTGACCGCCTGGCCGGGTACCGCCGGCGCCTCGCCGAGACGACCGGGCGCGACCTGCACGTTCTGCGTCTGAATGGCCTGTGTGATCTCGGCGATCGATGTCGAGAAGGACACGAGGCGGCCGGGGTCCACCCAGACCCGCATGGCCGCTTCCGAGCCGAAGGACTGGACGCGGCCGACGCCGGGCACGCGCTTGAGCTCCGGCGCCAGGGTGCGGGCGAGATAGTCGTCGAGCATCAGGGGATCGACGCTGCCGTCACGCGAGCGCAGCGAGACGATCATCAGGAAGCCCGACGAGGCGGACTCGACGGAAAGACCGGCGCGGCGCACGGCCTCCGGCAGCCGTGGCTCGACGGCTTTCAGCCGGTTCTGGACGTCGACCTGCGCAAGCTCCGGGTCGGTGCCGCTCTTGAAGGTGACCGTGATACTGGCATTGCCCGAAGCGTCGGCGGACGACTCGAAGTAGAGAAGGTCCTTCACCGCCGTCAGTTCGCGCTCGATCGGCGCGACCACGCTGTCGCTGACGGTCTGCGGACTGGCCCCGGTGTAGGACGCGCCGATGCTGACGCTGGGCGGAGCGATCGAGGGAAAGCGCGACACCGGAAGCTGCGGGATCGCGGCCAGCCCCGCCAGTGTAATGAAGATCGCGATGACCCATGCGAAGACGGGCCGCTCGATGAAGAACTGGGGCATGGGATCGACCGATCAGCTTTCGCTCGCGGGACCTGCGGCGGTACGGTAGGGCACGGCGTCGAGCTTGCGCCCCGGCTCGGCGCGGTCCTGCCCTTCCACGAGGACGGTCTCGCCGGCGGACAGGCCGGACAGGATCACGTATTGGCGCTCCACCAGGGGGCCCAACTCGACGTCGCGACGCGCGGCGGTCTTGTCCGCGTTCAGGATCGTCAGGTGCGTGCGACCCTCGCCGTCGCGGCCGACCGCCTGCTGCGGCACGCTCAAGGCTTGAGGATAGACCGCGCTCGGCACGCGGGCACGCAGATACATGCCCGGCAGGAGCTGGCGGTGAGGATTGGGCACCTCGACGCGCAGCGCGATGCTGCCCGTGCCGGGATCGGTTGTGCTTTCGGAATAGAGCGCCTTGCCGAAGAACTCGTAGGGTCGGCCCGCGATCGTCAAGATGGCGACCGGCAGTGTTCCGGCTCCCTCGCTCCCGCCGCTCGCCATCAGATCCTCGATAGCCTCGCGGCGCGTGGCGGACTGGCGCAGGTCGAGATACACGCGGTCGAGTTGCTGGACGACGGCGAGCGCCGACGCCGCGCCGACCGAGGCAAGGCCGCCCTCCGTGACGAAGGCCTGGCCGATGCGCCCGGGGATAGGGCTGCGCACGGTGGCGTGCGCGAGTTCCAGCTTGCGACGCGTCAGATTGGCTTTCGCCTCGGCGACGCTGGCCTTGGCCTGGGCGAGCGCGGCCGTGGCATCGCCGAGCGCGGCGGCGCTGGCGGTTCGAACGTCCGACAAAGCCTGGATGCGCTCGAACTTGAGGCCGGCGTTGAGACGATCGGCCTCGGCCCGGGCCAGAACGGCCGAGGCAGCCTCCACGTCGGCGGCGAGCGGGGCGGGGTCGATCTGGAACAAGGGCTGGTCGGCCGCGACCTCGGACCCTTCCGCAAAAAGCACCGTCTGGATCAACCCACCGACCTGCGGACGGATTTCGGCGGTGCGAAGGGCCAAGACCCGCCCCGGCAGCTCGTCCACCACCACGACCCGATGCGGCCGAACCGTCACCACCGCGACGCGCGGCGGCTGCGTCCAGACCTCGCCCGGAACCGGGTCGGTTCGCGCCTCGGTGCAGGCCGCGAGGCCGGCTGCGGCGGCAAGGAGAAGGGCCAGGGTCAAGAAGCGGGGCGGGCGCGTCATCGCGAACATCCATGGAGAGCATCGCTCGGATGCGACGCGGCCCTTATCGTGTCGCCGGGTGGGTGCGGTGTGGAGCTTGTGTTGCGGTTTCGTGGAGGCCGGCAGGAAGCGCTCGACGCCCGGCGATGCGGATGGCATCCAAGGGGCAAGGAGAGCACCCCGCATGTCAGCCCTGGTTCTGATCGCCGAAGACGACGACGAGATCGCCGCGATCCTCGACGCCTATCTCGTGCGCGAGGGCTTCCGCACGGTGAAGGCGCGCGACGGGCGCACCGCGCTCGACCTTCATCTCTCTCTGAAGCCCGATCTTCTGCTGCTCGACGTCACCATGCCGCGTCTCGACGGCTGGGAGGTTCTGGCCGAGCTGCGTCGACGAGGCACGACGCCCGCGATCATGATCACCGCGCTGGACCAGGACATCGACCGGTTGCAGGGCCTGCGTATCGGCGCGGACGATTACGTGGTGAAGCCCTTCAACCCGATCGAGGTGGTGGCGCGGGCCAAGGCCGTGCTGCGTCGCTCGGGGCTGGCCGGTTCGGGCGGCGTCCTGCGCGTGGGCAAGCTGTCGATCGACCTCGATGCCTACCGCGCCAGTCTCGACGATGCGGCCATCCAGTTGACGCTGACCGAGTTTCGCATTCTCGCGCACATGGCCCGCAGCCCCACGAAGGTCTTCACGAGGGGCGAGCTGGTGGACGCCTGCCTGCCGGGCTCGGACGCGCTCGACCGCACCGTGGACAGCCATCTCTCCAAGCTGCGCCGAAAGCTCGAACAGGCCGGCGCGGTCGGCTTCCTGCCGGGCGTGCGCGGCGTCGGCTACCGGCTTCTGGACTAAAGCCATGAGGCTACCCGCCGGATTGAGCCGCCAGATCCTTCTCGCCATGTCCGCCATCACCGTGGTGGCGAGCCTCGTCGTCTTCTTCGGCACCTATCTCGCCTACATCGTGATCATGGTTTTCTATCCCCGGTTGGATACGGGGGACGAGTGGCTGACGGTCACCGATCTCGCGATCCTTTCGGCCGCCATCCTCATCGCCCTGCCGATCGCGGCCGTGATCGCCCTTCGGCTGGCGCGTCGTATCCTTCAGCCCCTCGAAACGGTCGTCCAAGGCGCGCGCCGGATCGCCGGCGGCGACTTGACGGCGAGAGCCGAAGCGGGCGATCGCTCGCTGGGCGAGACGGCCAGCCTCGTCGACGACTTCAACATCATGGCGCAGCGCCTGGAAGACATGGCGGCCGACATGGCGGTGTGGAATGCCACGATCGCCCATGAGCTTCGCACGCCGCTCACCATCCTGAAGGGTCGGCTCCAGGGCATCATCGACGGCATCTTCGAGCCCGACGAGCGCTCACTGCGTGGCCTCGTCCTGCAGGTCGATAATCTGGCGCGGTTGGTGGAGGACCTTCGAACGGTGACACTGGCCGACAGTGGCCATCTCGATCTGCGCGTCGAGCCCGTTCGTCTGGCGGGCGGCGTCGCGGAGATGGCCGAGCTCCTGGCGCCCGATCTCAAGGCCGAGGGCCTGGAGCTACGGCTGGAGCTGACCGACATCTGCGTTCAGGCCGACGCAGCGCGCATCCGCCAGGCGCTCCTGGCCCTCGTCACCAATGCACGCCGTCATGCCGTGCGGGGTGCGATCACCCTCTCGCTGAGGGCATCGGAAGACGAGGCCATCCTGGGTGTCGCCGACGAAGGTCCGGGGCTGCCGGCCGAGATGGCGACGCGTGTCTTCGAACCCTTCGTGCGCGGCGACCCGGTCCGCTCCCGAGAGCTCGGGGGAAACGGGCTGGGCCTGTCGGTCGTGCGCGCCATCGTCGAGGCGCACGGCGGACATTTGCGATATCGACCATCGCCGGCGGGAGGGGCCTTGTTCGAGATGGCCTTGCCGTTGGGCAACGCGCCTCGACCGCCCCGGCGGCCCGGCATCTCGTTCCCGCTCGCCGATCCTTGAGCGATTTGGGGACCGTCACCATCCTCGCCATCGCTCTGCCGCGTCTGACGCCAGGGCTTTCGGCGAGAGGGGCGATGGGCCTGCCGCGCTCTTCGCTCTTCCTCGGAGACCGTCCGATCCGCTTGCTTGGGACAAATCGGTCTCTCCACCGAGCCTCCATCGAACCTGCACAGTCGGGCAATGGGCCGATGGTTCCATGGCTCGCCGACGGGACGGCGCCGCGTGCGCAGCAAACGGTAGGGAAGTCCGATGCTTCACAATAGAGAGCCGACCGCGATTCGATACCCGTTATCGATCCGGGTCCTGCACTGGACGCGTGCGGTCTTGATCCTGGGGCTTCTTGCGTGCGGCTGGTTCATGACGGGACGAGAGGGAGGGGATGCCGTCGCCGCTTTCCTTTATCCCAACCACAAGCAGTTTGGGGTCCTGGTCTGGCTGTTGGCGCTGGTTCATCTGACCCTTCGTTGGCGCATGCGCTCGACCTTGCCGCAGGAGCCCCACGGTCTGAAACCATGGGAGCGCTTCCTGTCCGCCACCGTGCAGCGCCTGATGATCGCCTTGACGATAGCAACGCCGTTCTTCGGCTATGCAATGTCGAGCAGCTTCTCACAGAGCGACGGGGTTCCGTTCTTCTTCGTCTCGCACATCCCCGAGATCATCCCGAAGAGCGACCGGCTGTTCGAGATCTTCACCGCGCTTCATATGTACAGCGCCTATCTCCTCCTCGCGTGCGTCCTGCTGCATGTGTCGGGTGCCGTCTTGCACAGACTCCAGGACAAAGGCGGCGAGACCGACGTTCTCGCGCGCATGCTTTGACGGAGCACGAGAACATCCCTCAAGACGAGAACAGAACCGGCATGCGCTGGCGCGTTTTGGAAACGCGTTCGAGGTCGAGGTCCTGAAGCAGTATGTGGGGAGGGCGGTGACCTGAGAGGGCTCGGTTACGGAAAGCCGCTCGGGTCGCAATGATCCTGTTCTGTCCCAGTTTCAGGCGATGAAGACTTGGAACAGCCTTCCGATGCATCGGGCTTCGGATCCCGCGACCAAGCTGCTCATCCTCAAGCGAAACTGGCCTTTGAGGACCATCCGCATCGTCTCGAAGCCGCTTGTGGCGTTTGCGCGCGGTCCTTTGCGACTGAAACCCACGCACAGCACGAATCCGCTGCGTCAGCTCGCCATGATCCGACCCGAGCCGGTTGTTCAAGACTTTCACCCGCCTCTGTCGGCAGTTGGGAGCGAGCTGTCCTTTCCTTCGCAGGCAGGCGATGGCTTCATTGGGATGTGTGTTCTTGTGCGTCGAAATTACCGAAGTCCTTTCGTGCGGTGAGCAGCTCAACGCCTTGGTCAGGAAACGCTTGGCAGCCTTCGTCGTACGCGTTCGCAAGCGGTGAGGGTCCAGTGTTTCGCCGCTCTCACCGGTCGCGCGATCGAGAACCATCCATTCGCAACGCACCTTCACCGACCTACCGACTGCCGCTCCAGCGATTTGCGACAGCATCGAACGCGGCGGTCCAGTTCGGGAGAACCACCAACACCAGTAGATGCAAATCGGATGATTTCGGGCGCAAAGTGCCGACCTTTGACCGCTCCGCGCCCTTTACCCGTCGCCGCGCGGTTCGGACGTATCACGCCGCTCCCGTGAGTTCTCAAGCAAACTTAGAAGAGTTTCGAATTAGAACTATAATAATTCCATGTATGAGAATTAAAACAACAGCTATTGACTGCCGATTACGCAGAATTTATTTAGCTCTCGTCCAGAACTTTGAATCCATCAACCAGCACCTTTTGAACTTCGCGCAGCCTGAGAAGGGATTTGCCGATGCCTTGCTGTCTCTTGGATCTTTTCTGTCTTGTTGCAACCGAGGATATCGATCCTGACCGCGCGAGCGAACTCGAACGCCAGATCGTTCGCCAGCAACGATGGACGCAGCCGATCGCGGTTCATAAGCGTGACTTCTTCGTCATGGATGGCCATCACCGGCTGACGGTGGCGCATCGTCTAGGTCTCGATCGCATCCCGGCCGTTCTCCTCGATTATGGTGAGGTGGACGTCGAGGCATGGCGGAAAGGCGAGATCATCAAGCCGGCCGATATCATCGCAATGGCCCGTAGCGGGAGGCGTTTTCCCGCCAAGACCACACGGCACATCTTCGATCCCCCGCTTCCCCTCTGCGACATTTCTCTTTCGGACCTTCGTTCGGTCAGGAACGGACACGAAACGAGCGGCACGAGACCGCTCGTCGTCCGAGCCTGATTTCAGGCCCCCACCAAAGCCAAGGCAATGTCCGCTCTGCCAGCGTCCGCGTTCCTCGCGGCGAACGCCTCATCGCGCGTCGCTTGGCCCATCCATTTCGACGAGGAGGTTCTTCCCGATGTCCAGCGCCTACCTGCACACGCCCGCCGTTCATGTGATCGCGCGAAGCGAATTGTCCGACATCGATATTCCGCCGGCCGAGGTCATCGCCCTTGTCGAGGACGCCTATCGATCCTTCGCAGAAGGCGCGTCCCGCTGCCCGACGAAGATCATGATGCCGCTGCCCGAGCCCGAGCGCGACGCGGTGTCCTACACGATGCTCGGCTATGACGGCGCGATCGAGCAGGTCGGGTTCAAGACCTCCTACCGGCAGGGAAGCGAGAGCGCCGAGAAATACTACACGACGATCAGCCTCTACGACGACACGACCGGGCTGCCGTCCGTCTTCATGGATTGCCACCGCGTCGGCGCCTCGCGCACGCCCGCGACGACGGCCATCATCGCGAAACATTGCGCGCGGGAAGGCGCCCGCTCAGCCCTGATGATCGGCACCGGCGCGCAAGGGTTGAACACGCTTCCCTATCTCCTCACCGCGCTTCCCCAGCTCGAAACGCTGCGGCTCTTCGGAACGCATCCCGACGGGATCGCCGCCAGCCACGAGACCCTGGCGCGCCATTTTCCCGATCGGCGCATCGAGATGGTGGACGATGTTCCCGATGCGGTCGGGCGATCCGACATCGTGGTGGTCGCGTCGGGCCGCGCGGCGCATCCCAAGGTCAGAACGAGCTGGCTGCCGCCCGGCGGACTTCTCGTCTCGGTCGCCAGCAAGGGGCTGGAGGTCGGCGCGCTGCATGAGGCCGACTACGCGATCGCGACCAGCGAGGGGCAGTTGGGCGTCACGGGCAAGCGCCTCGCCGGCCCGGACGGCATCGCTCGGATCGACGCCGAGCTGCCCGACATCGTGGCCGGGCGCAAGTCGGGTCGCCGGTCGGCGGAGGAGCGCGTCTTCGCCTTTTCCAGCGGCATGATCATCACCGACATTCCCGTCGCCCATGCCTTAGCCACCCGCGCCATTTCGGCAGGGCGCGGCCGGAGGATCGAACTGTGGACATGACCCCCGTTCTCCAGGCGCGCGAAGCTCCTTGGGCGAAAGCCGCGCGTCAGGACACAGCCCTGCTCGATGCCATCGCCCACGCCGTCGCCGGGCCGTTCCATCTGATCTATCCCGAGCGGTTCGCGGAAAATCTCCATGCCTTCCAAAGCGTGCTGCACGACCATGGCGTCCGGGGCAGCGTTTATTTCGGCAAGAAGGCCAACAAGGCCGGCGCTTGGCTTCGCGAGGTCGCGCGCCTTGGCGGTTCGGTCGATGTCGCGAGCGTGCCGGAACTCGTCCACTGTCTCGCCAACGGCATCCGGGGCGAAGACATCGGCGTGACCGGGGCAGCCAAGAGCCGCGATCTTCTCTGGCTGGCGTCGCGCCATGGCTGCACCGTCGCCATCGACGCGCTGGACGAACTCGATCGGGCCATGGCCATCGCTGGGGGCGATCGGCCGCTGCGCATCCTGCTGCGCGTGCTTCCGCCAAACAATCCAGACAGCCGGTTCGGTCTTAGCGAACGCGATCTCGAAGCGGCGCTGATGCGCTGCGCGGAGTGCAGGGGCAGGATCGAGATGCGCGGCTTCTCCTTCCATCTCGACGGCTATGCGGTCGCGCCCCGCGCCGAGCTCGCCGCCGCGCTGGTGGACCGATGTCGGGATGCGCGCGAGCGCGGCTTTCCGGTCTCGGCGATCTCGATCGGGGGCGGCTTCGCCTGCGCCTATCTCGAAGAAGACGACTGGCGCTCGTTCCAGGAGACGCTCGATCCCTCGCAGTTTCACGCCGGCAAGCGCTTCGACCGCTTCTACCCTTACTTCCAGGCGCCGACCGGCGCGGCCATGCTGGACGCGATCCTGCAAAGCCCGGCTGGGGCTGCGTCCCTGGCGGCCCGGCTCTCGGCGGCGGGGATCGACCTTTATCTCGAACCCGGCCGGGCGCTTCTGGACGGCGCCGGCATGAGCGTCTTTCCCGTGCAGGGGTTCAAGCGCAACGACGCGCACGGAATCGTCACCGTCGCCGGCCTTAGCATGAGCCTGTCCGAGCAATGGAAGGGCAGCGAATACCTGCCGACGCCGATCCTCGTGCAGCGCGGCCCGGCGCGGGAGCAGACGCCGGTCCAGGCGGCCGTCGGCGGGTCGAGCTGCATGGAATACGACGTCCTGACCTGGCGCAAAATCCTGTTTCCCGCCGTGCCGCGCCATGGCGACCTTCTCGTCTATCCCAACACAGCCGGCTATCAGATGGACAAGAACGAGAGCGAATTCCACCAACTCCCCCTGCCGCCCAAGATCGTCCTGACGGAGCAGGACGGGCGCTTTCTCTGGAGGACGGACGAGCGATGAGCCTGACATCCATGAAGAGCGAGCGCGTGGCCGCAAACGCGGCGGAGCTGATCGGCCGAACGCCGCTTCTGGAACTGACGCGCACGGGAGCGGGTAGCCGCCTGCTTCTGAAGCTCGAACAGTTCAACCCGACGGGATCGACCAAGGTCCGCATGGCGAGCGAGATGATCCTCGCGGCCGAACGGTCGGGCGCGCTGAAGCCCGGTGGGACCATCGTCGAGCCGACCTCGGGCAACACGGGCACGGGCCTTGCCCTCGTCGCGATCGAACGGGGCTACCGCTTCATCGCCGTGGTCGATCACCACGCATCGAAGGACAAGCTGCGCGCGATGCAGGCGATGGGCGCCCATCTCGTCGTGGTGGGCGGCAACGGCGAAGGGCCGAGCACGGTGGAGCGGCGCCGCGTCGCCGGCGAGATCGCGCGCGACACGGGCGCCTTCTGGCCCGATCAGCATCACAACCCCAACAACAATGCCGGCTATGCCACTCTCGCGGCCGAGTTGCTGGAGGATCTTGCGGGCGACATCGACTATCTCGTCGGCGCGGTCGGGACGGGCGGCACGCTGTGCGGCACGGTCCGTGCCCTGCGCGAGCGGGGATCGGCCGTCACCAGCATCGGCGTAGAGCCCAAAGGCTCGATCATTTTCGGCGGCCCCGGCGGCAAGTATTGGCAGACGGGCGCGGGCGCGCCCGCGGGCTTCACGGTCGGGCCGAACGTCGTGCACGCGCTGATCGACGAGGGCGTGACCGTCTGCGACATGGATGCCTTCACCACGGCGCGGGTCGTGGCGCGGCGCACGGGTCTCCTCGTCGGCGGAACGGCGGGCGCCGCGATCTTCATCGCCTTGAAGCGGCTGGCCGTGGTGGAACCGGGCAGCACGATGGTCGTGCTGGTCTGCGATGCCGGCGAGAAATATCTCGACACGTTGTATGACGACGATTGGCTGAGGGAGCGGGGTCTTCTGAACGAGCCGGCCCATCAACGCCTCCACCGCCTGCTGGCGGCCTTCGAGGAATCGCGGCGGCTCGCGGCGATCGACCACGCGCGGACGGGAACGTGACACCGATGTCCTCCACCTCCTCCCGCTACCGCGAGATCATCCAGCTCTCCGTGCCGATCGCCGGCATCCAGTTCGCGCAGGTCGCGCTGACCACGGTCGATCTTCTGATGATGGGCCTTCTCGGCCTCGGCGCGGTCGCCGCCGGCGGGCTCGGGCTGCTTCTCTACAACCAGCTGCGCACGATGGGCGTCGGCATGGTGACGGGGGTCGGCAATCTCGTCGCGGGTGCGGTCGGCCGCGCCGAGAAGCGCGGCGGATCGGCCGCCATCGACGCGCAGGGGCGCGAGGGGATCCGCGATCTCGTCCGCGCGTCGCTGCTGATCGCGACCGCGACGGGCCTCGTGGCGGGCGTCCTTCTCGTCGCCCTCGGCCATGCCCTGCCCATTCTCGGGCAGGACGCGGGCGTGGCGGCGATGGCGCGGCCCATCATGCTGGCGCTCGCGCCGGGGCTGGTGCCTATGCTCTGGATGAACGTCCTGCGCCAGTTCGCCGTCGGCATGCGCAGGCCCGGCTCGCTGCTCGCGGTGACGCTGGTCTCGATCGGCGTCAACGCGCTTCTCAACGCCGTCTTCGTCTATGGCTGGCTCGGGTTTCCGAAGCTCGGGCTCGCCGGCATCGGCCTCTCCACCACGCTGGTTCAGCTCTGGACCCTCGCGGTCTATTGGCGGATGGTTCGGCGCGACGCGGCGATGCGCGACCTGCTCGCCCTCGACGCCTGGCGCGCCCGTCGGGAGACGGTGATGCGCATCGCGCGCATGGGCACGCCGATCGCGCTAACCTACGGATCGGAAGCGGCGATCACCTCGATCGCCTCGCTCTTCATGGGCACATTCGGCCCCGTCGCGCTGGCGGCGTCCAACGTGGTCAACCAGCTCGCCTATATCGTCTATCAGGCCAATATCGGCCTCTCGCACGGCACCTCGATCCTGGTCAGCCGGGCACTGGGGCGGGGCGAGCGGGACGAGATCGGCCAGATCGGCGTACAGGCCCTCGCGATCAGCCTCGCGCTCATGAGCGCGATCGGCCTCCTCTACGTCCTCGCGCCGCAGACGGTGCTTCTGCCCTTTCTCGGGGAGCGGGGCGACGGCGCGGTGCTGGCGGTCGCCTCGACGCTGCTCTGGTTCGCCATCGCGCACCAGATCTTCAAGGGCTCGCAGAACATCTGCGTCGGCCTTCTGCGCGGGCTCGGCAACACCAAGGCGGGCCTCGTCAACACGCTGATCGGCTATTGGCTGATCGGCATCCCGGCCATGGCCTTCTGCGCCCATGCGACGGGATGGGGCGCCTATGGCGTCTGGTTCGGCCTGTGCCTCGGCTTCGGGGCGACCAGCCTCCTTCTGTGGCTGCGTTTCACGGTGGAACTGCGCCGCCTCGCGGCCGCTCACGCCGGGGGAGAAAGCGTCCCGGCGGCCTGAGGCGCGACACGCACAGAGCCATGCCGTCGCAGGAGATCGACGTCGAAATGCGGGGGCGCGTCGGGGGCCAGATCCACGAAGCGTCCCTGCACGCGGAACACGCGCTCGATCAGCCCGCTGGCCGCAAGCGCGCCGGGCTCGCCGTCGAAGACGCGGCGCCCCGCTTCCAGAACGCTGATCCGATCTGCCACCGACAGGGCCTGGTTGAGATCGTGGATCGCCATGACGACCGCGACCCCGCGCTCGCGGCTCAGCCGATACACGAGATCGAGAAGCTCGACTTGATGGCCGATGTCGAGAAAGGTCGTCGGCTCGTCCAGAAACAGGATGCGCGCTTCCTGCGCGAGCGCGGCGGAAATCCAGGCACGCTGCCGCTCGCCGCCCGAAAGATCGCTCAAGGGGCGCTGGGAAAAGCTCGAGAGCCCGGTGCATTCGAGCGCCCAGGCGATCGCCGCCTCGTCGCCCTCGCCGTAGGTCCTGAACAGACCGACATGGGCGAAGCGCCCCTGCCGCACGAGCTGCCCGACCGTCATCTCGTCGGGCGCCACCGGCTGCTGGGGCAGGAAGGCCAGCTGGCGCGCCAGATCCCGCCGCCCCATGGCGAAGACGGAACGACCCTCGATCTCCACCCAGCCGCCGGCTGCCCGCACGAGTCCGGCCAGGGCCTGAAGCGCCGTGCTCTTGCCCGAGCCGTTGGGCCCGATCAGCGCCCGGACCTCGCCGGGTTCGAGCTGGAGGGAAAATCCGCTGAGGGCCGTTCTCTGGCCATAGCGGACGGTGAGGTCGCAAGCGTTGAGAATCATGGGTCGCTCATGGCGTTCGACGCAGAAGGACGATCAGGAGCGGCACGCCGCACAAGGCGGTGACGACGCCGATCGGAATTTCGTCGGCCCGGCCGAGAAGGCGGCCGAGGAGGTCGCAGAAGGTGACCGTGCTCGCGCCGAGCACCACGGTCAACGGCAGCACGAGCGGGAAATGCCCGCGCGCCAGCCGGCGGGCGAGATGGGGCACGATCAGCCCGACGAAGACGATGGGTCCGACCGCGCCGACCGCGCTCGCGGCAAGCGCGCAGGACACGAGCAGCACCAGCGAGAAGCTCCTGGCGTAGGCGAGGCCGAAGGAGCGCGCGACAGCGGGTTCGAAGCGCAGGAGTTCGAGCGGGCGCCGCAAGAGCGGCAGGATCGCCAACCCCGCGAGCGTGAAGGGCGCGAGGAAGACGGCATGTTCCCAGCGCCGCGCGTAGAGGCTGCCCGACAGCCATTCGAGCAGGACCTCCATCCGCGTCGAGCCCCAGCCCGCCACGATCCCCAACGCCACGGCCTGCAACAGCGCGCCCATCGCGACGCCGCAAAGCGTCAGCCGCAGGGCTCCGAGATCGTGGCGCAGGGTCATGAGATAGATGAAGCCGCCGGCCGCGAGCCCGCCCAGCATTCCCACCGCCGGGAGCCAGGACGAGGGAAGCTCGACCACGGTGTTGGAGCCGGGATCGTGGCTGTAGACCGCGATCATCAGGAACAGGGTAACCGCGAGCGTCGCCCCTTGCGACACGCCCATCAGCGAGGGATCGGCGAGCGGATTGCGGGTGATGGTCTGGAGCAGGAAACCGGCGGTGGCGAGCTGCATCCCGGCCAGCATGCCTGTCGCGATCCGGGGCAGGCGGATGTCGAGGATGATCGAGCGCGCTCCGGCGCTCCCGCCCCCGGCCAGAACGTCGGCGACATCGCGCAAGGGCAGGTCCGCGACGCCGAAGAGCACCGCGACGAGCGGGGCGGCCAGCGTCAGCCCGACCAGTGCCGGCAGGAGCCACCGTGCCGGCGGGCGGGCGGAGAGCGAGGGTGCCAGCGGCGTCATCGGCTTGCCTCGACAGCCAGGGCGCGCGGGCGCTGAACGAGATACAGAAAGACAGGGCCGCCGATCAGCGCGGTGACGAGGCCGACCGGCAGTTCGCGCGGCGCGGCGATGCTGCGGGCGATGAGATCGGCGAGCACTGTCGTCAAACCGCCGATCGCGGCAGCGAGCGCCATGGCCCATCCCGATCCGGGCGGACGAAGAAGCCGGGCGATATGCGGCGCGGCAAGGCCCACAAAGGCGATGGGACCGGCGACCGGCACGATGCCGGCGACCGGCAGCACGGCGAGAAAGAGCACGACGGGCCGCCAGAGCGCCAGCCTCAGGCCCATGCCCATGGCCGCGCCGTCGCTTAAGGAAAGAAGATCCACGACGCGGTGGATCGACAGGGCGGCCGCCAGCGCAACCGCCACGAAAGGCGCCATGGCGGCGAGCTGCGACCAGGATCGGCCCTGCAATCCGCCTGCCAGCCAGAACAGGAGCGAGGGAACCTGCGGGCCGCTCAGAAGCAGGACATAGGTCGTGACGGCATGAAGGAAGAGCGACACGCTCATGCCGCCGAGCGCCAGATGAAGCGGGCTCGCCATCCGCCCCGAGGCGATCAGGAAGGTCGCCGAGGCCGCCGCCATGCCGCCCGCGAAACCGACCAGCGGATACCAGACCGACGAAAGGGCCGGCCAGAACACGAAGGCGGCGACGATCGGGGCCACCGCGCCGGCGCTGACGCCGGTGAGACCCGGCCCGGCGAGCGGATTGCGCGTCAGCGCCTGAAGCAGAAAGCCGGCCAGCGCCAGTCCCGCCCCGGCCAGAAAGGCCGCGAGGCTGCGCGGCAGGCGCAGCGTCCAGACCAGGATCGTGTCGACGCGCCCCGCCTTCGAGACAAGCGCGTCGAGCACGGTGCCGGGGGGCAGCGTGCGATCGCCGATCGCCAGCCCGCCGGCAATCGCCAGTGCGGCCAGCAAGAGGAGCAGGCCGATCAGGACCGGCATCCGAAGCGCCTCGCCGCGCGGCGGCGAGGCTGCGCGGCGGGTTGTCATTTCCGGATGTCGGCGGGGATCAGCTTGGCCGCCTCGGCCCGAACGTCCACGGCCGGGAACGTGTCGGGATAGAGATAATGCGCGGCCTCGCGCAGCACGATCTCGCGGGCGATCGGGCCGTTGGTCTCCACCCATTGATCGCCGACATAATGGACCCGCTTGTTCTTGACGGCGGAGAGTTGGCTCCAGATCGGGTTGTTCTCCTGCGGGCGATCCGGGCCGCTATCGTAGACGAAGATGACCTCGGGGTCCTTCTCCAGCATGGCTTCGAGACTCATCTCCATGCCGAAGCGGCCGCCCTGCGTCATCGGCCCGACGATGTTGTCGCCGCCGAGCGCGGCGACGATCGAGGCGGCCGTGTTCTCTGTATGGAAGGAGAAAGGCGTGTCGCCCGCCCACATGATCTGGAAGCGCGGATGGACGTCATTAGGAGCCTTGGCGACATAGTCCGCGAGATGCTGCCTGAAGGCGGCGTTCAGCGCCTCGCCCTTCTCCGGCTGCCCGAAGGCCTTGGAGAGTTCGGCGACTTCCCGGAAGCTCTCGTCGTACCGCTCGATATTGAAGGCGAGATAGGGGGCGATCTTCTCGTAGGAGGCGGCGTTGCCGACGGTGTAGCGCTTCATCGCGACGATGAGATCGGGCTTGGCCTGGCTGACCAGCTCGAGATTGGGCTTGGCGCGCTGGCCGAGCGAGGCCATGTCCTTGGTCAGGCCAAGCAGAAACTCGGGATCGCGCCCCTTGGTCATGTAAGTGACGGCGAAACGACTGGGAGCGACGCCGAGCGCCAGTCCGACATCTACAGCCAGATACGAGACGGCGGCAATGTTGCGGGGGTCTGAAGGAACCTCGACAATGACGCCGCGATCATCCGTGATTGGAATCGTTCTGTCATCTGCCAATGCCGGACAAGCGAGGGACAGGACAAGGAGCGAAGCGGACAATACTTTAGAATGTTTCCACATCTGCTACGACTTTCTTTCGCAACGTCGATCGTTGCGACTGTTAGCCGCATAACATGATAAATACAATCATATTTTAGGATGGCAAAAACGTCCCGTTGCGAAGCCAAATCGTTGCAGGGTGATCCCCTTCTGTTCCGTATCGAGGTGATGGAGACCTGAGATGGTTTCCGAGGTGCGGAGCTTTTGGTCCGCCACGAGCCTAACGCGCAGCGATCGGCATCCCCGGCGTGTTCTGGCGCGACGCAAGCGAAGCGACGATGCGCCGGCCGGTCAGAACGCTTGCCCCCAACTCGTAGACCTTGGACAAGCTGCGGATCAGGGTCGAACCGAAATGCTCTGTCTCGCAGCCCTTTGGAAAAACCAGGGTTGGGTTGGAGGAGTGCGGCCGTTGACTGCTTCTTAAGCAAAATAGACACCGGCGCCTCCTCGTGCAGCGCGCGCTTCTTAAAATCAGGTCGCACTATCCAGACGGGTAGGATGGTGAAGCCAAACGCCGAAATCCCGCGCTACCAATCGAGGGCAGGCCTATCCATCTGCGCGATTTCGCGAGAGGCCGAACCGGCGCACCATTCCGTTACGACGAAATCGGATGAGGGTGCCATGCACGATCGCTCCGTTCATGTTCGGGTGGTTTCACCGATCACCACGCGCGGCTTTCGCCGCGTCGAGGATCTGGAAGCCTTGGGATATCCGGGGCTTATGGTGTCGGGGTCGCAGATCGACTTCGGGCCGGGATCGATCGAAAGCGAATTCGAGACCGCCGTCTGCGCGCCCGATACGATCCGCAAGATCGTCGAGGCCGAGCGCGAGGGGGTGGACGCGGTCGTGATCGACTGCATGGCCGACCCGGCATTGCGCGCCGCTCGCGAGGCGGTTCGCATTCCCGTGGTCGGGCCGAGCCAGGCAGCCATGCATATCGCCGCCATGCTCGGTCACCGCTTCTCCGTCATCACCGTCATGCGGCGGCTGCGCGCCCAGTTCGAGAACGCCGCAGCCGTGCATGGTCTGGCGTCGCGCATGACTTCTGTCCGCCATGTCGACATCCCCGTTCTGGCGCTGGAGGACGATCTCGATGCTACGAAGCGCCTTCTGGTCGAGCAGGCGCGGCTCGCGGTCGAGATCGACGGCGCCGAGGCCGTGATCGTCGGCTGCACCGGGCTGCTCGGCTGCGCCAGCGCGGTTCGCGACGGGCTCCTCTCCCACGGCATCGACATTCCGGTGGTGGACCCGATCCCCAACGCGGTGAACATCGCGGCGGCGCTTGTCCGCTCGGGCCTGACGCAGAGCGCGCTGACCTATCCGCCGCCGCCGGAAAAGGAACTGCTCGGCTTCGAGCCGCTGAAGGCGAGCCGCCTCTTGGCGGCGGAGTAAGGCATTCCCGAGGTTCAGCAAAGAGAAGCGAGCGGCATGGATGCAACCCAAGCTCTGAGAACGCCACGGGACCGAGCGAAAGCCTCCGTCCTCAGCCGTCTCCCGCGCCCCGGCCTCTGGCTCCTGGCCTTGCCCGCCTCCCTGTTCTTTCTGGTGTTCTTCGTCCTGCCCACGGCTTCGCTCTTTGCCCTGTCCTTCAACAAGGGCGTCGCGGGCAGCGTCGCCTTCACCTCGGCCCTGACGCTCGAGAACTATGTTCGGGTGTTCACCCGCGCGATCTACTACGAGGCGATCGGCCGCTCGGTCGGGATCGGAATTCTGGTCTCGCTCCTGTGCCTCGCGCTCGGCTATCCCCTGGCCTATGTCATCGCCAAGACCACGCATCCCGGGCGCAACGCCTTTCTGATGATCCTGGTCCTGTCCTCCATGCAGCTCGACATGGTGATCCGGCTCTACGGGCTGATGGTGCTGCTCGGCGACAACGGCCTCGTGAACGGCGCGCTGGTGGCGTCGGGCCTCGTTTCCGGTCCGCTGCCGCTCATGTACAATCTGTTCGGCGTGGTGGTCGGCCTCGTGCAGGTCACGCTGCCCTTCATGGTGATCTCGCTGATCGGCGTCATCAAGGCGATCCCGCCCTCCTACGAGGAGGCGGCGCGCTCGCTCGGCGCCTCCCGCTGGGCCGCCTTTCGCGCCGTGGTGCTGCCGCTTTCCATGCCGGGCATCCTGTCGGGATCGCTTCTCGTCTTCGCGCTGTCGATCTCCTCCTATGTCGTGCCCGCCCTCATGGGCGGCTGGAAGGTGGTGACGCTGCCGATCCACATCTACCAGCAGATCGCCGAGGCGGGCCGCTGGCAGTTCGGCGCCGCGATCGCCGCTGTTCTGTTCCTGACCAGTCTCCTGGCGGTCGCGGTCTATCAGGTCGCCGCGCGGCGCACGGCCGGAGGGCGAGCCTAATGCGCGACGGCGAGACGATCCCCCTGCCGTTCAAGATCGGCGCCGCCATCGCGCTGACGGTGCTTTTGGTTCCCGTTCTGATCGTGATCCTGACCGGGCTGAACTCGGGCGACTATCTGACCTTTCCGCCCCAGGGCCTCTCCTTCCGCTGGATCGAAGCCTTTCTGACTTCGCCGACCTTCGTTCCCGCCTACCTCTTCTCCTTCAAGCTCGCGGCGGCGGCGACCCTCGTCTCCACCCTGATCGGCACGGCGGCGGCGGTCTGGCTGTCGCGCACGCTCAGCCCGCTCGGCGCGGTTCTGCGCACGCTCTTCGTCCTGCCGCTGGTTCTGCCGGGCGTCGTTCTCGGCCTTGCGCTCTACGTCTTCTTCACGACGAGCGGGATCGGCCTCGCCCGATCCTTCACCGGCCTTCTCGTCGGGCACGTCATCGTCACCACGCCGCTGGTGATCGCCACCGTGACGGCCGCGCTGGTGGATTTCGACCGTTCGTTGGAGGAGGCGGCCCGCGCGCTCGGCGCGTCGCCGCTCGGCGCCTTCCGCCGCATTACCCTGCCGATCATCATGCCCGGCATCTCGGCGGGCGCGCTCTTCGCCTTCATCGTCTCCTTCGGCCAGTTCGAGGTGACGCTCTTTCTCGCCTCGCCCGACACCCAGCCCCTGCCGATCGCGATCTACACCTCGCTGCGCTACCGCTTCGAGCCGACCGCCGCCGCCGCCGGCATCTTCGCGATCCTTCTGGTGATCGCCTCGACCGTCCTGACCTCACGCCTCGTCAATTTCCGCCGCCTGTTCGGCGGACGCTGAAGGCCGCACGCCGTTTCCACCCCGGAGAAGAACGCCATGACCGACACCCATGACAAGACCTCCCTGCAGCCCAACCGGCGGCAGATCCTCAAGGCCGGCGCCGCCTTCGGACTGGCGGCCTCCGGGGTCAATCTCTTCGCCATCAACCAAGCCTTCTCGCAGGACGTGGCCTATGACGGCACCCCGTTCGACGCCGGCGGCGCCACGATCACGATCGCGGAATGGGGCGGGTTCTGGCAGGAAACGCAGCGCAAGCTGCTGCTCGACCGGTTCGAGAAGGACTTCAACTGCCGCGTCCAGTACGACAGCTCCTTCCCTTGGTTCCCCAAATTCGTGGCCGGCGGGCCGAAGAGCCCGGCCTACGCCGTGACGAACTGGAACCTGCCGGAAATGTTCAAGACGGCCGGGGCGGGGGACTATTTCCTGCCGCAGGAGGAACTGCTGGCCAACATGCCCAACGCCAAGGGCGTCTGGCCCTTCGCGACCGCCAACGGGCTCGGCGTGACCTGGGCCTTCTCGCGCTATTGCTGGGTCTACCGCACCGACACCGGGATCGCCCCGCCCACCAGCTTCAAGGATTTCTGGGACGCGCGCTATGCCGGCAAGCGCGGCACCTATGTCACCACCAACACGCTGCAGATGGACTTCTTCCTCGCCGCCGCCATGAATTTCGGCAAGGACCAGTACGATCTCGACGCCGGATACGAGGCCATGCGGGCGGCGGTGCCGCTGAAGATCTCGGACTTCACCGGCAACATGCAGGCGCTGGTGGAACGCGGCGAGGTCGAGATCGCCGTCCAGAACGACGGCGAGGTCTATCTGCAGAAGGCCAAGGGCGTGCCGGTGGACGCCTGGATCTGGGACAATCCCAAATCGATCCTGACGCAGACCAAGACCGTCAGCCGCTATCTCGAGCCGACGCAGAAGAAGCTGGCGCTCGCGCTGGTCGATCGCACGCTCGACCCGGCCTATCAGACCGCGATCGGCGAAGTGTTCTTCTACCGGCCGAGCCACCGCGACGCCAAGCTGCCCGAAGGCCTGAAAAGCCAGGGCGTCGAAAACACCGCCAACGCCCTCGACGGCCTCTTCATGCCGGACTGGAAGAGCTATCTCGAAAACGAGGACGACATCGTCGAGACCGTCAACGAGATCTTCGCCTCCTGACGCCTTGCCGGGCTGGCTCGAAGGCCGGCCCCTTCGCCTCGCACCCCGCCGCAGGACCCGCGCCCGTGACCGACATCCGGCTCATCAAGCTGACCAAGAGCTACGGCGCCTCGCGCGCCGTCGACAACGTCGAACTGCACATTCGCGACGGTGAGTTCTTCTCGCTTCTCGGCCCGTCCGGCTGCGGCAAGTCCACGACGCTGCGCATGATCGCGGGCTTCGTGGACCCGAGCGACGGGCGCATCTGGCTGGGGGAGGACGATGTCACCCAGCGGCCGCCCGAGCAGCGCAACATCGGCATCGTGTTCCAGAACTACGCGATCTTTCCGCATATGGATGTTGCGGCCAACGTCGCCTTCGGCCTGCGCATGCGCAAGGTCGCCAAAGCCGAGATCGGGCGCAAGGTCGAGGCCGTGCTCGCGCAGGTGGGCCTGACGGGATACGGGGAGCGCTACGCCCGGCAGCTGTCCGGCGGCGAGCAGCAGCGCGTGGCGCTGGCGCGCGTTCTCGTCACGCAGCCTCGCATTCTGCTGCTCGACGAGCCGCTGTCGGCGCTCGACAAGAACATGCGCGAGGAGATGAAGTTCTGGATCAAGGATCTCCAGCGCTCGCTCGGCATCACCACCGTCTACGTCACCCATGATCAGGACGAGGCCCTGACCATGAGCGACCGGATCGGCGTGATGCAGCGCTCTCGGCTCGTGCAGGTCGGCACGCCGGAGGACATCTACGAGCGGCCCGAAACGCTTTTCGTCACCAGCTTCATCGGCCATTCCAACCTGATCGACGTCGAGATCGCGACCGTCTCCGAACGGCGCTGCCGCGTGCGCTTCGGCGGAACCGAATTCGAGGCGCGGGCGGGCGAGGGGGTCGAGGTTCAGCGGGGCGCCAAGCTCGTGGTGCGCCCCGAAAACGTCCTGATCGACGGCCAGGCGCTGCCCCCCGGCGTCGTGCCGTTTCCCGCCAAAATCCTGTCGGAAACCTACCAGGGTCCGATCGTGCGCTACCGGCTCGCTGTCGGCGGGGCCGAGATCGTGGCGGAGCGGCAGAACCAGATTCATCAGCCACGCTTCGCGCCCGGCGCCTCCGTCCTGGCGGGATGGGACCCCGGGCGCTGCGAGGCGCTCGCCGTCTGACCGCCGGCCCCTTTCAAACTTCAGTCCCAGACCTTCGAGGAAACACCCCATGCGGATCGGAATCGACGTGGGCGGCACCAACACGGATGCCGCTCTCATGGACGGCCTGCGCGTCGTCGCCGCCTGCAAGTCGCCCACCACCGCCGACGTCTCGTCCGGCGTCGTGGCCGTCCTGCGCGAGGTTCTCCAGCGCAGCGGCGTCGAGGCGGGCGCGATCCAGGCCGTCATGATCGGCACCACGCATTTCACCAATGCCGTGGTTGAGCGGCGGCGCCTGCTGGAGGTGGCCGCGATCCGGCTGGGCCTGCCGGCGACGCGCGCCCTTCCGCCCATGACCGACTGGCCCGACGACCTCGCCACGACGCTCGGCCGCCACGGCTACATGGTTCGGGGCGGACACGAGTTCGACGGGCGCGAGATCGCGCCGCTGGACGAAGCTGAGATCCTGCGCATCGCGCGGGAAATCCGCCAGAAGGGCCTTCGCTCGGCTTCCATTACGTCGGTCTTCTCGCCCGTGACGCCGATCATGGAGCAGCGCGCCGCCGAGATCCTGCGCAACGAGGTGCCCGATATCGCCCTTTCGCTCAGCCACGAGATCGGCCGGGTCGGCTTTCTGGAGCGCGAGAACGCGGCGATCATGAACGCCTGCCTCGCCGACCTGTCCCGGCACGTCGTCGCTTCGTTCCGCCAGGCGCTGCGCGACATGAACATCTCCGCCCCCTTCTTCATCAGCCAGAACGATGGGACGCTGATGACGCCCGAGCATGTCGAGCGCTATCCCGTTCTCACCTTCGCCTCCGGTCCCACCAACTCGATGCGCGGCGCGGCCATGCTGGCGGGCGAGAAGGAGGCGATGGTGGTCGATATCGGCGGCACGACCTCCGATGTCGGCATGCTGATGCAGGGCTTCCCGCGCGAGTCGGCCGTGGCGGTGGATATCGGCGGGGTGCGCACGAATTTCCGCATGCCGGATGTGCTCGCCGTCGGGCTCGGCGGCGGCTCGCGGGTGCGCGAGGACGGGCGGCGCATCGGGCCGGACTCGGTCGGCTACGAGATCACCTCCAAGGCCCTCGTGTTCGGCGGCGACACGCTGACCACGACCGACATCGTCGTCGCCGCCGGGCTCGAAGACATCGGGGACCGCTCGCGCGTGGCGCATGTTCCGGCCGCAACCGTGGAAGCCGCGCTCGCCACGATGCACCGGATGGTGGACGAGGCGGTGGATCGGATGAAGACGTCGGCCCAGCCGCTTCCGGTGGTGCTGGTGGGCGGCGGCTCGATCCTCGTGTCGCGCGATCTTCCCTCCGCCTCGCGCGTGATCCGGCCCGAAAACGCCTCGGTCGCCAACGCGATCGGCGCCGCCATCGCGCAGGTCGGCGGCGAGGTGGACCGCATCTATTCGCTGGAGGGCACCTCGCGCGACATCGTTCTCGACGGCGCGAAGAAGGAGGCCACCGAACACGCCGTTCGGGCCGGCGCGGCGGCGGGTTCGGTGAAGATCGTCGATATCGAGGAGGTGCCGCTCGCCTACCTGCCGGGCTCGGCGACGCGCATCCGCGTGAAGGCCGTCGGCGACCTCGTGATCGGAGCCTGACGATGAAGCTCAATTCGGAAGACCTGAAGGACCTGGCGCTGGGCGCGGCCTTTCTGGGAACGGGGGGCGGGGGCGATCCCTATGTCGGCCGGTTGATGGTGCAGCAATGTCTCGACGAGGGGCTGGAGGTCGAGGTGATCGACCCCTCCGAATTGGACGACGATGCGCTGGTGATCCCGACCGCCATGATGGGCGCGCCGACCGTCCTGGTGGAGAAGATCCCGAGCGGCGACGAGGCCGTGAATTCGCTGCGCTCGCTGGAGCGGCATCTCGGCCGAAAGGCTCAGGCCACGATGCCGATCGAGATCGGCGGCATCAACTCCACCATTCCGCTCGTGGTCGGCGCGCGCCTCGGCCTGCCGATCGTGGATGCCGACGGGATGGGGCGCGCCTTCCCGCAACTCGAAATGGAAACCTTCGGCGTCTACGGCGTGTCGGGCAGCCCGATGGTCGTCTCCGACGAGGACGGCGATCAAGCGCTGATCATGGCGCGCGACAACCGCGAGATGGAATGGCTGTCGCGCGGGGTCGCCATCCGTATGGGCGGCTGCGCCTATATCGCGGAATACGCCATGTCCGGCGCGGACGTGAAGCGCACCGCCATTCCCAACACGCTGACGCTCGCCATGCGCATCGGCCGGACCCTGCGCGAGGCCAAGTCGCGCCATCTCAACCCGTTCGACGCCCTGCTCGAGCTCCTGCCCCAGACGCTCTACCATCACGGCCGCATCATCTTCACCGGCAAGATCGCCGACATGAGGCGGGAAACGCGCAACGGCTTCTCGCTCGGCTCCGCCCGCATCGAGGGGCTGGGGCGCTTCTCTGGCACGATGGAGATCGAGATCCAGAACGAGAACCTCATCGCGCGTGTCGACGGCGTGGTGAAGGCCATCGTGCCCGACCTGATCTGCATCATGGATTCCGAGACCGCCGAGCCGATCACCACGGAGAACCTGCGCTACGGACAGCGCGTGTCGGTCATGGCCGTGGCGGTTCCCGAGATCATGCGCACGCCCGAGGCGCTGGCCGTGTTCGGACCCTCCTGTTTCGGCCTCGACCACCCCTTCATTCCTATCGAGACGATGGCCCTCTGATGCGCACGATCACCATCGACGATCTGGACGACCTCGCCGTCGGCGCGGCCATTCTCGGCACGGGCGGGGGCGGGGACCCCTATATCGGCAAGCTCGTCGCCCGCGCCGCGCTGGCCGAGCATGGGCCGGTGCCGCTTCTGGCCCTGGACGACGTGCCGGACGCCACGCAGGTCGTCGCCTGCGGCGCCATGGGCGCGCCCACGATCCTGATCGAGAAGCTGCCGGGCGGCGACGAGATGGAGGCGGCCTTCGCGGCCTGGGAAAACCGGACCGGGAAACGGGTCGAGGCGGTGATCCCGTTCGAGGCGGGCGGCGTCAACTCCATGGTGCCGATCGCGATCGCCGCGCGGCGCGGCCTTCCCGTGATCGACGCCGACGGCATGGGCCGCGCCTTTCCCCAGCTCGAAATGGAAACCTTCAACGTCTACGGCGTGCCGGCCTGCCCGACCGCTGTCGCCGACGAGAAGGGCAATGTCTCCGTCATCGAGACGCGCGGCGCGGCCGAGGCCGAATGGATCGCGCGCGGCCTGACGATCCGCATGGGCGGCCAGTCCTATGTCGCCAATTACGGGATGGACGGCGCCACCGCGCGCCGCGTTTCCGTGCCCGGCACCATGTCGCTGGCAATCGGCATCGGCCGGACGCTGCGCGAGGCGAAGGCGGCCAAGCGCGATCCGATCGAGGCGCTGGTCGCCTTCTTCGCGCAAACCCATTACGGCTATGCCCGCCTGATCGGCGCCGGCAAGGTTGCCGACCTGTCGCGGCGCGAGGTCAACGGCTGGTCGGTCGGAACCGTGCGCATCGAACCTTTTGAGCTCGACGCCGAGCCCATTCTGGTCGAGATCCAGAACGAGAATCTCGTGGCCGAGCAGGGGGGGCGGGTGCTCGCCGTCGTGCCCGACCTGATCTCGATCCTTGATCTCGACACGGCGGAGGCCATTCCGACCGAGCGCCTGCGCTATGGGCAGCGGGTCAACATCCTGGCCGTGCGCGTGCCGCCGATCATGCGCACGCCCGAGGCTCTGGCCGTGTTCGGCCCGGCCGCCTTCGGTCTCCCGCATACCTATCGTCCGCTCGCGGCGGACTGATCGGCCCTTGCGTCCCGGCGAGCCAAGTCTGATCCTGGAGCTTACCGGAATCAAGGGAGCGATCGGCGGGGTGAGGGCGGTTTCGAGCTTGGCCCATGGG